>JAQTOF010000001.1 GCA_028713495.1 Candidatus Iainarchaeum sp.
GGCGGGATTCCAGTGCTATACAGTCATGCTTAGGCTCTCTGCTGTTTCAGAAGAGAGATTGAAGAGCTTGGGTGCGTATCTGACAGGGAATAAGAATGTGAAGTTCGCCTTCAGGACCGCAGGCGAGCTCGGCATCGTCTTCACCTGCGCCTACAGGACCAATGCTGAGCTGGATATTTTCTTATCTAACCTGGAAGGCCAGTATGGCAACATCATCAGGCAGATGGACGTGCTGATAGTGAATGAGCAACTGAAATTCGACTACTTCCCTGAAGGGCTCAGGCAATAATTAGCAAGCTAGTTTTTGGTTCTTTTTTCCTAAAAAAGAACAACGCTAGGGGGGAGATTTGAACTCCCGGACGCTTGCGCGCAAAAGGTTAGCAACCTTTCGCCCTACCGGACTAGGCGACCCCAGCACAAACTTTTTAGTAAAAAGTTTGATCAAAAACTTACAGTTAATACGATTTATCAAACTTTCTAAGATAAGACAGAAGCAAGATTCTAACTAAACCACTTTGCCCCAGGCACTCAGGCGCCATCTCTGGCCCATCTTCCTGGAAAGAGCTACATGCATGTCCTTGTAGGCCACTACCGGCTTCTTCAGCTTTATGGTGGCTACGCCCTTTGAGAGCTTGGCCAGCAATCCTACCCCTGTGCAAGTGTGGATGTTCACGACCACTGGCTCGTTCTCGCGCAGTGGTACGTTCTGTATGTCGGCCCGCTCCAATAAGCTGTACTTCACGTTGAGCGTATCGACCGGGTCAGGAACTTCCCCTTTCCTTCCGACAACAGAGCCGACTAGGGCATCGGATTTGGTGAGCGACGGATCAAGAGTTGTCGCCACTGCCACAAGCCCTCCTGGTTTGGCGCTTTCAAGGACCTCGGTCTCCTCCATCAGGCTCTGGGCCTTGCATGCCACAGTGATGGGCTTCCCACCTTCCTTGCGGACGATACCGGGTTTTATCTCTATCTCGTCCCCAACCTTCAGCACGCCCTGGACTATGGAGCCCCCTAGGACTCCACCCTTCAGGTCCTTGATGGTTGCACCGGGCCGGTTGACATCGAATGAGCGCGACACGTACATCCTCAGCTGGGCCTTTTCATCGTGCGGCTGGGGTTTCATGACGTCGTTTATCTTCTTGAGCAGCACATCCATGTTGAGGCCGGCATTGGCAGATACTGGTATGATAGGCGCGTTCTCTGCCACGCTGCCCTTCAGGAATGTCTTTATCTGTTTGTAGTTCTCTATGGCTTTCTCCTTGGTGACCAGGTCTATCTTGGTCTGGACGACTATGACGTTCTTTATGCCTGTGGAATTCAGCACGAGCAGGTGCTCGGTCGTCTGGGGTTGCGGGCATGGCTCGTTGGCCGCGATTAGGAAAAGCACGCCGTCCAGGATGCTGGTAGCCGCTATTACTGTGGTCATCAGCGTCTCATGGCCAGGTGCGTCCACGATGGAGAGCTTCCTGGCGAGCTTGGACTTGCCGCCGCATTTTGGGCACTTGGCATCAGGGGAATAAAGATCGCATTTTGAGCAGTAGTATATGTAGGCGTCGGCGTAACCGAGGCGGATGGATATCCCCCGCTTTATCTCCTCGCTGTGCGTGTCGGTCCATTTGCCTGTGAGCGCTTTGGTGAGGGTGGTCTTGCCATGGTCGACATGCCCGAGCATGCCGATGTTCATCTCAGCCTGCATCATTTGGTCTCCTTCTTCTCAGCCTTCGGGAAGAGCTGCTCCAGGGGCACTGCGCCAGGCGCTTTCACCTTGGCGTTCACCTGGATTATCTCGGCTGAGTAGGTGTTGCCGCGCATATAGCGCCTCCGTCTCGCGCCCTTGTCCTTGGCATGGAAGCCCACCCCGTCGCTGGTTAGCACGAGCTTCTTCGCAGAGCCGTGCACTTCCACGCGCATCGGGAAGCCGCTGTTGTCGCTTCCGCCGGTCAGCTCAAGGGTATAACCCGCTGCGCCGACCAGGTTGCCGTCCAGCTCGTCGCCTATCTTCTTGCCGACTAGGCTGGACTCCTTGTCCTTCGCGAGCTCGACCTGGTAACTTTTTCCGCTGGATTCCGATATCACTATACGCATTTGTCCACCTCAATATAAGTAGATTGAAAAGAATTGGCAGGATTTGATTTAAAAAAGAATAGGAAAGAAAAAAAAGATGAAGCTGTTTATGAGTTCTTCAGCTTCGCCTTGTATACATATCCGTCTTTGCCAAGGTAGTACATGAATCCGCTTTCCTTGGAGATCTTCTCGCCGCCTACTTTCTTTTTCCTCCCTTTCTTGTTGTGCTTCATAGGAGCTGCCCAGACATAGCCATCCTTGCCTACAAAGTACAGGTATCCGTCTTCCCTAGAGATCTTTTCGCTTCCGATTTTCTGTCCCATGTTGTCACCTTCTTATGCCCCCCCGCGGGAGCGTTTGTTGATTGCACCCCTTATCACCGAGGTATATTTTATAAAGGTATCGTCGGTGGTACGTCGTAAATGATAGCTTTTAAAACCAGCGGACGATATAGGGCGTCATGTTCTCCATGTTCGCGCGTCCGAAACCCTGCCGTATAATGACCGTGCTGCGCGACAGTGAGACGCCATGGCACTTATCGAAGCTGGCGAAAAGCAGCGACATCACTTATGTGTATGTGACCAAGCTGGTGTCCCGGCTCCAGAAAGGCGGCTTCGTAACAATAGAGCCCAAGGGCAAGAAAAGGATCGTGAAACTGACAGAGAAAGGGATGAAGGTCGCCAAGGCGATAGAAGAATTGAAGAATAGCCTGGAAGGCTAGACAGCCCTTATCGACGTGCTCTTTTTGATGTAGCTGAGCACCTTCTCGTAGTTTATGTAGTGCGAGAACACGGTCACTTCGACAGGATAGTTGCCTTCTTTTGTTTGGCTGCTGGACCACATGGGGATGTGCACTTCGATCGCGCCCCCTGCTTTGAGCTCTCCGACGCGCTTCTCGGCAGCCTTGTTTATGCAGGCAGGATCAAAGCCGAGCAGCGCATCCTTGGGCAGCAATGCATCCACAGATACGAGCTGCGGGGAATCTGAGATGTTCTTCACCTTGACCAGCAGGTTCACCGAGCTCTTGGCCTTGGCGGACAGGCGCAGAGGCGCGAACGCTATGGTCACGTTGAACGGATTTGATGTCTTGACACCTACGGGTGCTTCAGAGGACTTATCGCTTCCAAGTATAGAATCCCAGAATCCCATGCTAAATCACCTTGATAGTTCCATATACCATTATAGTATTAAAACGGCTGCGGCGATGACCGAAGTCCATTTGCCGGTCTTGTCAGCGATGGCTGACTGCGTTGTGTTGGTCGTGCGGACGATTCTGCCGCTCATCTTGAAGTACTGTTCGCGTTCATCCCACGCCTTCTCCGTGTCGAATTCCATGCCAAGGGTGGATGCAAGCATGGAAGCGGCCAGGTCCTCTGCGTATTCGCCTGCCTTCTCTTCTGTCTGGCCGAAGCTGTGGTGTTCGCTCAGGTAGCCGTACATCTCTTTTTCCGAGGGGATCGCGCAGCCTACCGATGCTGCGAGCAACCGGTTCGGTTCGTTGGAGGCTATGCGTGACATGACAACGAATAGCACCTGGCCGTTCTTGAGCTCCTTGAGGCCTTCTGTTCTGGAGACTATCTGAGCGCCAGGAGGCATGATGCTCGATACCGTGACCAGGTTATATGGTGCGATGCCTGCATCGCGAAGAGCGAGCTCGAATGAAGTCAATTGTTCGGTGCTCCTGCCAACGCCTTTCGTGAAGAATACCTTCTTTGGTACAAAATCCATGTGTATGACATCGGGAGAAGTATTTAATAAGATTTTACTTCTAGACAAACTGAAGAGGTGGAGTGCAGATGGAATACCAGCATAAATTATTGTTATTGGCAGCGCTGCTTGTGGCAGTAGCATTATACGTCATGTCAACGACGGCCCAGCCGATTCAGCCCAGCAATGAAACTGAAACGCTTCTCATGAAAAGCGCGGGATTCGGCAAAGGACTTGGGGATTACACCTATTCCTACAGCGAGACTATGAACGGGTACAAGACCACTTACTTGCTCACCAGATCCGGCGGCAGCGAACTTATCGAGATACAGAATGCGCTCTCCACCAAGAAGGTCTACCTGCTGCCGAATGACACCATATTCTGCATAAGATACCCGATCAACGAATCGTGCACTTCAATCCAGCAGGACGCTGAGATGCAGAACTACATAAGCTTCGCGAGATCCAAGTTCTTCAACGATACGAATCTAGCTAAGGCAGAAAGCGATCTCCAGACCCTGCTTGACAAGGAATATCTGCAGCTCGATACCGGGATCGTGGATTCGAGCGTAGGTTCAGTGGCCTGCAAGCAGCTGAGCTATGTCATAGACTACACCAACGCTACCGTAGGCGATGCGGCCAAATATGGAATCGGCGCAGACTCGCCCAAGCTCTATTATGTGACCAGGTGCATAGCTGAGAACGGCCTGGCTTATGACACCACGCTCAGATGGTACGATAAAGGCATCAACAACACCCGCGTCATGAGGGTGCTTTCATTCAGGGAGAACGCCACCACGGCCATAACGCCGCCGGCAGAGCTTGTCGGCGATGCAGTGGAGGTCTTCAGGCAAGAAAGAGAGTGGTGGATCGATCTGGCGACTTGCCACACCGACAAGCAGGGCGATGATAGGGATAAATGCGTATCCGAGATCGCCCTCAAGCTGCAGAGGAAAGACATCTGCGAATTGGGCGGTGCGAGGAGAAATCTATGCCTGCTGTCCATAGTCCCGTACACCAAGGACGAGACCATATGCACGGCCATATCCGACCAGTCGTTCAAAGACGACTGCTATGGCGTGCTGGCAGATGTGAATGAGGACAGCTCTTATTGCGCTAGGATCCAGAATGCGTCCAAGGTGCAGACATGCATCAATGTTTCCACGCCCCACGCGCCTGACCAGAGCGGAAATCAGACTGTTGGGGGCGATGAGACCGACACAGCGGCCAGTGGCGGCAACGAGACTGATACTACGGTAGATGGAGGCAACGATAGCGGCGTGGACATGAACGAGTTCCTCAACTACATAGACAAGAACGACGGCAGCGATGGGAATCAGACAGGGGGCAACGAAACGGATACCACAGCCAACGGCGGCGATGAGGGCTGACTGCTGTGCAGGCGATTGAATGAAAATCGCGCTTTTCACAGATACCTACCTGCCGCAGATAAACGGCGTCAGCATCTACATCTCTGATGCCATCAGGGTGCTGTCCAAGGAGCACGATGTGGTCCTTTTCGCACCTGGAGAAGGCCGCCTCAGGATGGAGCAGGTCTCGCCACGGTTCAGAATCTGGTGGATACCTTCCTCGCCTTTCCCATTCTACGAGGGCTACCGAATAGCTTCCATGAATTATAAGAGGGTAAGCGACCTCCTGAGGAAGGAAAAACCAGATGTGGTCCATGCTCATGCGCCCATAAACCTCGGCCTGCAGGGCATAGTGGCGGCCAAAAGGAAGCGGATACCGACCGTGGCGACATATCACACTCATTATCCGGATTACGTACCGCACCTCCTCAGCGGCAAGCTGCCAGGGGTGCTGCGCCAGGCCACCCAGTTCACGGCGAAGAAGTTCGTCAAGCACACGTTCGGCATGGCAGATGTGGTCACCGCGCCTACCCACGAGCTCGTGGCAGAGCTGCGCTCCTATGGCATGGACAACGTCGTGCATCTTCCCGACGGCATAGACCTGGCCAAGCTGAAATGCACGAAGAAGGAGGTTATGGCGTTCAGGAAGACGCACCGCATAACTGCAGGGAAAAAAGTGGTGCTCTACCTGGGCAGGATCAGCTTCGAGAAACGGCTGGACGTGCTGCTGGAGGCTTTCAGGAGCATCGAGAGGCGGGATCGTCTCCTGGTGGTCGCTGGCGGAGGGCCATACCTGAAAGGGTTCAGGAACATCGCAGGCGGGCTTGGCATAAAGAATATCATATTCACAGGATACGTGAAGGACAAGGACCTGGGTGCGGCATATTGCTGCGCGGATGTATTCGCATCCGCATCTGATAGCGAGACGTTCGGCCTCACCTTCGTGGAGGCCATGTATGCCGGAGTACCCGTTATAGGCGTTGGAAGATTGGGACCCAAGGACATAATAAAGGACGGGAGGAACGGCATCCTCGTGAAGCCCGGTGATACCGATTGCCTGGCACGGGCCATGGCAAAACTGCTTACCCATTCTGCGCTAAGGGAGAGGATGGGCAAAGAAGCCAGGAAGACAGCGTTAGGATATTCCATAGAAAAGAGCGCCAAGAGGACCCTGGACATATACCGCTTGCTTGGTGCTGGACGGTGAGCGGATCCATATCATCGTCGGCATAGATCCAGGGATAAAGACCGGCTATGCAATCCTGGACCTGAAAGGCGCGCTGGTGGCGAGCGGATGCGTCAAGGAGGCCAGCGACGAAAAGATGGTCGAGATAATCTCGGAAGTCGGTGTGCCCGTCCTGGTGGCGTCTGATACCCATCCTGCATCGCATTTCGTCCAGAAGATAGCGGCCAGGCTCAATATCAGGGTGTTCTCGCCGAAAGAAAGCCTCAAGAAGATAGAGAAACGGGAGATGGGCAGGAAGATCACGGACGTGCACATACGGGATGCTTATGCAGCCGCCATAAAGGCTTATAGGAAGTACCAGAACCGCCTAAGGCAGATAGACGCAATAGATCCGCCGGACGCAGAGGAACTCAAAAAGATGGTCATAATGGGCCATAGGATCGCGGAAAGACTGGAAAGCCAAACATTTAAATATAAAGAATGAGCAAATATGATAGTATTTGTTGCAATGGGTGATACTGTGACGTTCAAGAGAAATAAGGCTAAAAAGACACGACAATTGACGAAGAAGTCCAAGAAACACGTCGTAGCTTTCAAGCGTAAAGCTCCTAAGTCCAAGGCTAGCCTGAGGAAGATGGCTAAGATTACGGCTCGTCAGCCTGCCAGGGTCATCCGAAAGGCTATGAAAGGCAGCTTTAAGGCAGGCAAAGCCAGGAAGACCACCAAACTCAAGGTGAAGACCCCCAAAACCATGGTCAAAGCGCCCCTTCCGAAGGTGCCAGAGAAACCAGTCAAGAAGGAGCTCACAGAGAAAGAGATTGCTATCCTCCAGAAAGAGCATCTACAGAAGATATCCACGGTACTCAGTGATTCATCCGTGAGGCAGAACCTCATAGAGATAGGCGGTGAAAACGCGCTCGCCATCGTCAGGAGCTTCTACGGCAACCATAGCGACGAGGAGCTTGCCAAGAGGCTCAAGATAAAGATAAGCGATGTCCGTGCCACCCTGAACAGGCTGCATAACGAGGGCCTAGTCAACTATCTGAGGGAAAAGGACAGCGAAACCGGATGGTATTCCTACAGCTGGACGCTCAACCATCAGAGGATGGAGAAGTGGGCGAACAGCCAGGTGACTAAGCTCAGCGCCCTCACCGGCACTGGTGTGGATTATTATTTCTGCCCTGCCTGCGGGACGTCGAGCATAACCAATTTTGAATCCGCAGCAGGCACTGATTTCAGGTGCGAGCGCTGTAATAGGCTCCTGGAGTTCATAGACGAGAAGAAGATGGCAGAGCTCCATGAGAAAAGGCTTTAGACTTATCACCCGAAAGGGGTATTGATGAAGATACAGGAGCTAAATGTCTACATGGTCCTTTTCAACAAGGACAGGATACTCCTTCTGAAGCGGGAAAACGGCTTCTGGGAGTTCCCAGGCGGCGGGGTGGATTGGGGCGAGGATCCGAGGGATGCGGCCATCCGCGAGACCAGGGAAGAGACAGGCCTGACAGCGCATGATGCTAGTTTTGTCATGATAACCTCTGCCACTTATCCAAAAGGCGAGGATGAGAAGCACTCGGTCTATATCGTCTATAAAGGGCAGACGGATGGGCTTGATGTGCGGATGTCGTCCGAGCATGTGGAGCATAGGTGGCTCGGTTTGTCAGAGGCCAGGTTCATGAAGATGGCCATGAACGCCGAGGGCGTACTGGACTATCTCTAATTACATCGACTTGAATTCTATCAGCATCTTCTCGAGCTCTTCTGCTGTCAGGAGGAGCAGCGAGCTGCTATCGAGCTCCATCTTTGTTATCAGAGGAGCCACAGACGCAGAGGAATTCAGGAGCGTCTGGAAGTTGTTCTTATCGGCCGGGTTCTTGAAAACCACTATGGATATGCCATTGCCGATTGTCGAAAGGATCTTCTTCAGGAGTTCCTTCGGATCGCCGCCCTTCTCGTAGAAGTGCAGGAACATCTGCTGGCCGACCACAGTGAGGACGCTGTCGGCCTCCTTGGATTCGCCAAGCAATGTGAAGGGAATGGCATTGTTGACGCAGATATCGCGCAGGCGGCGCATCAGCGCCAGGTATTCGATGGAACGCTTGGTCTTTTCCTCCCAGCTGGCGAGGCCGTAATATCCGAGCGATTCCTTGAGCAGGCCGTGTTTCTCCAAGGTGTCCAGCAGGAACTCCACGTTGTAGTCGGTTATGTATATCGGCTTGCCCTGGTAGAATATGTCCTTGAAGCCGTTCTTTATCTCGGTGGGCGCCAGAGGCGTGCACTGCCACCTGTATGTCTCGTTTATCTTCTCGAATATGCCCAGGATGGTGTCTGGAGCCAGGGGTATCTTGGTCCTGGCCACTGGCGGGAAGTCAGGGACGTCCAGGGAGAAATATATCGCCTCCTGCCTGGCGAAGAGCACGCCTATGCCGACTATGCCTCCTGTCAGTATGATCATGATCCAGAAAAGCGGTTCAGTGAATATGGTCCTCGCTGCGGCGCGGCTGACTGGCACCGTGGTCTTGAGGCCGCCTGCAGTGAACTCGAACGTGTGCTGACCTAGAGGCAAGGAGGCATCACCGAGGAAGCGGCTCATGTCCACAGCCATATGGGTTGTGTCGGTGAACTTATAGGTGCCGTATTTGCCGCCATCGACGCTCACGCTCACATCCTTGAGCTCGAACGGCTGGCCGGCCATGGATATGTCAAAGTAATAGGTGGATGGTTTCTTCTGATCCTGGCCGGCCCATGTGATGTCTACGGACACCACTTTCATGTAGGCCTGCGTGTACACATTGCTTTCATCATCCATCAGTTTCACTATGTATTCGCCGCGGTCCACGTATATCGGCACATCGAAGGACTTGTCGGCCTGCACGTTGACATTGCCCTGACTGATGCTTTCAACCTCTGTGCCGTTGCTGTCGGTTATTGTAAGGAACATGTTGGGCTGCGCCGCCTTCGGTTCGCGGAGCATCGCGTTCATCCTGATGACGCTGCCGCTTATGTTGGTGGGGACGACCGTGCCGCCCTGCTCGATGAACATATCATTGCTCCGTTTCTTCTCAAGACGTGTGTACAAAGTCTCGCGCACAGGGAAATCCGATGCTGATGAATAGCCTATGAAATCCACCTTGACAGTGACGTTCGGATTCGTGAACTGATCTGAGAAGAAGTAGCTCTCGCCTGCGTAGAACGACTGGTTGGCGAACAGGTACTCCTTGGATGCTGCATTGGGCTCTGCCCAGGGGATGTCGAATACGATCGTTGAGACGTCGTCAGCTGCGCTTGTGTAGTTGCCGCGCCAGCCCCCGTCCAGGGTCTGCGGCAGGAAAACGAATGCGCCATCGCCTTTGCGGATGATGCTGACCGAACCGTATTTCATTTCACCCTCCCAACCGCCTATCGGCGCAGCCCTGTAGAGCGGCTGGAAGATGTGCATCGCAGGGTCAGTCTCTAGCTGGATGTTCTCATCGAATGTCACTGGTAGCGATCGTAGGACCTCCTGCGGGGTCGTCTGCACCAGGGTCCCGTTGAGCATCTTGTTGAACGGCTGGCCGATATATACCACGACCACGCCGCGGTCAGCCAGGTGGTTCATGGTTATCATGCTGTTCACGCCGAGCATTTCCATGGGTATCACGCCGCTCGGCACTATGACGACCGCTCCACTGGGGATCGTCTCAAGCTGCTTCAGCGTTATCTCGTTGAGTATTATCTTGCGCTTGGCCAGGTTGGAGCGCAAAGAACGTATGAAGTCAGGATACATTCCGGCCTCGAAGCGCTCGCTGTTGAGGATGAACACCTCGGAGGGCAGCTCCTGATCATAGGTCGATATGATGACGGAATAATTGACGAGATTGCTCGTGTTATAGTCTATGAAGACCGCGGCCACGTTCTTCGGGCTTCCCCTTTCGCCTGCGCTGAGGACATCGCCGCTCACGATCGTGTTTTCTATGCCCGGCTTCTCAGAAGGCGGCTGGAAGACGCCTGCGCCCTGGAACGCTTGGGTGTTGAGGAAAAGCCAGCCTATGGCCAGCACGATTATGGCTATGAAGACGAAAGCACCGAAGACGACGAAGTTGAAACCCCCGGGCGGAGCCTGAGAGACCATCGCTTCGGCTTTCTTCTCCTCTTTCTTCGGAGTGAGGACCTTGCGGAGCATGTCCTTTATCTTTTCTATGGGCGGCCTTTCCTTTGTCCGATAGTGGCTCACGTACTGGTACTTCTTCCTGAGCTCGAACCTGTAGGTCTTTTTCTTTATAGCCGCGTCCATCCCTGCCATAGTAACACTACTGGACGACTTCCAGATATCCTTCGTTCACTAGCTTGTTCAGCATCTCCTCTACCCGGCCATCCGCCACCTTGAACACCTTGGCGAACTCCGTGATGTTTATGGAACCGCTGTGCTCGGATACCCATTCCTGGAGCTTGGCCTTGAGGGCATCGTCCGATAACCCTTCCAGCTGCTGCACCCTGAGCTTATACTCGTCATTCTGTGTCTTGAGTTCGTAATTCTGCGATGTCAGCGCCTGGCTCTGCTCTGTGAGGCGGTCCACCTTCTTGCGGTAGTCATCCACCTCCTTCTTGAGCGAGTCATAGGCTGTGTAGAGCTTGGTGTAGTCCATGGTCACAGAGCCCGCGAGCTCCTTTATGGCATTCTCCACCAACTGATAAAGCGTCTTGTTGTCCACCTGGTAATAGGATTCTATTAGGGAGAGGATGTTGAGCAGGTAGCGGATGACGTCCACCCTGCGTTTTTTGGGACCGATCTCCGGAGGGATGGTGTAGAGGACCTCGACCTCGTCCTCCTTTATCTTGACTATGGAGAAGAGATAGGGGTTCTTGTCTATGTCCCTGCTCTCCACGTATATCACGTTCAGGATGTCCTTCTCCGGCGCGATCTCCAGGAAGGATATGGAACGCAGGATCGTGGCCAGGTCCTTGGGCTTGCCCTTCACGAGCTTGCCTTTTATCTTGAAGGCATCCACCTGCGGGGGATGGGGCGCTTCTGTTGCGCCGGCTGGGCGGGCTGGTGCTCCTGGCATCGCAGGGGCTTTCACAGACTTTGCGGTCGGTAATGGAAGCGGCATTGGTCACACCTCATCTCTTTTTCTTGGCCTTGGCTCTCGGCTTCTTTTTAGCCAGCCTTTCAGGCCTTTCCTCTGGCTCCTCGGGTTCCTCTGGCTCAGGCATCGGCACCGGAGGCGGAGGCTTGGGTGGCTGAGCCATGCCCAGTTCCACGGCCGGCGTGTATCTGAATAACGGCAGGGCCAGGACGAACAGGGCCACCACGAACGCTGATACCATGGCCCAGGCATCGAACCTGCCTGAGCTTATGATGGAATATAGCAGGAGGATGATGACGAGGCCTGCGAATATGCTTGCGAAAAGCATTGTCCTCTCGAAGGAACGCCGCCTCTCCATGTGCTTCGGCAGATCGGCCTCGCATACGTAGAGCTCGTTCATCTGGGCCACTCCGAAAAATTTCTTTATGGCCCTTATGGTCCGGATGATGCGATCCTCCTTGATCGGGACCGCGGCCTTGTTCTCCACATTCGCTTGGCAAGCGACACAGACTTTCATGGCAAATCCCTCTACTCTTCGAGAATGACCTGGCTTATCTCACGCCCGACACCGCCGCTCTTCTTCAGGTCGACCTTGCCGAAGATGTTGATGATCGTGATATCATCTATGCCGGCGTCCTTGAGGAAGTCACCGATGTTCCTGCGGGCGATCCCGTCGCGTTCCAGAGTGATGACGAACGACACCACGTCCATGCGGCGGTTGCCCTTGTCGAATATCTTGGTGAGTTCCTCAGTCTTGTCATCGGCCAGACCGAACTGGCGCAGCTTCCTCCTGAAATCCTCCTTAAGGAACGATACGCTTCTTGACACTGCAACATCCCTCCTCTGTTTTTCTGTAAGAACCTCGCTAAGGTCAAGGAAGTATTCCTTGCTCGGCTCCTCTCCCTCGATCTTGCTGATTAGGAATGTCGAGGGGTACGGAGTCGGGAGAGTAAGCGATAGGTTGACGGCGCACTGGCCGACACCCAGCCTGCTTATCTCGTCGCGCATGTAGTCGCTGAAGTTGAGAGAGCCCTGAAGATAGTCCAGGAACTTCTCGAACTTGACCTTGAGCATGAATGTGGTACCGACGTTGGAGAATATGGCCTCGCTTATGTCTGTCGGGTTCTGCGATGCGATTATCATGGCGAAGTTGTACTTACGGCCTTCACGGACGATCATGACCGCGTCGCTGTTCTCCTCTTTGCCTATCTTCCAGGCTTCGTCCAGCACTATCAGCAGTTTGAGCCCTTTGACATTGGACGCGCCTTCCAGCCTCATCTTCTCCTTGATGAACTGCAGGAGGGTAAGGGCGGCCAGGGCACGGGATGTCTCGTCAGGAAGGCCTGAGAGATCCAGGTCCACGAGGCCTGATGTGACGAGCTCGTCCAGCTTCACTGTGCTCTGCTGGGCGAAGAAGTCCTCGCCGGACTTGGTGAACTGCTTGAGCCTGTATATCGCGTTCTCCAGCTCAGCCGGGAACTCGTAGGAGCCTACCTGAGCCTGCTCTGTGAGCACACGGACCACGTCCTTCAATGTGGGGGGGCTGAGCGGCTTGCCCAGCTCGTCCTTCTGTTCCCTGGCATCCATCCTGAACTTGTCCTCTATGTAGATCTTCTCTATGGCCTGCTCTGTGAGCCGCCTCTGCTCAGGGTAATTGGCGATGTCTGTTAGCAGCTCCAGGGTCCTCATGACCTGTTTTATGCGGTCATAGGGCTTCATGCCGCCCAGATCCAGCAGGTTGAGATAGGAACCCTTGCCCAGGGATATGACCTTGCCGCCGCTCTGCTTAACCCAGTCCTTGTACTCGCCCGCCCAGTCTATGATGAGGGCGTTGCTGTTCCAGACAAAGGCTGAACGGAGCAGGAAGGTCTTGATGAAATAGGACTTACCTGAACCTGATATGCCGACCACGGCGATGTGTGGGTTGGCGACGTTCTCGAAGCTCCAGTAGAAAGGGACGTTGAATATCTTGGTCCTGCCGATATAGATGGCATTGGTCGGGTCACTGAAAAGGACCTCCATGGGCGGCTCTGGAGGGTAGACCAGTATGCTGCGCCTGGCTATGGCCGTGTTTGGCAGTTTGACGAGCTTAAGCTTGCCTGCTATCGGCATCAGACCACACTCTCTTCAAGCTCTTGGGCAGTGACCGGGAAGAACTTCTCCCATTCGAAGCACTTGAGCATCTCGTCGCCAGTTAGCTGGACGACTTCCACATTCAGGGCGTTCGCCAGCACGGTCCTCAGCTCGTTGGACTGGGTGCGCGCCGCGGCTATGGCCGCATCCTTGCTCAGGCCGACCGCAGTGGTCTGCGCATAGGCGATGATGCCCATGGGCTTCACGCCCTTTATCAGGCGTGTGAGCTCAGCATCCCTGATGGTGACTTCCTTCTCGAACTTGTCCATCTTGAGCACATCAGGCTGGGGCTTGTCCCTTTCCCTGGCCAGCCTAAGCTGGGCTTCTGCTCTCTTGGTCTCGATCATCTTCCTTTTCTCGCCCACGTCCTCCACGAAAAGCATGTAGGCGATCTTTGTGACGTATTTGATGTTGGATATAGCCCTTTCGAAGAACTGCGTGTAGGCGATATTCTCCTCAGCAGACTTCTCGGTCGCTGACTCGAATATCTTCAGGCCCATGAAGGCAGATGCATAGAAGACGCCGTTGACGTTCTTGACTATGACGTCCTGGGATGGCGGGATCTCATAGCCTGTGTCGGTCATCATGACGATCTTGGCCCTTTCAGTGACAAGGGGTATGAACAGATAGCCATAGCGCCAGAAGAGCACGCCGAACAACGAGCCCAGTCCGGCCAGTAGGCCGCCTATAAGGGCGAATGGGCCGACGCCTGCGGTGCCTCCGATGAAGGCGAGCAGGGCTCCCACAATGCCGACAGCTATAGAAGCTATTGTATACGTCTTCGCGCCACCAGTGATAGCCATGGAGTATCCCTCGATTCAAGGTTAATAGCATAGTTCCAAAAGGGTATAAAAACCGCTCGATTGAGGAGACGGCGGGCGGACGGTAGCCACGAAGGCACGGAATCAGTCCTTGACCGCATCCTCAACTATCTTCTTCGCATGCCCTATATAGGTGGAATAGTCGAACAGCTCATCCGCCTCTTTCTTTGTGAGCAGTTTCTGCGCAATTACCAGGTCCTTGAGATGACGGCCTTTGGAGAACGCTTCCTGGGCGAGCTGGCGCACTGTCTCATGGGCATCCTGCCTGCCGAACTTGCCTGTCTCCACCAGGTGTATCATCACCCGCTCTGACATTATCAGGCCCTGGGTGAGCTCAAGATTGCGCTTTATGTTCTCAGGATAGAAGACCAGACCATCCAGTATCTTAGCCATCTGGAGAGCCATGTAATCCACGCAGATGAAGCTTTCGCCGAATATCGCACGCTCGTTCGCGCTGTTGGTGAGGTCCCTCTCGTGTTCTAGCGAGATGTTCTCCATCGCGGTCATGGCGTTGGCGCGGACCAGCCTCGCGAGGGAACAGACGCGCTCGCTCTTGTGCGGGTTGCGTTTCTGCGGCATAGTCGATGAGCCGACCTGCTTTGAAGAGAACGGCTCGGATATTTCGCATATCTCGGTCCTTTGGAGGTTGCGGATCTCTTTCGCGATCTTCTCCATGAATGCTGCGGTGAGGGCCAGGGCGCATAGCACTTCTGCGTGCCTGTCCCTTTGGACGACCTGGTTCGTGACAGGATCCTCTTCCAAACCGAGCTCTTTCATGACAAGCTCCTGTATCTTCGGGCCGTGCTTGCCGAATGTCGCCATCGTGCCGACAGCTCCTGACATCTTGCCTACCGCGATGCGTCTCTTAGCCTCGGAGAGGCGTTCCTGGTTCCTTTTCAGCTCCTGATAGTATAATGCGAACTTCATCCCGTAGGTTGTCGGAACGGCATGCTGGCCATGTGTCCTTCCTATGCAGACCGTGCCCTTGTGCTGCAATGCGAGTTTTTTCAGCGTGGTCGCAAGAGCGCCAAGGCTCTGTTCGAGCTGTTCTATGGCTTCTATGAAGATCAGCGCAGTGGCAGTGTCCTCTATATCATAACTGGTAGCACCGAGATGGACATATTTGCCTGCACCCCCTGCCTGTTCTGTGAGCGCACGGACCATGGCCATCAGATCATGGTGGATCTCTTCCTCTATCTCAGCAACCCGTTCAGGGGTGACCCTTTCGGCAGCAGCAGCTATCCTGGCCGGAGCGTCTTTGGGGATGTTGCCCAACTGCGCGTGCGCTTTGGCCAATGCGACTTCTACAGCCATCCATTTGCGGAGCTTGGCCTCGTCATCAAAAACAGCATTCATCTCTGTCCTGTATCTCTCTTCGAATGGAGAAACCGCCATAGTCCATTATCTCTAGTAATGATTTAAAACCGGCGCCGACAAAAGCTTGTCATGGCGAAGGTACGAGTTCTCAGGAGGCAGGAGAAGGCATACATCGAGCTGCCGCCAGAGATGACCGGCCATGAGGAGCTCGAGCTCTTCCTTTTGAAAGACGGCTATTACCTGCTCACAGCGCCGCTCGGGCAGCCGGTCAGAAAACAAAGCGGAGCGATAAGCGATGTGGAACGCGCAGTCCTCAAGAAACTTCTCGCGATACGGTTCGAGAACCGCACTCCTGCTTATGTGACGAAAGCGCTTTCAGAACGCGAGAAGGAAGTGCTGGGGGAACTCGAGCAGAAGCGCCTTGTGAACGTCTTCAGGGGCAACAAGTACAAGGACGGCGTGTACAACATCAGCGACAGCATCTACCCGCTCCTCTCGCAGAAACAAAACGAATCAAAAGAGGCCAGACCAAGCGAGAACGAAGCCGGAAGGGCTGCTCCCCCAAGAGATGCCCTGCAACCAAGCGGTGCGTTCAGCGTATTGAATACTCGGGGCTTCATCATTGTCCAGGACAAAAGGGAAGCTATGGTGCTCTCCGACCAGATGTCCCAGCAGATGAAAAAAGGGGAAGTCGTCGGGGTGAAGGGCTTTGACGGCAGGTTCTACATAGTCACAAGGAGTTATCTCGCAGAGGCGTGCAAGAAGATAAATTCAGTGCTGAAGGAAGACATGGACGCGCCATCAATCGCATCCGCTGCCAAACTCGATCCTGATGGATGCATCGCTGCGCTGAGGCTGATGGCCGAGAACGGCGATGTGATAGAGAGGAAAAGGGGCGTCTTCGCCCCGGTGTAAGGGTTCTCCATGATAATAAAGGACCAGCTGCATGGCACGATCGAATTCGACGAATTGGAAGGCAGGATAATAGACACGGCAACCTTCCAGCGGCTGAGACGGATAAAACAGATGTCCATCACCAACCTGGTCTATCCAGGCGCCAACCACAGCCGGTTCGAGCATTCCATAGGCACTGCGCATCTTTCTGAGATCATAGCGCGGAGGGTGGGGCTGGACGAGGACGAGATAAAGAAAGTGAAGCTCTACGGCCTGCTCCATGACATCGGCCATACCGCCTTTTCGCATGAAGGCGAGGATGTCGTGAAGAAGTATATAGGCGACCATGAGGAGCTGGGCAGGAGAAAGATGGTAAAAGGCGAGATAGCGGACCTGCTTTCAGAGAACTACAAGCCTGCTGAGATAGCTGATATAGAGAAGTCCGGCCATGGCAGCATAATAGACTCTGCCCTTGGCGCAGATAGGATGGACTACCTGAAAAGGGACGCGATAAACACAGGCGTGGCTTATGGCCTGATAGACACCGACAGGATAGTGCATACCTTGGAGATGAAAGATGGCCAGCTCTGCATAAGCAAAGGAGGGTTGGAAGCTGCGGAATACCTGCTGATAGCGCGGTTCATGATGTTCTCCACTGTCTATCTCCATAGGACCGTGAGGATAGCCACTGCCATGCTCTATAGGGCCATAGAAGGCGCGATAGAGGACAAGACACTCAAGCCAGAGCAGCTGGCAGAGATGGATGACGAGAGCGCGCTCACAACCATGGCGCGGTCCGGGAAAGGCGCTCCGTATGCGAAAGCGTTGCTCCAGAGGCGCTTATACAAAGAGGTCTGTTCTGTGCCCAAAGAGGGATGGAGCATCGAAAAGGCGCAGAGCGTGGGGAAGGAACTGTCGAAAAGGTTCAACTGCGACATGATAGTCGACTATCCGCACGAGTTCTTCAAGCCTGTCGAGTTCAAGGTGGACACAGGCAACGGCCTCAGGCCCATAGCAGAGCTTTCCGAGCTTGTGCGTTCGCTCAAGAAGGCAGAGGAAGGCAGGATGAGGGTGCTTGTGCTGGCTGAGGAGAATGTCAGGGAAAAGAAGGGGCAGGATATCGAGAAGGCAGTCAGCCCACTACGAAGTTAGCCGCCACCACTATGATAACTGTACCCACCACGAATGCGACCAGGACCTTTGGGTCTATCTCCACACCGCTGATTTTCATGTCTGGCGAAAAGCCGATTATGCCCGCCGAACCCATCGGCATCGAGACCTTATCTTCTCTCATAAATCGCTTTGTGATACGAATGATATAAAAGCCTTTGGCACTTCATAATAGCTCATGGGCGACGTTGAGATCCGCAGGACAGCGGACTTGAAGAAATTGAGGAAACCGATCGTGATAATGGGCTTCCCGGGCACTGGCCTCGTGGGAAGCGTCGCAGCATCCCAGGTCGTTGAATCTCTGCAGATGCAATTCGGCGGCTATATCTCAAGCGCAGAGTTCGCGCCCCTCGCCGCTATCCATGACTACAAGCCCATGCCGGCCGCACGTGTCCATTTCTCAGAGAAACACAATATGATCGTCATAATATCCGAGATGACCATACCTGTCGGCTCGTCCATGGATGTGGCCAACAAGATATACGATTTCGCCAAATCCGTTGACGCGTCCACTATAATATCGCTTGGAGGCATATCCCTGCAGGACGAGAAGAAAGGGGTTTATGTCGTCTCCAGCGACCAGACTATCGTGAAGGATATCATAGCCAAGAAGATCGCCAAGCCGATAAAGGAAGGCGCGACGACCGGAGTGACAGGTTTGCTGCTGTCCAAAGGTACGCTGGAGCACTTCCCGATAACGACCATACTCGCGGAATCCTCAGAAGAGTATCTTGATCCAAGAGCCGCATCCAATGTGCTGAAGGTGCTGAACAGGATATTAGGCATTGACATAAGCACTGCAAGGCTCGAGAAAGAGGCTGCTGAGTTCTCCAAGGACATCAAGGAGGCCGTCATGAAGTCCAGGGTTATGAAGAAGAAAGGCCCTGGGACGAGCGAAGGCGGCTCGATGTACGGATGAAAGAACCTACGGTTCTTTCGATCTCCCTCGATTTGATGCGAACGGGACCACCTTAGCTATTTTTAGTATTTGCCAGTCACAAGTTTTACGTAGCAGGGGTGGCAGAGCCCGGTCAAATGCGCAGGACTTAAGATCCTGTGACTTAGTGTCTTCGAAGGTTCAAATCCTTCCCCCTGCAACTTTTTTCAAAGAATCCGCGCTTTTCTTCCATCGAAATAAATCGTCTCCTCGTATCTCATGCCGTAGTCCTTCAGGTAGAATGCCGGTTCTATTGCCATCGTGGCTCCAGCGAGCTTGTCATCGGATTTGAGACGCAAGCTGGGCAGCTCGTGGATGTCAAGCCCCACCCCATGACCAGGCGCATGTATCATCTTCGGGAAATGGGCTTTCGCCATCAACCTTCCGCATTGTTTGGAGACATCGCGGCCTTTTCTCATCTCTGGAAGCGAATCTATGAGCGAATGGCAGACGTCCTGCAATTTCTCGTACTGCTCTTTCTTTTTCCTGTCGCCATCCCTGATGAAACAGTGGGTGACGTCTGAGCAATAATGTCCGTACTTCACCCCATAGTCGACCATCACCAGCGAACCGAGCTTCTTGCTTGTGGGTGTGGAGTGCGGATAGGAGGTGTTCTGGTCTGTGGAGATGATAGGCTCGAATGCAGGCTCCAATCCGAGTTCCATGGTGGCGATGAGTATCTGCTTCTTCAGGCCAAGCTCAGTCTTCGCTTTCCTGAAATCGAGCGAATCGAATATCTGGTGGGTGTATTTCGCAGCTTTGGCTATCTTCGCGACCTCGTCCTTCCGTTTCACCATGCGCATCCTGACAAGCTCGAGCGAATGGTCCTTGAGCCTGCAAAAACGCGAGAGGCGTTTCGCCATAAGCGCGTTGAGCGAGTGGAAATCTGCGAGGACAGTCTTACGTTTTATGTATGGAGAGAGCGCTTCTAATACGTCTTCATAAACCACGACCCGCCCATGGAAACGCGCCTTTGCGAGAGCCTCGTTCATCTTCGGGACGAAGATGGTGCGGGACTTTCCGTTGACAAGGAGGAAACAGTGGTCGATCTCCAGTCCGGAATGGTAGTAGAAGTTCGTATCGAGACGTCCGCCGCTATAGAGCAGGAGCATGAGACGGATTGGAAGGCGTGTAATAAATTGCTTGCGGTCAGGAACGCAGCAAAAACAAAAACGTTTATTTATGCAGCGGGATAGCAGTAGCGGTGGTTATGTTGAAACAAATCGCGGTTCTTGTGATGTTGATAGCTATCCTGGCTTTCGGTTGCATCGGCCAGGAAGGGATTTCACTCCCTTCAAGCGGTGGCACTGAGGGCATGCCGTCCGCACCGGCATATGAAGACGTAGGTAAATCGTCCTATGACGGTGGGCAGTATGTCACCAAGGAAGGCTCTATAACGCTGAAGGTGGCTGAAGGCACTCTCGAATCGAAGTTCGCTGAGATGAAAGAGACGCTCAGGATCCAAGGCGCTGAGACGAGCGATGTGACATACAACGAATATTCCGACAGGAAGCAGTACACGCTCACCGTCAAGGTCGAGCCGAACAAATTCGAAAGTGTGAATGCGATGCTCCAGCAGCTGGGCGAGGTCAAGGATATGTCGGTCCAGCTGGAGGACGTGACCCAGCAGTACACGGACCTGGACACTAGGATAAAGAATCGCGAGATCGAGCTGGAAAGGCTCTATGAGCTCTACAACCAGACAAGCAATGTCAGCGACCTGCTGGAAGTCGAGCGCGAGATAACAAGAGTAGAGACCGAGCTGGAGTTATTGAAGCAGGAGAAGCAGTATCTGGTCTCCCAGGTGGAGCAGTCCACGATCAGGATAACGGTCTATGAGGACAAGCCGGCCACCCAACAGCTGACATTGTCTCTGGAAGGCTTAGGGACAATGTTCTTCGCAGCCTTGGCCGCTGCGGTGACGTTGGTCGTGCTCGCGATTGGATTCCTGCTGCCGTTCGCGATAGTGGTGGGCATCCTGTGGCTTGTGTACAAGGCGTTCTGGGGGAGCAAGAAGGCTAAACCTCGACAACCCGAACATTCCCGGATTCCACCTCAACCGTGAGCTTGGCCGGTTTTTGCGATGTGGGGTAGACGAAATCCACGCTCTGCCCCTTCCTTATTCTTCTTCTTTCAAATGTTATCTCTTCGCTGTCGAAGCTGGCAGTGACCGAGGCCTTGTTGAGATTGTGCTTTGCGGTCAGGGTGAGGCAGGTGTTGGTGCCCTCCTTCCTTTTCTCGTACGTGAAGGGCTTGAGATTGATTACGAGGAAAATGAGCACTAACAGGGCCAGGAGGATTAGCACTCCGACGCAGATCATTGGCAACAGGTCTTCTTCCATCACACAACACCTAGTTTCGACTTTGATTTCATGCTGATGACCTTTATGTCAAGAGATTTAAGCTTCTTGCGGAGGGCGCCATCATTGGTGCAGACGATGGCGCCATGTTGCTTGGCATAGTCGACAATCCACTCATCGACATATTTTGAGCTGCGGATTACTTCTATCTTGGAGCGGTTAGCCTCGACGAGCTTGATCGCAAGGCGGGCGGCCATCCCATCCTTCCCTATCATCTTCCCGAGCTTCTTGAGTTCGTCCATAGTCTTGGATGAAATCACATAGTGGTGGCTGGTCTCGAGCAGGTATTCCAGCTCCCTCAGTATGTTTATCTTGAACTGGAAGGGGACAAGCAGGAAATTGGTATCCAGTATGACTGGTCTGGAGGGCATAACCTAGCTAGAATGCTCTTAGCAATATAAAGGTTATCTTCGGCGAGAGGGTCCCAAAAGGTGTGGGAAATGATGCAAATAAAGGAATATTTATAAACCTTTGGCCTCATAAAGGTAATCAGATAATGGGAGAGGGTGAAACAATATGGTTGAACTAACAAGGAAAGAAGATGGAAATGATGCTAAAAAGACTGCACGTGCAGACGGCAAAGCGCCGGTTCTCAGCGAGAGGATGAAGACAGGCCTCACTGCGGGTCTTATGCTACTCGGTGCGACTGCGGTCGGCGTCTCCAACGTGAAATGCGCTGATGACAGCAATAAGGTGGACCTGGACAGCGGTGTTGATGGCGGCCCTGATGCGGCCAGTGACACTGATACTGACATGGATACTGATACGGACTCAGATACTGATAGCGATACGGATACTGATACCGATTCAGACACTGATACGGATACAGGCGACAGCGGAGTAGACGGCAGTGTGGATGGCAGTGTTGATACTGATACGGATACCGATTCAGACACTGACAGCGATACGGATTCAGACACTGATTCTGATACGGACACTGGCGATGCTGGAGTTGCATGCGCCGATGCCACTACTGGTTATTTCTATGGCAGCATGTCATTAGATACCCCGGAGACAGTGGGCGGCTATGTGTTTGAATACGCCGGTCCGGACGGAACCAACGCCAAGATTGACATAACCTGCGGTGGCAACGTCGTAGGTGGTGGCCAGCTGTCATGTCCGGAGAACACGTACACAGAATTAGAAGTGACTGTCGACGGCAAAAGGATAAAAATCGATCCGCTCGTGGTGATGCCAGAGCTGGTCGCTGCAGAGATAGTAGTCGAAAGCCTCTGATTATTTTTCTTTTCTAATCTCTTTTTAAATTCTCAAATACCTAGAGCAATCCATGCGCATACCCCCTGCGGTCAAGAGGCAGCTCAAAAAGCCCCTCGGAAGGCTCTATAAAAGCCTTCAGAAGCTGAAAACGCTCAGCCGCTATCGGATCATATCCATAGGGGATGTCTGCACCCTTGCGCTTCTTGACATCGGCATAAGGCCCCATCTCGCTATATTCGACCATAGGTTCATGAGGAGGAAGCTCGGCCCTGAGGGCATAGGAACCCTCTCCAGGCACTTCAAAAGGCCGAAAAAATACAAGAATCCCCCTGGAATGCTGTCAGAAGCCATAGTCAAGGATGCGAAACGGCTTATAGCAAAGGGCGGCGCGGTGCTGATAGACGGGGAAGAAGACCTCACCGCATTGGCATTCATAAGAAGCGCTACGGCCAAAGACCTGGTGCTATACGGCCAGCCGCATAAAGGGATAGTCCTGGTAAGGCCTAACAAGAAGATAAAAAGAAGGATAGAAAGCTGGCTCTCTTATGCTAAAGAAAATGACTACTGAGAGTGGCCTGGGGCGGTCGGACCCTTTGTCACCACGATGACGTCCTCGACCGACTTGACATTCTTGTAGAGGATGCTCTTCTCGCGGAGAGCCTTCTTGGCATCGTCCTTGCCTATCGGGAGCGCCTCAAGTAGTACCCTTGAAACCTCACCGCTTTCCAGATCCACAATGAAGTCCTGAGCATTGCCGATGAACTTCCCGGAGTCCGTGAAAATGTCCATACCGTATAGTCTCGAAAGCTTTGTGCTCATCAGATCACCTATGGGCAGTAATCTCTGAATTAATTAAAAAACCTTTCCCTTACCTAGATACGACGATGAAAATCGAGCATGCGGTGTACGGGGCATATGTCGGCTTCTTCCTCATCATCATGGCAGCTATCCTGGCGGTCCCTTTGCTGGCGTTCCAGCAGGATATGGGAGCCGCCTATGACGCCTTCGCTTATACCTGCCACCAGAAGCTTTCCCGCTCGCTCTGCGTCTTCAGCGACGGTGATGGGTACTGGATAGGGGACTGCACAAACCAGACTGGCGGTTATGTCGCTACGGCAGCAGACCGCAGGATAGTGGAGGTGCGGACCGACTCCATAGTAGGATATAAGATGCCGGTGTGCGCAAGGGACTTCGGTCTCTATGGTGCGATGCTGCTCGGCGCCATCATCTATCCGTTCGTGAGGAAACTCGACGATAAGACCATATATCCGGCGATCTATCTGATACTCGCCATAGTTCCGCTCGCGCTAGATGGCGGGATCCAGCTGGTATCAGAGATAGGCATCCTGCCGTTCGTCTATGAGAGCAGCAATGCCATCCGCTTGTTGACAGGCGCGATCGCCGGCTTCGCTGCCACTTTCTATGCGATACCGATGCTGATGAACATGTTCGGCTCGAGCAACGATGGGAAGAAAAAGGATGGAGCCAAAAGCTAGAAGTCGCTCAGGCTCTTCTGCTTCTTGTCCACGGACTTGTCTTTCTTAGCTACTTCATCCAGCAGCAGTTCTCCGAAGACACCATCATAGCCAGGGACCCATCTGACCTTGCCGGTATTGACCCGGACCAGAGCATCCGCGATCTCCTTGCTGGTGGCTAGGCGCACCTGCTCTTCAGGAGCCTCATAGACAGCGAACTCATTGCCGAAATAGCGGATGAGTTTCGCATACTCCTCTGCGACGACCTGCGAGGTCTCGGCTTTCTTCATGGCCTTGGATATCACGGTCCCAAGGGGGACTGTGTACTGGAATGGCACTGCCTTTTCTGGCTTGAAACCTAACTTGCGGTCGGCGAGATCGCTGACCCGATGGAGCACTCCGATCGTGAGCTTGCGCCTGCAGACCGGGCAGATATTGTTCAGGTTTTTCGCTTCTGCCGGGGAAAGAAGGACCTTGCAGTTCCGGTGGCCGTCATAGTGGTATTTCCCTTCCTCAGGATAGAACTCGTACGTCTTCACGAAACCTTTGCGCGTCTTTATCGCATCGGTGATTGATTTGTATGTGACTTTCTCCAGATCGAAGACGTTCGCTTCCCTACCGAGCTTGGCCAGGCTGTGCGCATCGCTGTTGGACACAAGGCTGTAGCGGTCGAGCGAGCTGAGCATCCAGTTCATGGCCGGATCCGATGACAATCCGGTCTCCAATGCGTGTATCCTGTGGGCTTGGTCCTCGAACGCCTCTTCCACAGAGTCCACTCCGGCCTTGGAGCCGAAGACAGAGAACCATGGCGTCCAGACGTGGGCGGGGATGAGCATTATGTCCTGCGATATGGCGAACACCTCTTCGGCGAGCGCTGCGCTGGAAAGCATCAGCGTCGGCCTGCCATCGGCTTTCAGATCGCCGTATTTCGAGATGCGGTCGTTTATCTGCCCGGCGACATCTAGCGAGGGCGCAAGAAGGATATGGTGCATCTTCTTGAATTTGCCATCCAGTTCGAAGATCACGCTCACTTCTGTGGAAAGGATGAAGGAAACGCCGCCATGATCGAAAAGGCCGCGTTCTTGTTCTTCCGCAGCTCCTGCGAACGTGCTTTTTATCTCGTTGAAATACGCAGGGTGGGTGAAATCCCCGCTTGCCATGACATTTATGCCCTTCATGCGGGCGCCTTCGGCGAGCCCAGGTATGTCACATCTGGGGCTCGTCGCACGGGCGTATTTGCTGTGGACATGGAGATCCGCGATGATGCGCATGTGGAACAAAGGTGAGAGAATTTATTTAAACCGGCCCTACGATAACCTTTCAATGAAAAGCGGGAGAAAACAGGAGAGCAACCAGGAGAAGTTCCACAAGCTGGCCCGATGGTGGGATGGGACGGCCACGCCTTTCGCCAGGAGCTGGGAGAGCGCGAAGAACCTGTTCTACCATGATAAGGTAGCCAGCACTCTGGATGGGGCCCTCAAACGCGCAGACGCCAGGCACACGGCGTACATATTCGCCCTTGCGGCATTGATGACATTCATCATATCCGTCATCGCTACGCTGGAATCGCTTGAAATCACCAAATACACCGTTGATATCCTAGAAGAGATTAGCGGGACGACGCTTCAGACGGATTTCGGCAACCTGGGAGCGCTGATCGTGTTCCAATACACCACCGTCCCGATTACTCTCGTGTTCATAGCCATCCACGAGCTTCTGGTATACCGGATAGCGCGGCTCACAGGTGGCAAAGGCACGTTCGGCCAGCAGTTCTATCTTTCCTCGCTCGTCTCGCTCGCCATGGCGTTCCTGTCAGCGCTCTACCTGTTCATGGCGCTGCCTTGCATCGGCATACTGGCCCTGCTCGGCCTCGTGATCGGAAGCGCATATCTGGTGCTCTATGTGAGCCCCAAAGCGTACGCGCGGGTCCATGGTATAAGCTACGTCCATGCATTCGCCATAAACATCGTGCTCCTGATATTGCGCATGGCAGCGTTGTACTTCATATCCAATGCGATGGCCGGCCTCCTGGGAATCCAGCTGGTCGGAGGATCATTCTAACGGTGCGTCATATGGCATTCAAAGCTGAGAAATTCATAGTTGAATCTATAGGGGAGATACAGAAGAAGATAGGCACGGAGAAGGCGATAACCGCCCTTTCAGGAGGGGTGGACTCCTTTGTCGCGGCCACGCTCGCAGCCAAAGCCATCCCTGGCCAGCTCCGCATAGTCTATGTGGACAACGGCCTCATGAGGAAGGATGAGACAAAACGGGTGAGCGAGACGGCCAAGAGCGTGGGTGTGGACCTCAAGGTCGTTGATGCGAGGAAAAGGTTCCTGGACGCATTGAAGGGAGTCAGTGACCCTGAGACCAAACGGAAGATCATAGGTGAAGCGTTCGTGAGGATATTCGAGGAGCAGGCCAAGGAGCACGGCTCCACATTCCTTATCCAGGGCACCATAGCGCCCGACTGGATAGAAAGCGGCGGCATGGGCCGGGACACGATAAAGAGCCACCACAACGTCGGTGGCCTACCTGAGAAGATGCACCTCAAGCTATGCGAGCCGCTGCGCGAGCTTTACAAGCATGAAGTGAGGATGGTCGGGAAGGCATTAGGCTTGCCCGAAGCGATCTACCAAAGACAGCCCTTCCCTGGCCCTGGCCTTGGCGTGCGGATAGTGGGCGAGGTGACAGAGGAGAAGGTGGCGATCGTGCAGGGGGCCTGCGATATTGTCGAGGCCGAGCTCGATTCCGCTGTCGCGTCAGGCAAGATGGAGAAGCCATGGCAGTATTTCGCTGCGCTTCTCCCCTCGAAGACGGTCGGCGTCAGAGGAGATGAGAGGGCGTACCAGTACACTGTTATCGTGAGGGCAGTGAGGAGCCTGGATGGCATGACAGCCAATTTTTCGCACATACCTCCCGAAGTGCTTGAGAAGATATCGACAAGGATGACTAACGAGATACGCTCTGTGGGAAGAGTAGTCTACGATATAACCAACAAGCCGCCCGGGACCATAGAGATGGAATGATCAGCGGAGCGCGGTCAGCATGTTTCTGAAACGTTCTGGCACCGGGATGGGTCGGGTCTTGTCTACATTCGCTGCGATGTCCATATCTTTGCCTGCCTTGGCGATTGCTTTCGGGCCGCCCACATAAGTGGATTCGGCGCTGAGCAGGAAGTTGGCTGCGCTGGCACCTAAAGTGTGAATCGGCCCGTGGAGCTCTTCGCTGGTTCTGCTTACGCCAGGAAGGAGGGATTTCTCAACTGCTTCCTTTTTCTTGTATGTTTCGGCCATATTCCCACTTTTTAACGCTATTAGCAATAGTATAGTATATCAAACTCTTTAAAACCTTGCTATGAGAGGTTTATTCATGGAGGATATGGAGCAGGCTAGGTCCCTACTGGCGAAACAGCGCTATAGGGAGGCCGCGGACCTGTTGGATCGTCTCCTGCCCAGGGATTCTGACAACGACGAATTGTGGTACCTGAGGGGCATGGTATCGCTCAAGCTCAAAAACTACGATGCGGCCCAGGAATGCTTCGAACGGGCGCTCCTCCTTGGCAAGAAATCAAGATACTACCAGATAAAGGGCATGGCGCATTTCGAGGTTTTCGAGATGGAGGAGGCAGCAGAGGCTTTCCTGAACGCACTGGCCCTTGAACCCAACGACGCCACCAGCAATTTCTTCCTTGCGATGTGCTACCTTTTCCTGGATGACCCAAGGTCGGATGCCCATATCAAAAGGGCCCACGAGATCAACAGCAAGAAGACCAAGCAGCTGCTCCTGAATTTTTACACCCTTTTCCTCAAGGATGACCCGAGAACGAGCGTTGCGCAGAGGAACGCGATAGAAGCGCAGATAAAGAGCCTGAAGGGCTGACTATTTCTCCAGCCGTTTCTTCATCTCGTTCAGCCATGCCCTCTCTTTCAGGCTGTGCGGGGTGATGTTTTGGGCGAAGCGCTCCAGCGTGCTCCCTTTCTCGCGCGATAGCCAGTTCTTCTTCTTTTTGAGCGACTTGAGGTAGGCTGGGTTCGCGAGCAATATCTGGGTCACCAACCTCTCATAGTGCTCTCTGTCCCTGCTGATCTCCCGGAGCTTCTTTGTGGCTGCAGCCTCTGCGACAGTACCCCTTCCCGTGGCTTTCTGGTGCTCTGCCTTTGCCTTGACCTCCTCGTACGACAAGTGGTTTATCATGGCCATGAACTTCGTCAGGGGCATCTGGATGAGCGTATCTGTTATCAGGACCAGCCAACCCTCGCGCAACAGCGTCCGGTCCACCTTCTTTATGAGCTCGAGGGCTTCATCCTTATCCATATCCGCTGTCATATGCCCTTTGAGCACGGGATAGGTGGCTACTAAGGAGCGGGCCTGGACCTTCCCTATCCATTTCCTGAGGAACTTTTTCGCATCCCTGAGCGAGGCCCTGGAAGCCTTGAGCTGCTGCAGCTTGGCTAAGGCCTGTTGGGGCGGTGTGTTCTTGAAATCCACCAGCCAGGATTTCTTTGATAGCGCTCTGCCGACGTATTCGTCTTCCATGTAAGCGCCCAGCAATTCAGGGAAATATTTGTGCAGGGCCCGGAATTCCTCCAGATTGAGGAGGAGCTCCATCGTGATCTCGCCCTCCTTCTTCCGGATCTGCTGGCGGATCCGGTTGGCTTCCAGCTTCAGGTCCGGATCGTATGCATGGCGGTACTGGTTCTCCAGCTTCCGCAGGGCGTCCCACCTCTCCCGCAGATATGCCGCTGATTCCTCCAGGTAGTCTATGAGCAGCATTAGTGTTTCACCAGCCGTTCATACTCGGCCTTCATGGTGAGGGCGTCTATGTCCAGCTTGGGAGATTCGCATATCACCGTGCCTGAATATCCGTTCTCTGCGAGCACCTTCATGAATGGCTTGAAAGGCGGCTCGTTGCTGGTGCCGAGCACGAGATGGTTGAGCTCGCCCTTGTCAGAATATTTTATCTCGGAGAAGTGGCAGTGGAACCGTTTGACATAGCTGCCGAGCTCTTTCTCGAGCAGGTCGAATATCTTCTTGTAATCATCCGCGCCGCGTATGCGCACGTCGCCGCGCGCGTGGAGATGGGCGAAATCCACAGCCGGCTCCACCATGTCGAGCTGCTGGGATAGCCTTATGTTCTCGAGCAGGCCGCCGAAAGCGCTCTTCTTGCCGACAGTCTCTGCGCCCAGCCTTATCTTCACCCCATCCTGCTTCAATCGTTCCTCGATCTCCTTGAGGTTCTTCTTCGCCGTGGCAAAGGCTTCCTCAGGAGTCTGCTTCTGGTAGAAGCCGGGGTGGAAGACCGTGATGTCCCCGCCTGCCAGGGCCGTGATGCGGGCTGATGAGAGGATGTGCCTGTGCGAATTCTTTATCTTCGCCTCGTCTTTGGAGCAGAGATTGACATAATAGGGCGCATGCGATGATAGCCAGGTGCCGGTCTCCTCGGCCGCCTTTCTGACCTCTGCGGCGGCAGCTTCCCCCATGCGCACGCCCTGCACGAATTCCATCTCCATGGCCGTGAGGCCGAGCTCAGCGCAGCATCTCACGCCCTCAAGGGTGCTGCTGCCCTTGCACTGGATGGGGATTCCGGCAGGACCGAACCGTATCATGAACAGGATGGGAGGGTAAAAAGATAAAAATCATTGGCAGACGTGGGTTTCCTGGTTGCAGACTTCGCCCTGCACGCAGTCGGCGTTGTCATTGCAGAAACCGCTCTTGGCGCTGCAGTAATGGCCGCTGTCGCAGACCTGCCAGCTGCCGCAATCGGCGTTGGTCCCGCAGCGGTCCTTGCCAGGTTCGCAGCGGTGGCTGGTGCTGCTGCAGAATTCCCACTCATTGCATTCATTGTCAGCCAGGCAGTAGCCCTGGCGGGCGATGCATTTCTTGGAAACCTGGTCGCAGCGTGACCAGGCCTTGCAGTCCTCGTCGTTGATGCAGTAGCCCACTTTCGGCTGGCAGAAATGGGTCTTCAGCTCGCAGACCTGCCAGGTCTCGCAATCTCCGTCCAGATCGCACCTGCCTTCCAGCATGTAGCACCGCTTGCTGACGATGTCGCATTTCTTCCATGAATCGCAGTCGGTGTCAGAGAGACAGTAGCCAGGCGCAGGGCCGCACTGGTGGGTGGCCGGGTTGCAGAATTCGAAAACAGGATCGCATTGAGAATCCGAATCGCAGTAGCTGGCTGCGGCTCTGCAATACTGCTCTGTGTCGCACACCTGCCAGTTCTCGCAATTGGCGTTGCTCCTGCATCGGCCCTCCTGATAGACGCACAGATGCGTCCTCTCCGCGTCGCAGCGGGTGAGGTTGTCGGTGCACTGCTCGTCCAAGTCGCAGTAGCCGGCCATGGTAGCGCAGCTTCCGCTGCTTGTATTGCAGGATTGCCAGGCCTCGCAATCAGCATTGCTCTTGCAAGCGGCCTCTCCTGTGCTTCCGCACCCTGCCAAAACCAATGCCAGCGCTATAAAACCGAGTAAGAGGATCCTCATGTGGGACTATTGGAGTGGTAATTCTTATAAGCGTTGCAGGATTCTGATGAGGCCGCTGATATCCTTCAGGCTGTGATGGGCCCGTGTCGGTATTCTGGAATGCTTGCCTGCCAGCACACGGACCGTGGCGATGCCGATCTTCCTGGCTGGCGCGATGTCAGCATCCTCACGGTCGCCGACCATCATGCACTCTTCTGGTCTTGCGCCAAGACGCCTGAGCACCTTGCGGTAGAACGAGACGCTCTTTTCAGTGCCGAGCTCCTCTGACACGAAAACGCCGTCAAAATAGAGCGCTATGCGCAGGCGGATGAGCTTGTCCCACTGCTTCACCGCATCGCCGTTCGTGGCTATATAGAGCTTGTAGCCGGCTTCCTTGAGCCTGAGCAGGGTGAGGGGCACCTTCGGGAAGGGCTGGATGGCGGTCTTGGTGTCATGGTAGGCGGCCACTGCGGCTGCCGTGTAGCGGGCAGGATCCTTTATACCGAGCTGTTTGCACAGGTCATCGAAATGGCCGCCATAGTTGGAGCCTTTCCTGTCGATTATCCTGGTCAGCTTTGCCATGATGGCGTTCTGATCGCCTGGCAGGCCCATGCTTATCATGGCGTTTATAGCGTTCTTCCTGGCCAGGGTGGAGAATTCGGTGGATGGGAAAAGCGTGTCGTCTATGTCGAAAAGGATGTATTTGATCATGAAGGATATGCGTAGAAAGAAAATAAAATAGAGAGGGAAGACAACTAGCCGGAGCGGCCTTCCTTCGGTATCTCGGCCGGTACTGGGAGGATGCACCCGCATTCGTCTCCTGATGCGCCGACTTTCACGTTGGACATGTTGACCGGGTTGTCGAGCTTTGTGGTTTGTCCGCCGCAGCTGGCAGAGATGGCCCCTCGCTGCGAAGGAACGCCTTCAGGGCTCACGAAGAAGCTGGCTGACAAGCTTATATCGTCAGAGCAGCCGAGGTCTTTTCTCAGCTGTGATGCGTCTACAGAACGGAGCAGACGGCCGACCAGCGGACCTGGTTTGACACGGCTCGTGTCGCAGTCAGACGGGGTGCATTTAGGGGGTTCTGGCTCCGGCACCTTAACTTGTATACATTCGCACTCCGCACAGACATAGCCCTCTCCGCAGCCACCCCGGGGTCTTGTCGGGGATGTCGTGGATTCATCGCACTCCTCTGTGGGCTGCGCTATGCCGTCGTTGCATGTCTTGGACGGTTTTACGCAGTTGCACCGCACGCAGCGCTCGCCCTTATCGCAGCCTCCGCGCGGCTTGCCGCTGCTTGGGTCGCATTCCTCGCCCGGGTTTATGCCTTCGCTGCCGCAGAGATCGTGGTAGAGGTTCGAGCAGAAACATGGCTCAGGCGGAAAATCTGCGCAGTCAGGCAGGGTCACATCAATCGTCTCGCTGTAGTCATTGACCACAGTGAAGAGATCGCCACCTTCAGTGCGGTAAGCACCAGGTTGGGCATAGAGCTTTTCTATCTCCTCCTGGGTACGCAGCCTTTTCCTAGTGTTAGGGTTCTTGACTAGCTCCGGAAGGGATACCTTCTCCCTGGTGAGCAAAGGCGCTTCCTGGCCACGCCTGGCGCATGGATCCGCTTTGACCCTCGCCATTATGCAGTCCGGAGAATTCTCGTCCTCCAGAGGAAGCTTGATGAACCTGCCGTCAGTGTACGTATCCCTGAACTCCTGCAGCAGGTTGCCTGCAGGATCCTTGAGCTCGGACTTTTCGTCAGTAGTATCGCAGACGTTATCTCCCCTGTAGCCGTCTTCCTTGGAATAGTTCTGATTCTTGACAGGCTTACCGCTGCTGTCCAGCAGCACTTTGCCGGTCCGTATATCACGTTTGTATGGATGGCCTTCGATGTCGGCCATGAATATGCCGTCGGCTTTGATAGCTATGGGTTCCACCTTCGGCTCGGTGTGGCGGAACAAAAGGACCGCGGCGGCTGCGGCAACCACGACTACCGTGGCGACTCCAGCTACGATACGGCTACTGGTCCTTGAGCTTTTAAACGTCTGGCTTCTCTGCGCCCTCTGTTCGTGTTCCAACATCATAACATCAACCTCATGATCGTGATCTGTTGCGGTCCAGCTGCAGATATTTGTTGCGGTCCAGCAGCAGGTAATCGCCCCTTATGATAGACACATTCTCCTGTCCGCGCATTCCGCCGCCCATCGCGAACTCCAAACGTATCTTCTTGGCGCGGTAGAACGCACTGCCATACTCCTGTGTCCTAAACATTTCGTCCAGCTTGCGCCTGAGCAATGGGTCGCTGTCGAAGAGCGACTGGAGCACGGCGGGCCTGTCTTCTGGGCTTGCGCCAAGGTAAGGATTTAGCCTGGCCAGCACGACATCCGTCTCTGCTTCGGTAAGCAGCCCCCCCATCCTATTCACCATGCGATTCGACAGTTTGGCTTCCTGCATGGCCGCGACAAAGACCTTCGCATCCCTGCTGAGGATGTCAAGAGCATCGAAAAGCGTTTCGTCTCCCCTCAGCTCCTCCTGAATGGCTCTGGAAATGGCTGGGCCCCGCCCTGCGACCTTGGCTATAGATGCTAGCTTTCTGATCGCATAGTCGTGCGCCTCATCGAGCCTTTCCGCGCTTATGCCGGCATAATGTTTAGCCATCCTTCTCTTGGTCAGGTAATTGGAAATCATGCTGGCGAGGAAGCCAAGGCCTGTGAGGCCATAGAAAACTGATATGACGCCTTTCACGCTGTCAAGCGGAGGGAGGTGCAGTTTGGTTTCCCAGATGTCTCTTATGACTGCGGAGACATCTTTATGGGACTCCATCACACCGTTGATTCCTGTGGCGATGACCTGGAATGCGTCTGTCGAGAACAAGGCATAGCTGACCATGCCAATGGTCGCAACGGTCCAGGTAAACGGACTGGTGAGGAACCGCTTCACACGGCTAGGGCGTTTCAGCGGTGTTGCTGGACGCGGGAGCACTACGGTTGCAAGAGGTAGTGGGGCTAGATTAGGCGCTGGAGCAGCAGGAACTGCTTCGACAGCGGGATCGCCGAGGTCCACTGTCCCTGGCGCTGCAGATGCTTGCCTGGCCTCGATGACACTAAGAACGTTATTGATGCCGTCGTCGATGGAATCATCAGCTTTTGGAGCATCTGAGATATCTACATCATCTGAAGCGAACTCGGTCGCAGCGCGGGCATCTGCGCTATCCACATTGTTGCCTGGCGCCGGAGATGGAGCGAACAGTTCCCGCAGTAAGCCTTTTTTGGTGATTGCCATGCGAAGGGGCGCCAGCTCAGGGTTAGTTGCGAAATCCTTTACTTCGCTAATGCCGCGCTCTCCACAGGCCTTTTTGGCAGATGCCAGGAGTTCGTCCCTGCCCATCTGCATGAGAGAATCAAGGCTATAGGCGACCTTTAGGGCAGCAGGCGGTTCACTGAGCGGAGCTTCCTGTGATCTGACTGCTGCCGTGGGCTTGACCCCATTGGCTCCATCAGGCTTGCCCTTACGTTTTCTGTCTTCCAATACACCCATCTTTGCCCACCGCTTTTAAATGTTTTAGTACGCATATATTTGTGTAACTAAGGGTTTTTAAATATAACGATAAGGACAGAGAAGAAAGAAAAGATGAAAAAGAATCAGCCGGAGCTGCCTTCCTTAGGTATCTCAGCTGATGTCGGGAGGATGCACCTGCATTCGCCGCCTGGTGCGCCGACTTTCACGTTGGACAGGTTGGCCTTGCTGTCGAGCGCTGTGGTTTTTCCTCCGCAGGTGGCAGAGATAGCCCCTTGCTGTGAAGGAACGCCTTCAGGACTCACAGAGAACTTGGCTGACAGTCCTATATCGTCAGAGCAGCCGAGATCTTTTCTCAGCTGTGATGCGTCCACAGAACGGAGCAGACGGCCGATCAGCGGTCCTGGTTTGACACGGCTCGTATCGCACTGTGCTGGGGTGCATCCCTGGACCGGAGCTTCGACTGGCGGTTTTTCGCGTCGTTCTCTCCGATGGCCTGCCTCGGCCTTCGCCTCTTCCTTCGGGCAGTCAGCCTCGCAGTAGTTCGTGTCTGCCTTGTCGCATGATTCGGTTATCGTGACCAGACCCCAGACATAGACGCCTGACTGGTCTGTGACTTTGACCATCGCAGGATAGGTTTTGCCTTGATCCACCTCGCCGTTGCCGCAGTGGAAGTCCACAGGGCAGTTCAAAGCGGTCTCATGAGCCTGCTGCTTGCCGTCGCCGCATGTGCCGCAGTCTTCAGGAGCGAACCGTGAGATCGTGTCGTGCTCTCCCTTATTTATCTCGCACTTGCCGTCGCCATGGTAGGGCGCAGGACAAACTTCCACGGTCGTTTGTTTCTCCTTGACGATCGGCTCGACCTCGGGTCCGCTGCACTTCTGGAACATCAATAGCGCTCCTACAGCCAGTGCGCTCACACCGATCGCACCCGCAGCGAATTTGCTGGAGCTCGTTGGCTTCCTGCCACCATTCCCTGCACTAGCATTTTCATGTCTCAATCCTTGCATATCCACATCACCTTGTTAGTATTTTTTCCTCTTTCAATTCTTTTGCTCTTTGGCGAACAGAAACCAAAACCAACGCAGCCGACACAGTGTACACAACCGCGACGGCCGGTACGAGCGCAGCGCCAAGGAACTCTCCCACACCAGGAGCGATCAGCGCGGCCCCAGCCACTGCAGTAACGCAGGCGCCAGCTATGATTTGGCGCGCATATTGCTTCAACTTGGAAGGTGTTTCGGCTTTATTTTCCTCGGGCGCCTTGGCTTTCTTTGCCTTGGCCTTTTTGACCTTCTCAGGCACTTCCACAATGACCTCAACCTCTTTCTGGGGACCAGTCACTTTCGTGCTTGTGATGGTGATTGTAGCCTCGCCTGCCTTGAACGTTCGGGTATCTCCAACCCTGAGCGCGAACTTTTCATCGATGTTCTTGCCAGTCAGCCTGAATTCCTGGCCATAGACGCCGCTCGGGCGGATATATGTCAGCTTGTATCCACTGAAGAGGCCGTTATCGCCTGGGTTCATGAACGCTATTATCTTTGTGGTCTTCTTGGAAGCTGCGTCTGCGACAGGTTCTGTCACGGCTTCTGCCGGGGCTTCTGCCACGGCTTCTGCCGGGGCAGCAGGGCCTAAATCGAAGAATGGATGGCCAAGCGATGCAGCCGCTATAGCTGGTGTGGCAAGATCGAACGGTACTGAAGCAGGCGCAGCGGCTTGCTGAGCTGCAGGCGCAGAAGCCTCAGGTTCTCTAGGTATACCAGCAAAAATACTGCCTGGACCTTCAAGCTCGAAAGTCCCTACGGGTTCACCTTCCAGAAGATGATCATCTGGGTAATCCGGACCTTTCACGATGGTTCCTTCTGGTGCCGCTACGAGTGTGGATAGGTCGTCATCACCATCTTCTTCTGGTGCCCTTGTGAGTGTGGATAGTTCATCTTCTTCCGGCCTTGGCGCAGCTGGAATCACAGGTGGAGTGCCAGGACCTCTAGAGGCAGGCTCAGCCGCGCGCACTGGCGCTGCCGCGCTAGCTACTTGAGGAACGGCCGGCGTTCCTTCATCTGCCGGGGCTACTGCTGGTAGCGCTGGCGGAACTGGCGGCTTGGCTGCAGCAGGCGCTGTGTCTACGAGAGGATTTGGAAGATCAAGGCGCATAGCTGCAGGCGCTGCTGAAGTTGCCACAGCTGGCTTAGCAGCCTCTGAAGGCTTACCCTCTCCTTTCTCTTTCGCAGCTTTCCTTCGCATTGCGTCTTCAACATATCCCATCAAGCATCCCCTCCGACTTCATTCCAGTTAATGATATTTTCGTTGACGAGCTTATTTGCCCTTGCAACGGCCAGCTCTACTCTCTGTTCAAACTCTCCTTTCTCTGGCTCGGTGAGTGGTTCTTCGGAGATGCCATAGAATTCTATCAGTGAGGCAACGACCACTTCGCGGCTCTTGGAGAACGTCTCCAATATTTCCCGAGTCTCCTGCACGCCGCATTCTTTGGCTGCAATCTTCACGTCTTCTTTTGTAAGTTTAGGCTTTACGAGAAGACCGGCTAATGCCCTGCGTTTTGTATCTGCATGAAGGGGATTCGCCTCAGGGCGTTTCGACTCGAGGGCTTCTTTCACACCGGCAGTCAGCTGCGGAATGACCGGCGCATCCCCGAATGGCTCCAAGGTGGCTTTCTCATCCTTTCCGAACAGCTGGACACGGAGACCTGAGACCTCTCCTTCAGCGACCGTTACTTTGTCTAGGAGGCCAGGCTGGGCAGGCGTTTCGCCTTCTGCTTCTGTGCCGAAGACGACTGCTACCAAGCCAGGCTGGGCAGGCGTTTCGCCTTCTGCTTTTTTACCTATAAGCACATCTGCTATTCCATTTACACTCTCTTCAAGCCAGTTAGCACGATCCAGGAGACCTTTCTTAGCCTCTTTGCCTTCTTCTGCTTCTCTGCCAACGAGTTCCGCTGTGAACTCTTGGGCGGTGTCATCCAGATATTTAACAGTTCCTTTGAGCGCCTCGAGCTCCGCCATTATAGGTGCAATGGCAGCATTGACCTGCGCCTTGACTATCTTTTTCACGTCCTCAGGCGTAACGCCGCGGGCCCTTGGGGCCGGTAGTGGCACACTCGCCCGTGGGGTAGCTGAAGGTGCATGTCCTGCTTGAGCACCTGCTGCGGACGCTCCAGCGCTTTGTTCATCATGAACATCTTCCATTTCATCAAGATCGAGCTCTCCGAAATCGCTTTCATCTGGTGCACCTTCGCCTCTTGCATCCAGCTCGAGAGTAGACTTTCCCATGCTAGCGGCGACCGCTTTCTGTACGGCCGGCCTGGCGATTGTCGCTGCTGTGTCGGGCGGATCAACTCCTTGTCGACCTTCTGCAAGCGGACCAGCGCGAGGCTTCGCACCTTGGCCTTCCGATGCCCTTCTCCTTTGTTCAATAAGTTCCTTGATAGTTGGACCTGCCATCATAATCACCCTTTCTTTCCGAGTTTGAAGCTCGGGTCTTCTATGGCCTTTGCCTCCTCTTCGTTTAGTCCTGCGGCCAGCGCAACCAACTGAATTTTCTGGTCAATAGCAGCAAAAGCTTCAGTCACGGCCGTGACAAGATCAGTATATTTTAATTCCAGCCCTTTGGCCAGTGCAAGAGCTTGCTTTGCGATGGGTCCCTTGCCCAGGGCTTCGTCAAATTCCGCAAGTACTCCTTCCTCTTCGTCCAGATCATCAGTGCCTGGCCTCGGTGTGGGTTTGTCCCCTTCCCTTGCCCTGCGCACGACTTCGTCGAGGCCAAGCGGAGCCGCTGTCCGTGGAGGCGGAGGGGGGCTTATTGAGGTCCTGACTTCCGCAATCTCGCGGTTAGCAGTATCTATCCTTGCATTCGCGCCTTCCACCGCTTCTCTAGTGTATGTGTGCACTTCCTCTACCAGTTTCCCTGCAGTAGCGATAAGGTCTGTAGCATGCTCTGCGTCTGCTGAAGCTTTTTCAGCCAATCCCAACGCCTTTTCGACTTCTTTGCCGAAAGCATCAACTGCATGGCCAAGCTCTCTCAGTTTGCCAGCGAGTTCATCCACGCGCCCATCAGTCTCTTTCAGGCCATCCGCAACCTTGCGGTCAGTCTTATCCAATGCCGTCTGTGTGCTGGATGCGACTTCCTCGACTTTTTCAGCTGCGGTATTGGCAGTATCTACAGCACCCTGCGCGGTCTGACATGCTTCAGATGCCGCGCCAAGCGCTTGCTCGGCTTTGCTGTTTGAATGAGCAGCGGTCTCTCTTGCGTCCTGGGCATCCCTTTTCACGCCTTCAACTTCCTCCACTGCTTTGGCGGCCGTTGACTTGGCGCCCTCGGCCAGTTGCACTGCAGCAGCCGCCCTTGTCCTTATGGGATCTATTGAACCGCCCAGAGCTTCCGCGGACTTCTCAGCGGCTATGCCTCTCTCTTCGAGAATAACCAATCCTTCGGCCAGAGCTTCTCCAAGCTCTCCGCCGACAACCTTCTGAAGACGAGGAACGACTGTGTCCTTCACTGATTTGCGTGCGCCTGCAGCGCCGTTAGCCTTGCCATCCTTCTGAACTTCTACCACCCATATCACCTCATATGAATATGTCTATTGTGTTGTAATCTATACTTTAGTGGGTATATATATTTAAATGTTTGCATTGGTAAATAAACGTGGTTTTTCATAGCTTTCACCGGCTCATGGCCCCTGATGCATAGCGAAGGATGAACGACTTGTCATCATTCTTGCCTTCCCTGGGTTCGCACGCATATCCGAACTCAGCGCATCTGACCGGATACGATGCATCTGGATCCGGCCTGGACTCTGCGAGCGTAATAGCATTGTCCCTAGCCACATTCAGGTTGCCATCCGTCTCGTGTATGAGCAATGGACATTCATGATCAACGCAGACCGGCTCCAGGCCGTCTGAATTAACGCTTATCACATCATCAGACATGAGCTCGAATGGGATGAAACCGAGATCATCCATACCGTTTATCTGCAGATATTCGATAGAACTGCCCAGGACTGAAGTGACGATGTTCCCCTGGGTCCTTAGAAATTCCCGCATGTCCGGGTGATTTACCGGAGATCCACGCCTCCTGAAGTCGTATTCCAGCGTATGGCTCACAGTCTTGAAGACGACTGCGTCTCCGCGTATCACGCGGCATTCGCTGTCGCCGCAGTGCACGGCATAGAATTTGTTGCCCTGCTGGAATGCTACCACCGCGGTGGTGCCCATGTCATTTCTCCTGCGGTTGTTGCCCATATCCTTCAGATCATCCTTTTCCGCTATCTGCTCCATTGTTATGGCCATATCCGCGATAATGAGGACGCGCCTAACGTCTTCCACGGTTTTTATCCATCCGGCCAAAGCCGATATGGCGATTACCTGCTTGGCCATCGCGCTGGCCCTGGCCCCGCCTGCATGGCCGCCCATCCCGTCAAAGACAGCGTCCAGCATTATCGGCCCTTCAGGAGAGTCGATCATCACGGAAATGATAGTATCCTGATTGACTTTGGCATGGTTTCCATCCTTGCCCTTCTTGGCGACTGTGACTCCGTAGCCTTCGAGGCATCTTGCAGTTATCCTCTCTGCAGGCAGGCCGATGAATTCCATGACCGTGTCCCATTCGCTCTGCATCTGGACCGACTCGCGGAGGTTATCGAAACACGTGAGAGGTCCGTATAGCCGCATGATTTCTGGATAGTACTTTTTGGCGCCGCTGGCCGTGTCGGTCTTTTTCATCAGGATGTCGGACAACGGACGCGGATCAAAGCCCGGGATGCATCCTTGCCTAAGCACTCCTGGGAAAAAGGCCGCTTCCTCTTTGCTGTAACCCTCGGTAGGGCGATACCTCAGCTTGTGCACCAGGTCGCCCAATGTGAGCAGGTCTGATCTGCCTTTCCTCCAAAGGTTCCTTATGTCATGAAGAGTAATATTTTCCCGCTCCAGCGCCCATTTTGTGAAATCCTCGATGTGCTGGGGTCTGAGAGCTGCTGCATCCGCCATCCGCAGCTGCGATGCGATTACTTTCCTCTGGGATTTGGTCAGATTATTCGGGTTCAACAGCGCCTGATACATCTGCCCTGGCGTCGGCACAGCCAGACCCAGTTTAGTGTAGAGGATCCTCTTGGCGATTGAGAACTGCTCCAGGGAATCTGACAGGAGCTTCGGGTCAGCAGCCAGCGCCTCATCGCTCCATAAGGAAGATACGTGATTCCTCATCCTCAGTTCGCGGACACCCGGATGCATTTTTATGAACTTGGATAATGCGGCTGAATCCAAGGAACCTCCGGCAACAGCGGATACGAGGTCGTGTTCATGGTCGCTGAGTGATTCCATGATTGCCTCTGGCCTGTGGTCTGCCACGATTTTGACCGCAAGCTCGACTGCCTTCTTATGTGAATAGCCTTTGAGCAGTTCATTCACTGCTTCGCGATAGAAAGGGTGGAGTTCCCCTATTTCAGTCCCCTTATGCCTCGTGAATTTCGTTCCTATGAACTCGCCGAGCTGGCTCTTCACCCTCTCGTCGCACGCCATCCAGTAGTAATTGACTAACGTCCTGGCGACCCGCCTTACGAGCATGTTACCTGCTGATTCGTAGGTCTGGCATTGCTGCCTACCATCTACGACGCCGCAGGGTTGTTCGATATGGCGCGGATAATGCCAATCCAACAGTTTCTCAAGCTCAGGCTGCATAGCCACGTTCGGCAGCGGGAACGGTATGCCTGCTATTACCTCTGGCTCGGGTGCTTCGGCTTGCGCGGGTTCATGTGCCTCTTCTTTAGGTTCCCCGGCATGCACTTCTTCACGCATCGGGGCCGCATGAACGCCCCATCGTGCAGCGACAGAACGTGCGAGCTCCGAGGGATCCTTGTTTTTGCCAAATTTTGACATAAGAGACTGCGCTGACACTGATGCGATATGTTTCCTGCATTCCAGGACGCATTTCATGAATGGTGAGTTAACCTGAGCCAAAAAGGACACCTGTTTGAGTACATCTACTTTTGTGTAAAGCTATTTTAAAAGGTTCCGCTTGATTCCACTCTTTCGGACAATCAGCGGCTCATGCGACAGGTACCTGGAAAAGCGCGCCGACAGCGTAGCCAGCAAGGGCCGCCGCTCCGCCGATCAGCATCATCTCGAGGCCGCCCTGGAGCCATTTGCCGGAGGTGAGCTGGCTCTTATATGCACCAATCAGGAAAAGCAGGCTGGATGACACCACAACCGCAGCGGCCATGGAAGCTGCGATTGGCAGGAAGAAGAACGGGGCAAGGGGGACAAAGGAGCCGATTATGGCGCTGCCACCCACAAGGACGCCCTGCCAGAAAGGGGACATGGATGCGATAGGATTCGCCAGGTGGAGCTCTTCGCGCATCATGGTGTCCAGCCACACCCTTTTATCTGAGCATATCTTGTCAACGACATCCTTGAGGAGCTTGCCAGAGAATCCCTTGTTCTTGTATATGTCCTCTATCTCCTTGCGTTCGGCCTCCGCAAGATTGTCCATCTCGTATTTCTCCCGTTTCACCTCGGAATCGTAGTGCTCCTGTTCTGCGCGGGAGGATGTATATGCGACCGCGGCCATGCTTATGCTCTCTGCGAATGTCGCGGCAAGACCGGCGAGGAGGACTATGCTGGTGGAATGGGTAGATACCGCCACACCGAGGATTATTCCTAGCACATTGACTATGCCGTCCTGGCTGCCCAGGATGATATTGCGGAGTAGCTGGCCCCTCCCGCTGCGGTGCTTTTCGGCATGCACTATTGCTTTGTCCGCCATCCATTTTGACTAGGGTACAAATTTAATAAGCGTTACGACCATACCTCTAATCCTTGGGCTCGTAGCTCAGCAGCAGAGCGCTCCGTTCGCAGGAACTTTTTGGAAAGAAGTTTCACAAAAAACTTGCTGGAAAAGTTTCGAAAATCGGAGAGGCCGGGGGTGCGAGTTCCGCCTTTTAGTAAAAGACGGCCCAAAACGGGTCGTTAAACGGCGGACGTAATTCCCCCCGAGTCCATTTCTAATTTTATTACCATCGCTTCCATGTCTTTATGCGGTTATGATGATAAGAGGTATTATTGATTGGTGATAGGAACGTCATTGCTGAACCGCACTGATGATATGGAAAAGAAGACCGTGGGCATCCTGCAGATCGCGTTCGCTGTCGCTATAGCTGCGGCAGTGCTCTATTTCTCTGCAGACATAGCGTCCCTCGGCACCTATGGATACATCGGCGCTTTCCTGATAGCGCTCCTGAGCTCCGCCACCATATTCTTCCCTGCGCCCGGGTGGGCGGTGGTGGTGGCGATGAGCGCCACCCTCAATCCGATAGCCCTTGGGGTTGTGGCTGGGATAGGATCTGCCATCGGGGAGCTCACAGGATACGTGGCTGGCGATGGCATACGTGGCATGATGAATGATCGGATAAAGGAGATGAAGAAGATAGAAGCGCTGGTGCAGAGATACGATGTGCTCGCCATATTCGTCCTTGCTTTCATCCCTAACCCGTTGTTCGATGTGGCTGGATTGGCGGCAGGCGGACTGAAGATCTCCTGGTGGCGCTTCGTCCTGGCCTGCGCAGCAGGAAGGGTACTGAGATATATCCTCCTCGCGATGATCGGCGCATTCGCGGTCAGTTTGCTGACTTGAAAAAGAGCTAACGCTGAGAAAAAAATAGCGGGGAGTGGATTTGAACCACCGATCTCTGGGTTATGAGCCCAGCGGGAACTCCAAGCTTCCCTACCCCGCTTTGCTTGGAGATTTATCCAGAGATAAGATGTTCTGACCAGTTAGAAGCCAGAACGAATATACTATGAGGCGGCACTGTTTTATAAATTAAGTTGCTGCCTCATGGCACGTTTTTGTTAAGAAACAAAAGAAAGCTATCTTTTCTTTGGAGCAGGCTTTTGAGGCGGCGGCTCTTCCTCTTGTTCTTCTTCGGCTTCCTCAGGTGCTGCTTTCCCCGTAGGAGCCTTTGGCTGCAGAGCCTCGGCCTTTTCGCCCTCCATCCTCCGCCTTATCTTGTGGACGAGCTCCTGCTTGAGTTCCTCATGCTTGCGGCTATCGTCCTGGAACTTGCCCCAGCGGTAGTGGAAACCGGCCATGAACATCAGTGCCGAGAGCACTATGAGGAGCAGAGGGAGCCCTATGAAAAGCGCAGGAAGTATCATAGTAGCGAATTCCGCCTTGAGCTTGTCGAATTGGGGCGGATAGGAGACACCGCATTGCTGAAGCTTGGAATAGTCGTTCGTGGTCACGAAGTTCACTATAGCGTTGATAAGGTCGCTTGCATAGGTGATTATGACGTATAATGATCCTACTACTACGATCACACCTAGCAATATGAAGAAATAGCTCATGAGTTTGTACCTGTTCATCCGAACACCTCCCCATAGTACAACCACAATAAAATAAATAAAAGCTCCTGTTGCCCCCGACTGCCGGGATTTGGCAGGATAAGTTAGCTTGTAGATTTGCCCTTCGCAACTTTCCTGACGATCTTCTGGAGCATCTCGCGCTGGCGCAATTCGCTTTTCTGCGCTTCGTCATCCACCTTGGCCTTGTAGTAGTAGAAACCGGAGAGGAACATCAGGATGGATAGCACCACCAGCAGGACAGTGAGCATCGGGAAGACCACGGAGAGTATCTCCTTCGGATAATTCAAAGAGAAATACACAGACCCTACGATAGAAATTAGGGAAAGCAGAATGAAAAAGTAGCTTACGAATCTTGAACTTGCCATGATAACACCACATATCGTCTATCCTGACAAAGTAAAATAAATCCTCCTATTCTCCTTGCCTTTGTTCTCGAGCTTCATTATACCGATCTTTCCGACCTCTTTCAGGCTCTTCACATGGGTCCCGCCGTCGGCCTGAAGGTCTATCCCGGGGATTTCCACTATGCGGAGGATAGTTATGGAAGGAGGCAATGCTCCGGCCAGCTTGACAACCCCGGGTATCTTCATGGCCTCTTCCCTCGGCAAATCGTATATCTTGAGTTCCACACCGGTCGCGAGCGCTTCATTCGCCTTGTTGACCATGGTATCGAACATCGTCCTGTCGAAGTTCTCCATCGCGAAATCGAATCTTGTCTTTTCTTCTTCCAGCTGGTTGCCAGTGATGAGGATGTTGAGCTCGCGGTGCATGACGGCTGAGAGCACATGGGCAGCGGTGTGCATGCGCATGAGCTTGTAGCGCCGTCCCCAATCCAAAACGCACTTTACCTTCGCTCCGCTCGCGAAATCAGCGTCCCGGTCAAGCTCGTGGATGATCTTCCCTTCTTTCTTCATCACATTGACCACGCGGAACTCGCTTGCGCTATCAACAACATCACCCGCACTCGCGCCGACAATGATCTTGCCGGTATCTGTGGGCTGGCCCCCTCCTCGCGGATAGAAAATAGTCTGGTCCAGCATGACTTCCTTGCCGCTGACCGATTGCACTGCAGCCTCGCATTCCCTGAGGTAGCTGTCCTGAAGATAAAGTGGGATTGTCATAAACCTTATAAATGTAGGAAAGCATTATTACTGTTGAGGAGTTGAAACGATGCCTGGAGAATCGCAAGCGAAGAGGGAAAAACTACTCGACATGTATACGCAGTCGAAGCCTCCGGCAGAAGCGATCGCGCCTCCTGTGCAAGCACCGAAGCAGATTGATCTCTCCAGGTTGCGACCCACGGTCCGCAGGGAAGTGGAAGCAGGAGTTACAAGACAATCGGAAGCGGCGATGAAGGTGGCGGCGATATTCGTCCAGACCGCGGGCAGCTTCATGAAAGCATCGCGACGGATCGAAGATGAGATGGGCGGGGCGGACTCCCAGATTCTCAGGTTCTATAAAACGACGCAGGCCAATCCAGAAGACATATTCAAGGACTGCAAGGTCCAGTACGCCTACAACCAGCGGCAGAAGATATATAGCATCAGTGCGATGCTTGAAGGCCGCCCGAGGATAATAACGATCAGGGTCGGAGATAATTTCACCGAGCTCTCGCTTGCAGACCAAAAAAACAATAATAAAATATTGGAGGTCCTCCGTCAGGATGATGGAAAAGGCGTGACCTTCTCAAAGATAGGATGATTATGACAGACCATTCCAAGATAAACGCTGCCAAGGCCGCGCTCGCTTACGTGAAGGACGGCATGTGCGTCGGACTGGGAAGCGGCAGCACGGTCAGGGAGTTCATCAAGCTGCTGGGAGAAAAGGTCAAGCTGGGCCTGAAGGTGACCTGCGTCACAACTTCATTCGATTCCAGGATGCTCGCCATAGAGAACGGGATATTCGTGACCGAGACCGATGCCATAGAGGACATAGATCTGGCGGTGGACGGTGCCGATAGGGTGACTCCGGATGCGCTCCTCAAGGGCGGCGGAGGCGCGCTCACCCGCGAGAAGATAATAGGCTACAACGCCAAGAAATTCATCATCATAGTGGATGAGAGCAAGGTCATGGATGGAGTGCTTGAGGGCGAAGTAAACCTTGAGGTGCTTCCTTTCGCATCGCCATTGATAATGAAGAAACTCAAGGACTACAACCCTCGGGTGCGGATGGCTAAGGCGAAGCTCGGCCCTGTGATAAGCGACAATGGCAGCTTCATAATAGACTGCCAGATGAAGCTGGAGAATCCCAAGAAGGTCGAACAGTGGCTGAAAAGCATACCTGGTATAATAGAGAATGGCGTGTTCACTCGTTTTGACATGATAATTGTAGGCAATGAGAAAGGCCACAGGATATTGTGAACGCACTCCGTAGGGGGCGTTTAAAAGCGTTTTTATACATATACCTACACAATCCTGATTGATTTGGTGTGGGTGTTATGGTAAGGGAACTCATGAAAGAAGGGGTTGGGAAACCTTCTGAAAGAAATACTGGAGATGCTAATCCTAAGAATGCGAAGACAAGGACGTGGGGGAAGTGGCTGCTTACCGCAAGCGTTACGCCAATAGTATGCTGCTGCAGCCTTATCGTTCCTCCTGCGGACAAGAAGAGCGATATGGATAGCGGGCCCGATAGTGATAGCGATACTGATATCGATACAGACACCGATACGGATGTGGATAGCGGACCGGATACTGATAGCGATACAGACACGGACACTGATACGGATAGCGACAGTGATACGGATACTGATAGCGATACTGACGTGGATGGCAGCACCGACACGGATAGTGATACCGATACAGACGCTGATACGGATACCGATGCCGATACTGACACGGATACGGATAGCGATGCGGATACAGATGGAGATACGGACGTGGACGCAGGTCTGGACGGCGGCACGGATGCTGGAGTGGACGCAGGCACTGATACTGATATCCCTTGTGCCGATGCGACGACTGATTATTTCTATGGCGCCATAACGTTAGGCACCCCAGAGACAGTGGGCGGCTATGTGTTTGAATACGCCGGTCCGGACGGAACCAACGCCAAGATCGACATAACCTGCGGTGGCAACGTCGTAGGGGGTGGCCAGCTGTCATGCCCGGAGAGCATGTATACAGAGGTAGAAGTGACGGTCGATGGCAAGAGGATAAAAATTGACCCCCTTGTGGTGATGTCAGGATCGGTTGCTGCAGAGATAATAGTCGAGAATTTGTAAACTTGTTTATAGAAATGTTTAAAAATGTTTCTGCATAAAACACAAATAGACAAAAACATTAACAAAAGGTGGGATAAACATGGTAGGACCTACAGAATTGCGTGCTGAAAGCGGCGTTGATGCTAAAAGAAGCGCTGACAAGAGTAAGGAAAAGGATGGCATTAAGGCGAAGTTTGCCAAATATCTTCTTGCTCCGGCAGTTGCTGCCACGGCAGTGGCTTGCGGGGGAAATGACAATTACATACCAGTAAATCTTACTGATGCCGGAACCGATACGGAAACCGATACTGGACCGGATAGCGATACTGACACAGATACCGACGGTGACACTGATACAGATTCTGATAGCGATACGGATGTAGACGCTGGACCTGATGCAGGGCCGGATAGCGGAACTGATACAGATAGCGATACCGATAGTGATACGGACAGCGATACTGACACGGACACAGATACGGATACTGACAGCGATACCGATAGTGATACGGACAGCGATACGGATATCGATGGCGGACCTGATGCCAGCACTGACACGGACAGCGACACGGATTCAGACACTGATTCTGATACGGACACTGACGTGGATACTGACAGTGATACCGATTCCGATACTGACACTGGCGATGCTGGAGTTGCATGCGCCGATGCCACTACCGGTTATTTCTACGGTACCATTCCATTAGACACTCCGCAGACAGTGGGCGGCTATGTGTTTGAATACGCCGGTCCGGACGGAACCAATGCCAAGATCGACATAACCTGCGGTGGTAACATCGTAGGGGGTGGCCAACTGACATGCCCAGAAAATACGTATACGCAGATAGAAGTGACTGTCGATGGCAAGAGGATAAAGATTGATCCGCTCGTGGTGATGCCAGGATTGGTCGCTGCAGAGATAGTGGTCGAAAACCTCTGATCCTTTTTTCTTTTCATTAGACTTTCCATTTAAAAATGTTTTTGTTTAAAACACAAAAATACAATAAAATTAACAAAAGGGTGGGAGAGATATGGCAGGACCGAAACAATTACAGTTCGATAATCCAGTGGATACTAGGCATGAAAATAATGAAAACACAAGAGGTATGAAGACGACTGTATTCGCTAAATGGCTTCTTGGGGCGGGCGCAGTTGCACTGACTGCGTGCACCAGCGTTCAGCCAGACAATGTCATACCAATACCTGATGCTGGACCGGACACTAGTTCTGACGTTGATACTGACAGCGATACAGATACGGACAACGATTCTGATACAGATAGCGATACCGATAGTGATACGGACAGCGATACTGACACGGACACAGATACGGATACTGACAGCGAT
>JAQTOF010000002.1 GCA_028713495.1 Candidatus Iainarchaeum sp.
TGAATATGCTGTTGGACATGTCCAGCACGAAGACACCGCTGTAGCTCTTGTTGACGTCCAGATCGCAGCTGTTGTTGTACATGATGTTGTCTGCCATGGTGACGCCGTTGAAGCCCTGTATCCTGAGGCCGTAGCCGCCGTTGCTGAAGAGCCTGTTGGCGGTCAGGTTGATCGAGTAGTTGATTGTTGCGTCACCATAGAGGTAGATAGCGTCGCCGCTGGTATTGTATATACTGTTGTTGGCCAGTGTGGTGTTGTAGGCGGTTTGGACGTGTATGGCACGGTTAGGCCAATTGAAGATGGTGTTGTTCGTCACGATGGTGCCGTTCGTCTGCGTGGTCAGCGTGATGCTGTAGTTGCTTGCCGTGGTGCCGCTGCCATCAATCGAGTTGTTGGCTATCGTGTTGTTGGTCGAGTACCGTAGGTATATCAGGCCTCGATAGATGTTGTTGCCGGAGAAGATGGTGTTGTTTGCGGTGTCCAGATAGAGGGCGTAGGGTATCGTTGTCGGGTTCGAGAACGTGCTGTTGGTTATCGTCGTGCCGTTCGACGTACCGATACTGATGGCATTGCTGGCGGAGGCGATGTCCGTTATCAGCAGGCCGGAGATGGTGTTGTTGTTGGATGAGCTGCTGAGACTGATGAGCGTACCATTGACCATGCAGTTCGTCATGTTATTGCTGTTTGAACGGATGAGGAAGAGCCCCCGTCCGCCGCTCCCGATAGTGAGCGACGTGTCGTTCAGGAGCGTGTTGAACGTGGAATCCGCTAATGTGAAGCCGGACTGGAAGGAGGTTGCACTGTTGCTATATACCGTGACGTTGGTGACGCTGGAGTAGTCGGCGTGATATAGATAGACGCCGGTCCCCGTGGTGCCGACGCTGTAGTTCCATATGCGCGGGCAGTTCTGTATTGTTACGTTGTGGTAGGGGCTTGCGGCTGAGCCGTTCACAAAGATGGCCGTGGCGTTCACTGTGCCGAAGTTGTTGATTGAATAGCCGTTACAGTCATAGATGACATCGCTGGCCGTGATTTTCACGCAGACCTTGCCGCCGGCACCGAGTTCAGTGGCGTTATTCGGAGCGCCCACATAGTCGGCCCCCTGGATATAAGTGCCGCTGGAGGTTATTACCGGGCAGTTGTCGTTCTCCAGTATGCCATAGTCGGATGCAGGGTTCATGCCGGTGAGGGAAAGCTCGTGGTTGGTCGTGTCCGGGGTGCCGTTGAGCATTGTCCAGGTGCCGTTGTACTTCCACAGCTGGAACTTGGACTCGTTGTAGCCGCCTGCAGTGACTTCGTCACCAGTCCAGCTCCAGACGATGCTGTCTATGGAGACCGTACTGCTGCCATTGGTGATGTTCACGAACTTCTGGGCGAAGCTGGGATACCCCGCTGGCAGGGCTGAGGAGTTCCTGGTCCAGTTGATGGAGTATATCTCCGCGTTGCTCGCGCCCAGACTGTCGTTTATGGACAGGTTGGTGTAGTTCTGCAGCGTGCCTGCCGGATTGAGGAACAGCGCGCGCGTCATATTGAGCGTCACCGCGCCGGTGCCATCAGCAGAGGCATAGACGTCGCCTTGGCTGTTGTTGAAGAAGATAGGATCTATGAACGCAGCGGAAGCATTGTCCAGGTGCATGCCGTTGCCGGAGTTGTTGGCGGCTGTGATGTTGGTGAACGTGATGTTGACTGGCATGTAGCCCGCACCGGCGTAGGAAGAGACATGGATGCCATCACCGTTGCCTGTGAGTGTGGCATCGGTCACGCTGATGTTGTCCGAGCCGCCTATGTTAATGCCGTATTCCGTGTTGTTGAAGCCGGAGAGGTTGAGTATGACGCTGTTGGAACCGATCAGGACACCGTCGCTGTTATTGTACGCCGTGTTGTTCTCCATAGTGCTCTGGGACATCACGAATCCGTAGAGCCCGTTGTTGAAGGCGCTATTATTGACTATGAGACATCCGAGCTCTCCCTGGATGCCATAGTAACCATTGTTGTAGGCGAGATTGCCGGTCAGGTTGCTGGTCGGCGGGGAAGCGATACCGGCATTCGAGTTGTCATGGGCGGTGTTGTTGGTGAACACGAAGTATTGCGCCCAGTTGTTCATGCTGAACCCGTTAATATTGTCGTACGCCGTGTTGTTGGTGAGAGTGACCAGGATTATGTCCTTGTTTGGGGGGGGTGCACCGTCGGTGTCGAATCCGGCGCCATTGCCGCATGCGGTGTTGTTGATGAATGTTATGTTGCTTATCGGACCTGAGGATAGGGGGCCGCCGATGACGAATCCGGCGGCATTGCCGCATGCTGTGTTGTTGACGAGCGTATGGTTACCTGCCTGCGTGCCAGTCAGTAGCCTGAACCCTGCACCGCTCGTGCCGTTGTTGTTGCTGGCGATGTTGTCGGCGATGTACCCGTCATGGGAGGCTGTTACCTGGAGGCCATCAGCGAAGTTGTCGCTGATATTATTCCCTATGACGCTGAAGTTGTACGACACGCCTAAGATGTATAGGCCCGCGACCGTGGTGACACTGCCACCGTTATTGGTGATGGTGTTGTTGACGATTGAGAAATTGTGGCTTTTCAACGAGTATGCCATGCCGCCCTGATAGTTTCTGGTGGCTGTATTGTTGATGACGTTGGTGTGGTTGGAGACGTCGAAGTCGAAACCGATGGCGATGAGGCCCGTGTTGTTGTAGGCGATATTGCTTATCACGTTGGTGTAGTCGCTTCCGAGCATGTAGAAGCCATTGGAACTGCAATTGGTGGCATTGTTGCTAGTCAGGTTGTTGTAGGGGCTGCTGATGATACGGAAACCGTCGTCGCTCTGGCTGGCTAAATTAGCAGTGAGATTGTTGTTGCCGCCCCCTTCCACATAGATGCCATAGCCGCAGATGGTTGCGGTATTTTCCACCACAGTATTGAGATTGCTGTTGAGCATGTAGATGCCGTAGCTGTCGAGGAAGCGGGTATTGCTGATATTATACGCACTATTATTGTATAACATGCTGTCGTTGACCTCATTCAGATAGAAGCCTGCGACCGAGTTGTTGTACGCATTACTGCCATCTATCGTGACATTCACTGCCCTGAAGGCGTAGAAAGCGTAGTAATAGCTTTCGATGACATCAATATCCTGGATGGTGACATTGCCGGCAGGATTTGAGGAGGTACCGAAGACGCCGACGCCATAGGTGTAGTTGTTCTTGATCTGGCAGTTTTTCACAGTGACGTTGCTATTGGCTGATGCGTTGACGAATATGCCGTATGAGTTGTCAGTACCGTTGTTGGTGATGGTGTGGCCGTTGCAGTCCAGGCTCACATCCGGCGAAGCTACGACTATGCATGCCTTTGATAGCGTGGGCGCGGCGCTGAATGGCGCTCCGGTCGCGTCCGCTGAGAGCTGGTAGGCGCCAGGAGTATCTATCAGCAGGCAGTTTTCTGTGACATTGTTCTGTAGGATACCGTAATCTGATGCAGGATTCATGCCGGTGAGGCTGAGGGTGTTTGCTGAAGTGTCTGGAGTGCTATTGATCATCTCCCATTCCCCGGACATGTTGTACTTCCAGAGCTCGAACTTGGAATCGTCGTAGTAGGACTCTAGGGCGACGTCAGCATCCGTCCAATACCAGACTATGCTGTCTATGGAGACACCGGCCGTGAGATTGCTTATGTTCAAGAACTTCTGCTCGAATGAGAGGTAGTCGGTCGGCAGAGCCGACTCATTGCTGGTCCAGTTTATCGCGTAAGCTTCACTGGGAACCTCGAGAAGGTCAGTGAGGGAAAGGTTGGTGAAGTTCTGCGCGCTTCCGGCCCCGTCTTTGAACAGAACGTTGGTGAGGTAAAGAGTTACGTTTGCGCCGGTGCTGCGGTTGGCGACTAAAGAGTATTTGTTTCCGTATAATGTCGAGTCCACCAGACGGCTGCTGTTGCCCTTGAATGAGTAGAAGCCGTAATTGGAGTTGTTGTATATCGTGCAGGAAGTGAAATTGTTGTTGTTGACGTTCTGGAGGTGCACTCCGTGCCCGGCATTATCACGGATAGTGACATTCGTGAAGGAATTGCCTGTGGAGGCTGTGGACAACCATATGGCGCTTATGGAGGCGTTGGTGCTGTTATAGACCGTCTCATTGGCGGCTATAAGGTAGCTGGCAGCGGCCAGGACGATGCCGCTCTGGCTGCTGTGCCACACGTTGTTGGTCAGGTTGATATAAGAGCTGAAGGTTATCGCGAGAGCGTATTGCAGATTGTCGTAGGCCGTGTTGTTGTTGAGCCAGACGTCCTTGCTTATGTTAAGGAAAAAGCCGTGGTAAGAGCTATTGTAGACCGTGTTGTTCTGGATCAGGCTTCCGCCCGAAGCATTGACTGCCGCGATTCCGACGCCATATCCAGAGATGCTGGGGCAGTTTTTCACGGTGATATTCGTGTACGTGACGGCGGAGGAGCCGTTGATGAAGACCCCGATGGCATCCGCGGTCCCGTTATTCGTGATGGAATAGCCATTGCAGTCGAAGAGGACGTCCGAGGAAGCAATCATCACGCACGCGGCCGTCAGAGGAGGGACGCCTGAAATCGCGTTTGTGGCACCTACATAGTCGTTGTCCTGTAGGTATGCACCACTCTCGCTTAGGATCGGGCAGTTCTGATTCTCGAGTATGATGTAGTCCGAGGCGGGTTCCATATCGAAAAGGGTAAATGTGTGTGTGACTGTATCAGGAGTGCCATTGAGCATGGTCCAGCCAGTGGAGTTGTACTTCCAAAGCTCGAATTTCGATTCGTCATATGTGGAACCGAGCTCATCAACGGTCCAGTGCCAGGTGATGCGGTCTATTGATGGCGTACCGGAAACCGTGGAGATATTCACGAATTTCTGGGTGAAAGAGACATAGCCGCTGGGGATAGATGACGAGTTAAATGTCCAGTTGATTGTGTATTCCTGCCCTGATCCCGAGAGAGTGTCATTTATGTCCAAAACAGTGTAATTTTCTAAAGTGCCGGAGGGGTTGCGGAAAGTTGCATTGGTTATGTTAAGGACGGTGCCATATGCGCCAACGACATATACATCCCAGCCGTTGTTGTAGAGGGTATTGTTGAAAATGAGGCTTCGGTTGGCATTAATCACGCAGATTCCAGCGGTATTGTTATGGATAGTATTCTCCCGGATAGTGGTAGAACTGGCGTAGGCCCCATTTAATTCTATTCCTGCCCACGGCGTGGTAGCAAGCCCTCCCCTCCATCCATTATCGTAGATGGTGTTGTTGGTGAGGTTGTTGTATTGCCTCGTTATAATGAAACCCGAAATGCTGTTATTGTAGACTGTGTTGTTTTCAAAAACATTATAATCCGCGGGTGCGCCGCCGGCCGTTACAAAACCGTAGCCAGTAGCCGTATTTCCATTCCCGTGAACCCGGTTCCCGTAAAACCGGCCCGAGGAGCCTGCAATGTAAACTCCATCTGCGTGGTTGTTGTATGAACTGCTGTTTATGAGGGAAATGTTATTGTCAGCAAGGTAGAATCCTGAGACATTATTGTTGTAAGAGCTGCAATTTGTGAAGCTGGCATCGAGATTGTTCCCGTTTCCGTAATAAACGACAAAACCATGGCCGTAATCCAAGGATGAATCGCCGTCTTGGCCGTAGGCGACATCGTCCTGGAACGTGTTGTAATCCGAGTAAGCGCTAACTAGGTATCCGTATTGGGTGTTGTTCGCGGCAGTGCAGTTGGTGATATTTATTCTTTTTGAACCGTGTATGAAAAACCCGCCATATGATAAGAATCCGATTTCGGTGTTTTTCATGGAAGTCGTGTTCTGGATTGTGACGTTTTCTGCGGATTCGATGTCAACTCCGATGTTATAGCCGTAAATCCTTGGGCAGTTCTTTATGGTGATGTTATGGTAGGCAAGTGTTGAATTGCCATCCGCATCAGTGCCGTTGACCATTATTCCTGCTGAAGGCGTATTGGCTCCGCTGTAAGTTATGTTGTAGCCGTTGCAGTCAAATACCACGTCGGAAGAAGAGATGAGTATGCAGGAGTAGAGGGTAGCTGGGGGGACGGCGTAGTAATAAGCGCTGGATGCTGGATATGGGGCTCCGGCGACGTTTTGAGTGAGCGTATACGTTCCGGGATAGCTGATATTTGTGCACGCACTTACATCATGGATGTAATCGAATTCCGCATACCCTCCGGAATCGCCTAGGATCTCGAAGTCAAAAGTGTCTGTATCCGCTGAAAGGTTTTCCAGAGTTATGTAGGACCAGCCGCCTGAATCATTGAGAAGGCCGGAGGTTCCGAGAAGCGGGGAGGTTGTCCCGTTTGCATAGATGTTGAAGTAAACATTGTCCGCGCCTCCTTTCCTTGTATATACATCCACAACGCTTCCGTTGGTAAGGTTCTGCTCGAAAGTCGCACGGACGAAATCGCCGAGCGGAATCTGCTCAGACCAGTTGTCATCCTTATCTTTGACATATCCTGTGATATCAGAGATCAATCCGTAGCTGGAATCAAGATGCTCTACATAGCTGACGTTTATTTCACCTATTGAATAGTTCGAGAAACCGGAAACATCCATGGATGCCGTCCCGGTAGCCGGGTCGTAGATGAAATTGGAGCATTCGCTTACGCATGGCTTACCGTTCCTCAACGGATAGGGCTGCCTGAGATGATTGAGACCGCGGAACTCAAGATGGGCAGAAGCATCGAACTGCGGATATGCGGCCGTATCGATGCCAAGCAGGTTCTGGGCGACTATGAATGCCTCAGAAAGATCAGCTTTTTGCACGCTGACCCTCAGCTCAGGATAGGTTATGCTGCCCCCTTCGCCGTCGATCGTGAGGTTGGTGAAAAGGACATTGGTGAGGTTGCTGAAGAACGGACCGCCAGCCTTGCCATGTTCCCGCAGCTTGAGGAGGCCGGATGGTATCTCTTTGTCTGCCAGGTCCTTCAGCTTCAGGACTTTGCCTTCCTGGGCGCATTTGGAGGCTTCAAGGCCAGTGAGCTGACAGAAGCCAGGCACATCCTCAGGAGGTAAGTGCGTTTCATTGGGCCCCGTGAGAACATCAGGCCCGAAAGTCTCTGGTGGAGGTTCTGCCACATTTTCGGCAGGTTCGTCCTGGGGAACATCTTCAGGCTCCGGAGCTACATCGGTTTGCTCATCAGGTTGCTCTTCCCCAGGTGCATAGGTGCCTAAGCTGGCAGTGGTCATTATCGTTATGGTCTCTCCATCTGCAGGGGCCCGCTCAAGTGCGATGATGGCCCATTCGCCCTCGCTTATCGAGATGATCGTGTAGAGGACATCCGAAGTAGTGCCGTCAGGAGCCACGAACTGTATGGCGAGGTTGGAGAAATCATATGCCAGCCCCTGCTGCCAGGATATCTCCAGGATGGAAGGGTCAGTATTTGATGTGAACTGTCCATCCACATCTGAAAGCACATTGAGGTCATACCCCCCTTCAGGGACAGATACGTTGACCAGGACCCACTGCCCTTCCTGCATGTCCACGATCTGGTAATCAGGATGGGAAGCCTCGCCGTTGGAGATTATCTCCAGGACCATGTCTGAGAAATCAGAGGCGAAACCCTCCATGTGGGTTATGTTTATGAGCTGTGAAACCGTGAAAAGGCTAAGGGTAATGAACATCAGGTTCATGGCAGGCGAAGGGCGAGAAGGCTGGCTACTTCGTGGTATGGGGATGAACCTGCTTGGACTCATGGATGCACCGTCGCCTGTGCTAATCGGCATACGCCGATAACGAATATATATCTTCCGCATTCATTTCTTCGCTTTCGCCTCAGACTTCCACTTGCGGTAGATTACATACGCGATTATTGGTATGAGGATTAACAGCAAAATCCAGCATTGGAATTCTGGCTGGACGATTATCGTGACGATCTCCTCAGGCACGATAGGCGGGGTCACATTTGTCGGAGTGACACCGCACTTCTCTATCCTGAAGACTTCTATGGTCGAACAGTTGCTCAAATCTTTGCATGACTGCTGGCGATAGCCATCCAAGCACGGCCCCCACTCGCCGCAATAAAGTACGATCTCGCACGTGACGTTCGTGATGTTTGGTGGCTGCGGAACGGTCACGTTGCTGACATTATAATACGGGGTGTGTGTTCCACCCCCTCCTTCGCCCCCTCCAGGCGGCTCTGTCGGAGGCGGATTGCAGGCAAGATCTACGGTTAGATAGTAGCTGGTATTGCTGCCATTTGTCGGAAGCATGAACTGGAAATCGAATAACGAACCGTTGAAACCCGGCTGATCGCTCAAGACAGTCGTTATGAACACGAAATCGTCTGCCTGGTCTTTCAGGTATCCCATCCTGAAGATGTTCGGAGTGGGTGAATTGGTATATGCTGTCGGAACTCCGGTTATATCGCCGAAATTCGCGGTCGTGAAAGACGTTGACAGCCCTAAGGTGGTTGTGCCGTTGTCGCCTGGTCTGTTTATGAAAAGGTCCAATGCTGTCAGATTGCCTCTTGAAAGCGCGGTTATGGCCGTAGACGAATTGGAGAATAGCAGATCAAGGTTTTTCACGCCATAGGTGCAGCTGGAAGAACCGGTGTTAATCGTGTAGCAGCTGATATTCCCTGGAACCGCAGTGATCGTGAGCGGCACTGCAGCGGCCGGAGAGGTCTGACCGCACACCCCGAACCAGAATGAGCTCTGGTTGCTGGTGACATTGAGGGCGGTTATGTTGCCTCCTTCAGTGTTAGCGGACTGGGCAAAGGCCAGGGCTGCCATCACGAAGAAAACAAGGAAAGAACGGGAGATGCTCATGTGAGTCATCCTCCATCATCTCTTTTTCTCCTTGCCTTTACGGCCCAGCATATAGTATGCCGCCACTGCCAAGAGCACCAGCAGGACTATCCCACCTAGGAGCAGGAGCAGAGGGAACTGCGTCTCCAGCGGCACGATGTAGGCTGCCTTCTTCATGAGGAAACCTTCCCTGCCGCCGTAGTCTACATACACTGTGACTTCCTTGTTGGCATCCAGGTCTGCCTGGCTGATCTCAAGCGGGAACTCTTCGACCATCATGGAGCCACGCTCAAGCGTCTTCGTGCCTGAGCTGCTTATGTTGGTCGGTACGCCACCGATGTTGAGGCTAAGCTTGGTGAAGAGATAGGCCGGACCGTTTCCAAGGTTCTGGAGGGTGACGAGCACGCTCTTCTTGTCGGCATCGTATTTGACATATTTGACTGTCACGTTGGAGGTGTCGGTGTAGCTCACACTCGTGAGCGGACCTTCTTTTGTGGTGTATTCTTCCAATGATTTCTTGGAGCTGCCATACTTGACTATGACCGTGGCAGTCACTGAACCCTCAGAGACTCCCGAGAGATCCAGCGGGTATTCACTGCCTGCCTGTTCACCGCGCTCTATGAGCTTTGTTTCATTGCTGCCGAGCAATTTGTAGTCTTGCCCATTGACCTTTATGCGGACCTCGACAGCATAGTAGGCAGAGCCTTCGCCGATGTTGCCCACGCTAACCATGACCTTGTTGTTGTCCTTGTTGTAGATTATCTCTGTGACCTCAAGGCTGGGCTGGTATGCCGGCATGCTGAATGTGTCCAGCACAAGGACACTGGTGCCTGCGGACGGTACGACCTGAGCGAACTTCACTGTTATGCCGAAGGTCTTGTTCAGACCCTCTGCCTTGAACTCATTCACCATCCGTTCGCGCATATCGTATATCGGCACGACCAGATCATTGCCCACCAACATCACGCCGGTGAGCTTCCCATCCCGCACGTACTGCTTGATGAAGTCGTATGTTCCCTGGGGGACCAGCCGTCCTGTGAGCAGGATGGGCTGCTTGCCCTCTGCCATGCCTTCTTCTATGAATGTGCCGTCAACGACCAATGGCGATTTCAGCGAGAACTCGTCCATGGTCTTCTTCACCATGATGATATTGTCTTCGTACTTATCTTCGCCTTTGCCCAAAATCTCTGGGTTGAATTCAGCGAGCTCGTCCTTGACTTCCTGATCAACGAGCCCGAAGATGATTATCTTATCAGCATCCTTCACAGTCTCTTTTACAGAGGCGATGTTATTGCTGTTGGCAAGTATGACATATGATTTCGTGAGCGCGGCATAGGGTAGGACTGATAACGCGCTATCCGAGTAGGATGAATCTACTATGATGAAGCTTGTCGCTCCGGATCTCTTGGCAAGGTCAAGGTTGGTTGCTGAAGCATCGGTTGATGTGTAGACAGTGACTGTGTTGTTTTTGTTCTTTAGGTTGGATTCGACGAAACTGCTGATGGGGGTGCTTCCCTGGATGAGCAGGATGTCGTGATTTGAGCCCACCTTGGCAGCGAATACGTCAGCATTGCCGCCTGGGAGAGGCATGAATTTGACTGGGAGGCCCATGGCGTTGGCGTAGAAGATGCCTGAAAGAACATCCCTGCCATCATTGGAATTTATGGCGACAAAATCCTCTGCGTAAGCCGTCAAGATGAGCGCAAGCATGAATAACGCGATTATCGGAAGCCTCATACACCTCTCCTCCCTTTTGTTGCTTTTTTCGCGCAAAGCCGCGCAAGGACGAAATGAAAGAAAAATGAAAAAAGAAAGGATGTACTACTTCAGTTCAGCTCTGCATAGAAGTAATACGTCTCTATACCGCCAGGAGTGGTCGGAACCATGACCTGGTAGTTTGCAGTAGAGTCGTCATAAGCTGCTTTGGAATCCATGTTCACACAGAACGCGAAGTTATCTTCAGTTGTGTTCCCAGCGTCCTTAACAAGACATGTGTCCCATCCACCAGCAGTCGTGACATTCGCGGTGTCGCTGATTGCAGTGATGCCATCTAAGGTGAGGTCGCAGTCTGCTGTTGTGAAGGTGTTTGCAGCGTTGTCGGATGCAGATCCGAGGCCGAACACAGTGTCGACATCTGGCACAAAAGTAAGCCCGGCAGTAACTGCGCTGCCCCAGGCATATGTGCTGTCGGTAGACAGGCATACCTCGCCGTCACCACCTGTCCAGACCCATGAGTAAACCGCGTCGGCTGCGCTGTCCTGCAACACGATCGTACCAGTCACATTACCGAAGTATGCAGCCCACCTGTCGGTGAGTGACATACCAGTGACGTTAACCGCGCTTATGTTGCCGCCTTCAGTGACATCTGAGCCACTAGAAGAATAGTTGCTCCACCTGGCTTTATCTTGAACCAGAGTAACAGTCGCACCGCTGATTGCCATTACCAATCCAGCTCCTAAGAGCATGACCCAAAACAGGCCAAATATTGTTTTTGTATTCATTGGGTATCACCTGGTCGCTAAAGACCTGGTCTGTAAGATAACAATATACTAACCAGACCTTGAACTGGCTACACCTGTAATATTTATAAACATGCGCCCGTTTTTCTGACGAAAGCGCAGACGTGAAAATAAAACGTCATCTCTCCACGGTCTTGCTCTTCCCATTCGGCAATATCTCAAGCAGCGCGTCAGGGTGGACGTCATACCGCTTCGCGAGCGATTTGGCGATCGCCCCTTTGTCTTTTCCTGATTTGGACGGGACCAGAACGAGCGCGTTTTTTATGGTGGTTTTTGAAATGGACGGGACAAGCACGAGCAGGCTTTTCTCATCCTTCCCTATGCGCAATTCCAGCTTCGTGTCCCTGAACCAGATCCTTTCTCCGGAAATGGCGAAAGCGCCGGTCGGGATGAACCCGCCGGAAACATGTTTTGATAATTGAGCTTTCTTCACTGCATAGACATCCACAGACGCGTTCGCGTTTATCCATGCCTTTGAGAAAGATGCAGCAAACTGCGCTGCCTCTTTCAATTCTTCTTCTTTTGCTTCAATCCCATCCTTCAATACCACTGCTGAAGCGCCCTGTATGTCCGCATGGAAGAACAAATCCTTATCCTCCATGTGTTTCGCGAATATCTGGTCATTCTGCTGCGCATTACGCCCGCCGATCATCAGATGGCCGGCAGAAGTGAAGCAGGAATGGAACTTCTCGTACCATTCCTTCTGCCTTTTGGTGCGTACCTCTTTCTTCTTCCCTTTCTTGGCGTTCCCGATCTCCTTTTTCGTCTCTTCTATGGCTTTCTCCACGCCTGCGATCTTCTCCCTGCTCTCCTTTGCCAGCTCGTAGTAGTGGGCAGCATTCTCGTGGACGGATTTCTCGTAGAAGAGCTTGAGGTCCATGTGATTATAAGAGACGGCATGAAATATAATTGCAGCTGATGAAAAGCAGTGTGATGAGAGTCCGTTCCATAGATGCTTTCCGAGGCCTTGCGATAGTGCTGATGGTGTTCTTCACGCTCACCTTCGTGTTCAGCAGGAGCCTGCCGGACCTGATCACGCATAATGTCGCTGGTTCCTTGCATCTCGGCGATTTCGTTTTGCCTTTATTCCTTTTCGCCAGCGGCATGTCGCTTGTCTTCTTCCATGAGAAACGGAAGGGGAACAAGGCGCGGGAGTATATCCTGGATGTCATTGAACGGTTCGGGAAGCTGGTGCTGATATCCTTCTTCATATCGCCATTCTCTGCTGGCGGGTTCCTGCAGATGGATGAGGTGATGCTGAGCGCCGTATTGTTCCTTGTTTGTATATTGCTGATAGGACTGCCTGACACATTGCTTGTGCTGATCGCTTTGGCTGTTTTCGGATTGTATTTCGCGCTTTCTGACCTTTCATTATTGCCGGATTTCAGCGCTTATTATCTTGGAGGATATCCTGCTGCGATCTTCTATCTTCCCGTGATGCTTGGCGGAGTGATCGCAGGGAAACGGGTGATGGAAAGAAAGGAGCTGACCACTGCGCTTTTAGGCGCAGGCATGTTGTTCGTGGTTCTGCTGTTGATTGTGCCGCCATACAAAAGCGATGCCACCCCATCGTTCATGGCGCTTTCTATCTTGCTTTCGCTGGTGGTTTTTGTTTTGGTTGAAACTGCACTGAAACAATTGAACAAGAAACGCGAGGGTGTGTTGGAGTATTTGGGAAGGCAGCCGATAAGATATTGGGTGCTGATGTTCGTGATGGTGAAGATACCGGTCGAGGTCTATGCGTTTTCTGCAGGATTGGAACTGCCTTTGGAATTAGGATGGACGAATGCTGTGCTCATCGCAGTGGTATGCGTACCGGTGCTTTATGCAGTCTCCAAAGGGATCGACCTTATTTTGCTAAAGCCTCAGCCTAAGAAGAAGCGCTGATAATCCCATCGCAGGGATGTCAGTGGAAAGCCTGACCGAGCTGCCTTTGCTGTCAGTCCATTCAACAGGGATTTCAGTGACCTTCAGACCGTTCTTCTGAGCCCGGATAAGAAGCTCGCTATCCCAGAACCAGTGCTTGTCTTCCACTTCATTGAGGAGATGCAGGATTTTCGACTTCCTGAATGCCTTGAATCCGCACTGGTGGTCATGGATAGAGGTCCTGAAAAGCGCCCTCAGCATGAGATTGTAGCCCCTGCTGAAGAATTCCCTGAGGAAGCTGCGGCTGTGCACCTTTGAACCAGGTGCAAGGCGCGAGCCCGTGGATATGTCTGCGCCGTTCTCCACTTCTCTGATCAGCTCTTTCAGATGCTTCAGATCAGTGGCCAAATCCGCGTCCATATATACTACTATGTCCCCTTTCGCGGCTTTGATCGCGTTATTAAGGGCAAGGCCGCGGCCGAGTTTTTTTTCCGAAGCCAGGAGGCGTATCTTCGCTGATGCTAGCTTTCCTGCGATCTGCCTGGTGTTGTCTGTGCTGCCGTCTTCTGCGAGGATTATCTCGTAATCAAGGCCGAGGCTGTCCGCAGCCTTCCTGATTTTCTGGAAGTTGGCTGACAGGGCAGCGGCTTCGTTATGAAGAGGGATTATGAACGATATCATACGTGGAATGTATCAGTCAATCAGGCGTTTTTAATATGTTGCGTCCGCGTATCCATCTTATGCATAAGAAGAATCCGATATCTATGCTTTTCCTCAAAGCCCGCCATAGGAAGACCGCAGGGCTGCTGGATGGCGTCGTTCCCAAAAGCGTCCTTGATGTCGGTTGCGATGATGGCCGTTTCCTCAGGATGCTGGCCGAGGCATACCCCAAAGCGACCCTCTACGGCTGTGATTCCGATCCTGAGGCGGCGAGGGAAGCGCGCGATGCCTGCCCTTCAGCTGCCATAGTGCAAGGGGACTTCATGAAGCTGGATTTCAAGCCCGTGGACGTGGTGGTGATGCTCGAGGTGCTTGAGCATGCATCGGAACCGGTCCCCATGCTGAAGAAGGCGGCGGCCCTGGTAGGGAAGAAAGGCCGCGTGCTTGTGAGCATACCGAGACCTGAGCTGCTGAGGTGGCGCCTGGTATGGAGCTTATGGTCGAATACCTTCGGGAGGAGGTGGCATGGCCAGCACAGGCACCTAACCGAAGCCGAACTGACCGAGGCGGCTGCCCGGTGCGGCCTCAAAGTGGAAAAAAGGCAGCGTTTCTTTTTAGGATGCATATCCATGACCCTGTTCAGACAGATGTAAGGTGCGGCCCACATGAAGCTGATCGGCGTTCCGCTTGAGCAACTGCTTTTGTGCCTTCTCATAACCTCAGTCCTGACTTTCCTGTTCTTCTATCCGGCAATCTCGGATTTCGGCAACACGCTCCTTGGAGTGGATGACATCCATTTCTTCATGTGGCTTTTCTGGCATTATGGGCAGAGCCTGGAAAGCGGCAGCAACCCGCTGCTCGCGAACGAGACATACTACCCTTACGGAGTGAGCCTTGCGGCATCCACCATAACGCCCCTGCAGGGGGTTTTGTACCTCATTTTGCCTCAAGCATGGGGGGTTTTCGGAAGGATCACGTTCCTGCAGGTGCTGCCATTCATCCTTGGCGGCGTCTTCGCGTTCGCCCTGGCTTATAGGTTCTCAGGATCGTTCGGACCGTCCCTTATCGCATCTTTCATCTACAATTTCTCTGCATTCCATTTCGAGAAGGCCCTCCATCATCTTAATTACAACATGGCGATGCCGTTCATCCCGCTCTTTTTCCTTTTCTACTATGAATCGGTCTCGCGGCCATCAAAAGAGAGGCCGCTCCTTCTGCTTAGCCTTGCGCTCCTCCTGACCGCCTTGTGCGAGTTCACAGTTGCCATCATGATAGGATTCATCATCTTCCTGGATATATGCTGGCGTTATCTCAAGGACTCCGGCATCGATCCGCTTTCAGTGAGGAATGCGCCGCTTATAGCGGCAAGCATCATAGTTTCGGTCGTCCTGTTCGATGGGCTGGCTGTGCTAGGGGCACCTCTTCCGCTCGTATATACCGTGCCGTCTTTGTCGTTCATAGGGACGTGCCTGTTCCTGGTGCTCGGCAAGCAGAACCTCATCCGCTGTGAAAAAGAACGTCGTTACCTCACGGATATGGCCGTGTGCGCAGCACCTTTGCTGATTTATGCGCTGGTGCTGTATCTTCAGCCGAGCTACACGTTCCTGGCGGATACCGTCCTCGGCAATTATGTGGCTTGGTCCGTACCCATCGATTTCGTGCTGTGGCCCTCGGAGCTGCAGGAGATCTCACACGCGGGCATCTTCACCCCACTTGCCGCATCCACTGAATCAGGGGTCTACCTGGGCCCTGTGATCCTCCTTCTGGTGGTCGGCTCGTATCTGGCAGGCAAGGCCGGTGAGGAAGAGGGGTATTTCAGGAACATGTTCTGGCTGTGCCTCCTTTTCGCATTCCCTGTCGTGGGCATAGGCGACGCCATCGTGGCTGTGACGCCATTCTTCGTAGGACCGCTCTTCCCCATGCTCGGCGTCCTGAGGGACCCGTCCAGGTTCATCATGTTCGCCCTCCTGTTCCTCTCGGTCGCGATAGCGCTGTTCTGTACCAGATTGAGACACGGAGGGAAGCGTTGGCTCAGCCTCGCGATCGCGGCGGCCCTGCTGGTTTCGGTATGGCCGGCCCTATGGACCTTCAGGTTCGACACCACCGTCCCTGGATTCTATGCCCAGCTCGCTGAAGACGATTCTGATGCCAGGATTTTCCTTTATCCGAACGGGAATTACTACACCATGCTGGAACAGACATATTACCAGACGCTGCATGGGAAAACCCTTTCGGTTGGGACGCTCTCGAGACTTCCGAAAGAGGGCAATGAGCTTTATCGCCTCTACTTTTATTCCGAGACGCATCTGGATGCGGGTGAAGTAGCCGCCATCGCGCGCAGGAACGGCTATGATTACATGGTGGTCCAGAAACTCCGTTGCGACGAGATCTCTGAGTGCTTTTATGGGACCCCAGGCACCATAGACGCGGAAAAACTTGAGAATGTGACCAGGCCGCTTGAAAACGAATTCGGAAAGCCGATCTATGAGGACAGTACCATCATCGTCTATAAAATCGATGCGGACTGATCAGGTGAAGCGGAGCCTGATGATGTCCAGGACATAGGTGAATATCTCGCCAGCGCCTAATTTCGTCCGGCCTGAATGGCGGTCGCTGAAGACATAGGGCACTTCGCTTATCCTGATGCGAGGGTTGTCCGCGAGGATATTGAGCAGGATTTTGTACCCGCGGGTGCGGAACTTGGTCTTCTTGAATACCTCTTTCCGGATGGCGAAAAAGCCGCTCATCGGATCAGAGACGGATACGCCTAGCATGGCACGCGCAAGGAAGTCGGCGCCGATAGATATGATTTTCCTGTGGAACGGCCAGGACGCCACCCCACCGCCTTCAAGCATCCTGCTGCCGATGACAAGATCGTGGTTATCCAGCGCAGACACCAATGCAGGGACTTTTTCCGGCGGATGGGAAATGTCGCTGTCCATGATCACCAGATATCCGCCTTTGGCAGCTGCGGCACCTGCCACTATGGCAGCGGTCAGCCCCTGCTTTTTCTTCCGCTTCAGCAGGCGGACACAGCGATATGTTTTCATCGCCTCTTCTACGCAGGATGCGGTGCCATCAGGAGAATTGTCATCCACGAATATCACCTCATGCTCTTTGTTGAGGCTCTTCTCAAGCCGCGACAGCAGAGGGATGATATTGTCACGCTCGTTGTACGTCGGGATGATGATCGATAGCACTTAGTCCACCTTATAGATAATGATGTTGCTCCTGTTATAAAGCACATCCACGACAGCGTGCGCAGAACCATAAGGACCGATGATCGCCACGTATTCAGGCATCGTGATGTTGGAATCCTTCCTATAGCTCCGGTCTTTCCTGTAGAAGATGCCGCTGAAAGAGCCGTCCGATACTGGATACGCATCGGTGTGGTAATCGTGGATGTATGCTGACGCCATATCCGCGGTGAAATTATCTGCTGCTTGTATCCAGGCAACGTCAAGACTTCTGCCATAGTCTTGCTTCTCGCTGAGCATCTTGTAGGCCAGTACGCCAGGAGCGTAGTTGCCCACCACAAGGACATTTTCTTTGCCTGAAAGCATTAGACCGGCCTCCTTCTGTGCGATGAAATCGCTGTTGATGCCGCTGTAGATGAAAGCCAGGAGGACCGCGCTCAGGCAAAGCAGCATAACCATGATTATGAAGAAGAACCGGTCCGGCTTCTCCTTGCCATCCCACTTCAGGAGTGTGATGGCCGCGAAATAGGATATCGCAGGGAGTACCGGCAGGTAGTACCATGGCATGAAATAGCCGCCCATGATAGGCAGGATTATGAGACAGTACCAGCCGGCCATGAAAAGGTTGTCTCTCCAATGCTTCCAAAGGCCGAAGATGGATAACGCGAACCATATGCCTGCGCCTGAAAGGAACATGCTGAGGGAGCCGAGGACCTGCACGGCGATGCCATCTGAGCCGAACAGATGCCCGCCTACATCTGATATGTAAGCATCACCTTCCAGACCCGACGATTGGAGGATGGTGAAATGAAGCAGGAACGCTGCTGGAGCGGCGAGCAATGACAATATGAAAAGCGGGTTATGCAGGCTCTTTTTATCGTTGAGATAGAGATATGCGACTGCCAGGATAGGAATGATGAATGCCACCACGAGCTTCGCGAAGAAAGCCGCGAACACGATGGCGCCGGCGGGAATGAACCGCCATGCGCCGAGATTTCTTTCGGTATATAAGTATAGGGAACTGCAGATGAGCAGGAAGAGCAATGAATCGATCAGCAGAGCCGCCTGCGGATAAAGCGATGGCAAAGCGAACAGGGATATGAGGATCGTGAAAAACGCCAGATTGCGGCTCGCTCCGGCATTGCGGAGCAGGAAATAAAGCGGCAGGATGGCAGCGAGGCCGAATATCAAGGATGGCAGGCGATAGGCGGCTTCCATTGGCAGAACCTCCAGCAATGGACCGGTGAATGCCGCATAGGTCCAGAAGAATAACGGCGGCTTCCAGCTCACAGGATAGCTTAGGAAGGTCGGTATGAGCGATGCGTTGCCAATCTGTTCCTGGATCATGACCGCATAGAGCGCTTCATCCTGGACAAATGGCAGGTAGAAGATGGTGGGTAGGCGGGTGACCAGATACAGGATCGCAAGGATCAGCAGCAGAGAGCGGTCGCTCTCAGGCAATCGTATAGAAAAAACCACGTACGCTCCTTGTGATGAACCTTTTTAAATATTAAGGGACACATTAGCACAAACTAAAATAATCATGCAAAGGTGAAGAGATGAATATCGTCAGCTATATCCAGAAGATTAATTCAGTTGGGAAATACCTATTGGTGGCAGTGCTTGCCTTAAACATACTGTCATTGTCATTCGCCCAATCTGCGATTGGAAGCGCGCTGAAGGAGCTTTGCAACGCTTCACAGACCTTCCTTGGTGGCGCAATCATGATAATGATTCTGCTGGCCGGTGCGACCTATGCTCTGGGCCAGGTGCTCGGTGCAGAGACCAGGGCAAGGGCGACTGTTTGGGCGACGGCCATGATGACCGGTGCACTTATAGGTGCGCTCATCTACCTGCTTACGCCGATAATAATCAAGACCCTGTTGCCGAGTGCGAGCTACAGCTTCATATCTGAATCGACCAACCCCTGCAACTTCTAATCCTTTTTTTCATCTCTTTTCCTTTCATCTTTTTCTATTTGCTTTCAGCTTCAGCCATGCGATACGGCGCTATCGCTCGTCATAGAGAATAACGAAAAGAAGATGTATCTGCCTAGCCCTGGCCTTTGGTCATGAAATAGAATGCCACTGCCGCGAAAAGGCTGAGCACTATCGCTATGATTATTTTGGTCTGCTCGTCTATGCCTTTTATCAGTGATGTGCCAAGCATGGTTATGCCCACGCCCACCACTACGCCGGCGATAAGAGCAAGGAAACTGACGAATTTGCTCGCCATCAGCGCTCTCCCTCCGCAGGCGGGGACGGCCTGGAGACGACGATCACGTCATCCACGGATTTCACGTTCTTGTGCAGTATGCTTTTCTGCAGCATGGCCTTCCTGGCCTCGGTCTTTCCCGGAGGCAACTGCTCCAGGAGAATCCTCGATACCTCGCCACCTTCCATGTCCAGGACAAAGTCCTCGGCCTTGCCGATGAACTTGCCGGAATCGGTAAGGATATCCATTCCGTACATTCTTGAGAGTTTCGTGGTCATACTATTACCTTGGTGTTGCTATCTGCGGCTACATTTATAAAACTTCCAAGCCCATTAAGGCCATGGCGGAGACAACCCCCGGCGCGATGCCCATCCTGAAAAAGAACAGGATGAGCACAGGCATAGCCGATCTGGACATAATACTTGAAGGTGGATATCCCAACCCTGGCAACATACTGGTGGTGGGACCGGGTGGGACGGAGAAAGCGGCATTCGCATACCATTTCGCAGCAGCCGCAGGGCCGAACGAGAACGCATACATAATATGCGCCACGTCATCGCCTGCCAACATAATCAGCAAGGCCTCCAGCATGGGTATAAACCTCTCCAACGTATTTTTCATAGACTGCTACAGCACCACGCTGGGCAGCGGCGAAGTGAAGGGCACTGACAGGATAAGGATAGTGCCTGGCCCTTCAGCGTTGAACGAAGTCTCGCTCATGCTCAATGAAGCGATAAAGGAGAGCACAGGCAAGAAGATGAGGGTGGTCTTCGACACGCTATCCACATTCGTACTCTACAACGCCAAGGATTCCATAAGGAAATTCCTAAGCGTGATAGAGGGAAGGCTGAGCAGCGTGGGCGCGACGACGCTCTACCTGGTGGACGAGGGAGTGCATGACAAGCAGCTCCTCAGCCTCTTGGAGCACGGCACGGACGGGACATATAACATAGCTGACAGGGGAGGGAAATTCGTGCTCGTGGTGCCTGGCGTAGAGATGGAGATACCGGTAAGGGCAGGGCCTTCGGGCATAAGCATAGTGTGATCTTTATGGCTGCTGAACTTGAAGCGATACTGAACGAGATGAAGGAGAAAGGCATAGGGGGCGCCATAGTGAGCTCGGATGGCGTGGTGATCCATTCCACCATAGCGCTCAATGAGCCGGCTTCTAGTGTGATCGCCTCGGTGTCCAACATCTCAGACGCCCTGATGAAGAAGATGGGCGACCAGCACAAGGAGATAGAGATATCTTTCGGCGGCCTCATCGTGGTGCTGGTGCCTATAAAGAGCCACGTGTTCTGCGGCATGGTCAAGGACCGCGAGGAGAAGAAGACGGTCCTGGAGTATGCGCAGAAAGCCAGGGCTTATCTTTGAGATTTCTGTGGTTTTGTGGAGTACGAACGAATCCTTTCCAGATATCCATATGCTGAGCTCAGGATTGAGCGCAGCATGGAATCCTCTGTCAGCATCAAAGATGATGAGGTCAAGCATACATCGGGCTCGGTGCATGGGATCAGCGTAAGGGTGCTTGAGGAAGGCTCCTGGGGATTCGCGGCAAGCAGCAGGGATGATAAGATAGAGGACCTGCTGGAAAAGGCCAGGAAGATGGCAAGGCTTGGCAAAGGCAGGATAGCGATCGACATCCCGCCAGCTGTGAAGAAGGAGATAAAAGAGAAGACGGATCCTGTGGACGACGACCAGCAGGTGAGGTCTCTTGTCGGGGCAGCCAAGGAGATGAAGGCGCAGAAGGTCACATCCCGCACGATCGCATGCACTGATTCTGTTGTCCGTGAGGAATTCCACAATTCGCACGGAACAGAGATAATCCAGGAATGCGGCTACACATACTTATCCTGTTCATGCATCGCGAAATCAGGGGAGCTAATGCAAAGAGGCTCTGAAAGGGCCTGGTCAAGGAGCGGTTTCGGGAAGATAGATTCCTTGGAGGTCGCTGGAAAATCAAGGGAAAAGGCGCTGAGGCTGCTGGATGCTGCCCCACCGCCAAAAGGAAGGTTCATTGTGATCTTCGACCCTGAGATGAGCGGTGTCTTCTCCCATGAGGCCGTAGGACATGCCTGCGAGGCCGACTCGGTGATAGACAGGGAATCCGTGCTTGCAGGAAGGCTTGGACAGATGATAGGCAACGAGCTTGTCACCATCATAGACGACCCCACTGCAGATGGATTCGGAAGATACGCCTATGATGACGAGGGCGTCCCTGCGAAGCCTGCGGTGCTTATGGAGAACGGAGTGCTCAAAGGCTACATGAATTCCATGGAGAGCGCCAAAGAGCTGGGCATCGAGCAGAACGGCCATGCAAGGGCAGGGGATTACAGCGAAGTGCCCATAGTCAGGATGAGCAATACCCATTTCCAGAAAGGCGAGAGCACGGTAGACGCCGTCTTTGACATAAAGGAAGGCATCTACCTCAAGGGCATGAAAGGCGGCAGCGTGGATATCTTCTCAGGTGGGTTCATGTTCAAGGCAGAGGAAGCCTATGACATAAGGAACGGCGAGAAAGGGAAGATAATGAGGGATGTCACAATAACGGGCAATATCCTCCAGACTCTGCTTGATGTGGAATGCGTAGGGAACGATTTCGGGACGAGTCCCGGCATGTGCGGCAAGTTCTCCCAGGAAGTGCCTGTGAGCGACGGGGGACCGCATATCAGGCTGAAGAACGTCGCTATCGGATAAATCAACCAGCGTATTCTTCCACGCGCCTGATGTCAAGCTCTTTTTCCCTGAGCTCAAGCATGGCTTTCAGCAGCTCCTGCGCAGTGCTGACATTGGTTATGCATGGGATCCCGCTGAGGATGCTGGCCCTGCGCATCCTGAAGCCGTCGGTGTTCGCCGCACCGCCGTGCCTGGGACTGTTGATGACAAGGGTTACCTCGCCAGACTCTATGAGCTCCAGGGCATCCGGACGGCCTTTGCCGATCTTGGGCACAGCGATAGCGCCTTCGACAGAGCCCACTGTGCCCATGGTGCCATAAATCGTGAAACCGAGCTTTTTTAGCAGCTTGACAAGCTCTGGCATATCTTTCTTGTCCTCGTCCCTGAGGCTGATGAATGCGCTGTGCTTTTTCCCGTTCTCCAATCGTATGCCCGCGGCCAATAGCGCCTTGTAATAGGCCATCTCGAATGATTTGCCTATGCCCATCGTCTCCCCTGTGCTGCGCATCTCAGGCCCGAGCCGGATATCTGTGCCCAAAAGCTTCAGGAACGGGAAGACCACGCTCTTCACAGCGAAATGCGTGACCCTTGGGCGGAATCTGGGGAGCTTCTCGCCAAGCATTGCACGTACCGCTATCTTGGTGATTGGTATGCCGATGGCCTTGCTGACAAAAGGCACGGTCCTGCTGGCCCTGGGGTTGGCCTCAAGGATGTAGACAGTGCCGTTCCTGACTACATATTGGATGTTCACCAGACCGACCACGCCAAGGGATTTCGATATCTTCTCGGTGTAATCCACCAGCTCTTTCCTCTCAGTATCTGAAAGGCGGATGGACGGAAGGACTATGTTGGCATCACCGGAATGCACGCCAGCAGGCTCTATGTGCTCCATGAGGCCCCCTATGAAGACATTCTGGCCATCGCTGACTGCGTCCACCTCGCACTCTATGGCATTGTCTATGTATTTGTCTATGAGCACTGGCCTTTTCTGGCTGACTTCCACTGCTTCGTTTATATAGCGTCTCAGCTCTTCATCGCTCCTGACGATCTCCATGGCCCTGCCTGCGATGACATAGCTCGGCCGGACGACGACAGGATAGCCGATATGCGATGCTGCTTCCAATGCCTCCTCTTCGTTTGTCGCAGTGCCGTTCTGGGGCTGGAGTATGCCGAGTTTGTTGGCCAGCTCGCGGAATCTCTCGCGGTCCTCTGCTATGTCTATTCCGTCTATCGGGGTGCCGAGCACTCTGGTCCCGGCATTGTGGAGCGGCTCGGCCAGGTTTATGCTTGTCTGGCCGCCGAGCTGGACTATCACGCCTTCAGGCTTCTCGTTGTCCACGATGTTCATGACGTCCTCGAAAGTGAGCGGCTCGAAATAGAGCCTGTCGCTGGAGTCGAAGTCAGTGCTCACGGTCTCAGGATTGTTGTTTATCATGATGCTCTTCAGGCCCATCTCTCGGAGCGCGAATGCTGCCTGGGAGCAGCAGTAGTCGAATTCTATGCCCTGGCCTATCCTGATGGGGCCAGAACCCAGGACGATTATCTTCCTGCCCTCGAGAGCTATGGCCTCGTTCTCATGCTCATATGTAGAGTAGTAATATGGCGTGAGCGCGGCGAACTCGCCTGCGCATGAATCCACTATCTTGTATGTCGGCAGGACACCGAATGACTTCCTCAGTTGCCGGACCGACGCCTCGTCGCTTCTGGTGAAAGAGGCGATCTGCGGATCTGAGAAACCAGAGCGCTTCGCCTCAAGCATCAGCTCTTTTGTCATCTTTTCCTGGCTGATCCTCTTCTCCAGCCGCACCATGGCCTCCAGGCGCCTGAGGAACCAGCGGTTTATTTTTGTCCTCTGATGGAGCTCTTCGGTGGTGCGACCGCGGCGGAGGGCCTCGAGTAATGCGAATATGCGCAGGTCAGTGGGCGGAAAAAGATGCTCGTCAGGCTCTATGGACTTCGGGATCTTCGTCTCCAGGCTCCGGATGGCCTTGTTCAGGGCTTCCTGGAATGTCCTGCCGATGGCCATCACTTCTCCTGTGCTTTTCATCTGGGTGCCGATAGTCCTTGATGTCTTCGGGAATTTGTCGAACGGCCAGCGTGGGATTTTCACCACGGCATAATCAAGGGCCGGCTCGAATGCGGCAGATGTGCAGGTTATCGCGTTCTTTATCTTCGGAAGGCTATGGCCAAGGGCGATTTTAGTCGCCACCCTTGCGATAGGATAGCCGGTCGCTTTGGAGGCAAGGGCTGATGAGCGTGAGAGCCGTGGATTGACTTCTATCACTACGAATTCGCCAGTCTCCTGGTTCATCGCCAGCTGGACATTGCATCCTCCCTGTATGCCGATGGCATGGACTATCTTCAGGGAAGCATCGCGGAGGGTCTGGTGGTCACGGTCGCTGAGCGTCTGGGATGGCGCCACAACGATGCTCTCTCCGGTGTGCACGCCCATCGGGTCTATGTTCTCCATGTTGCAGATGATAGCAGCATTGCCAAAGGAATCGCGGACCACCTCGTATTCGAACTCACCCCAGCCGATCACGCTCTTCTCCACAAGGGCTTCGCCGGTTGCGCTCAGCCTGAGGGCAAGCTCCATTATCTTCCTGAGCTCCTCCTTGTCGTATGCAGTGCCGCCGCCAGTGCCGCCAAGGGTGAATGAGGGCCGGATTATCACAGGGTAGCCATTGGAGCCTGCAAAACGCTCAGCGCTTTGGATATCTTTCACCACTGCCCCGGGGAGGATAGGGACCTTGATCTTCTCCATGAGCCGGTTGAACCTCTCTCGCGATTCAGCTGTCTCTATGGCCTCTGCATCGGTCCCGAGGAACTTCACATCGTGCTTCTTCAGGATCCCTTTGTGGTGGAGCTCCATGGCCAGATTGAGGCCGGTCTGCCCGCCCATGGTGGCGATGATAGCGTCAGGCTTCTCTCTTTCTATTATCTTCTCAAGCACATCTGCTGTGAGGGGCTCGATGTAGACTATGTCTGCCGTGTCCTTATCGGTCTGAATGGTGGCAGGATTGGAATTGACAAGCACCACTTCCGTGCCTTCCTCGCGCAGGGCCCTGCAGCATTGCGTGCCGCTATAGTCGAACTCGGCGGATTGACCTATGACTATGGGACCTGAGCCGATGACAAGGACCTTCTGCTTGCCCATCACTTCTTCTCCTCGTGCTTATGCTCGTGTTTGTGCTCATGGCCGTGCTCTTCATGGCCGTGTCCCTCATGCTTGTGTTCGTGTCCATGCTCGTGCTTCTGCTCTTCCTGGGACATCTGCTGCATGAAGCTGAACATGAACCTCGCGCCCTCGAAGAACGACGCCCTCGACAGGTCCTGCCTGGACATCTCCTTCAGCTTCTTCTTCTCAGAATCCCAGAGCTGGACGAACGCCCTCTCGGTGGTCTCGTTCAGGAACCGCTCGAAATTCTCCTGCATCTTCTCAGGAGGGATGCAGATGTGGGTCCTGTCCCTGATGTTCTCAGGCAGCTGGCCAGCCATCTTCTGATAGCAGTCATAGCAGATATGCTCAGAGCCTGCCGCAGAGGCCGGCTCCACCATGCATCTCTCGCAGGTGGTGTCATTACCGCAGAAACTGCATTTCACTTCATGTCCGTGCTCTTCTTTTTTGCCTTCCATCCAATCACATCATCTTCACGAATTCATCGAACAGGAATCTTGTGTCGTGCGGGCCCGGGGATGCCTCAGGGTGGTACTGCACCGAGAATATGCCCTTAGCGTCATTGCGCATGCCCTCCACGCTAGTATCATTGGCATTGACCTGGGTGAGCTCAAAGCCTTCTGGTATCTTCCCTACAGCGAAGCCATGGTTCTGCGTCGTCACGAAGCTCCTGCCGGACTTCACATCCAGGACAGCATGGTTGGAGCCCCTGTGCCCAAACTTCAGCTTGTAGGTGTCGCCTCCGAATGCATGGCCGATGAGCTGATGCCCGAGGCAGATACCGAACATGGGCTTGTATCCGCCCAAAGCGCGTATGATGCTGTGTGCATCCTTCAATATCGCTGGATCGCCAGGGCCGTTGGACAGCAGGATGCCATCCGGCCCGACTGCCTTGACTTCTTCTGCGGTGCTGTGGCACGGCAGGAGATGGACCTCGCAGCCTCTTGCCACAAGCTCGCGGACGATGCCCATCTTGGCACCGTAATCGATCATTGCGACGCGTTTCTTCCCGCCTTCCCCGAAAACGCGGACGTGTTTGGTGGAGGCGAGCGAGACGAAATCTGTTTTCGAGTAGTTGAAGCTGTCTGGGCTGGCGAGTTTGGCTAGAAGTTTCTTTGGGTCTATAGCGCTATCGTTTTTGGATGCCGCTATGATGGCTGGCATCACTCCTTTTTCCCTGATATGCCTGACCAGGAAACGAGTATCTATACCATGGATTCCTGGTATGCCGTGCTCCTTCAGGAACGAATCTGCTGTGAGGCCGGAATCCCTGTGCTCTGCGTCGGCGCTCAGTTCCCTGACGACAAAACCGCGGGCGTGGATAAGGCCGCTTTCGTGGTCTGTGGGATTGATGCCGTAGTTGCCGATGAGAGGATATGTCATGAGCAGTATCTGGCCGCCATAGCTCGGGTCGGTGAGGGCCTCCTGATATCCCATCATGGACGTATTGAAGACGAGCTCGCCGACCTGCTCGGCTTCGGCTCCGAAACCTAGGCCATGTAGGATTGTTCCGTCACCTAGGGCGAGCACTGCTTTCATGTTTTCCACCTGTCCTGAGGAGATCCTTAGGACTTTCCTGTGAGCTTTATCAGGAGGGCCATCTGAGCCCACATCCTGTTCTCTGCCTGGTCAAAGGCCAATGAACGCTGGCTGCGCAGGGCGTATTCATCGATTTCGTATCCGATATGGGCAGGCATGTCATGCATCGAGAACGCCTGGGGCCCTGCCTTCTCCAGCAATGCCTTGTTGAGCTGGTACGGCATGAGGGTCTTCTCCCTACGCTTCTTCTCAGACTCGAATTTCGGGTCAGTGAAGAATTCCATGTTCACCCACGTGTCCGTGTATAATATGTCCGCACCTTTCACTGCCTTGTCTATGTTGGATTCCTCATGATAGTTCTGCATGGCCCTGAGGCCCTTGAGCTGCTCCTCGTCAAGGCTGTCGGGATCCCTTTCCGGAGTGCAGAGCGTGAAATCCGCGCCGGTCCTGGCGCAGGCCACTGAAAGCGAATTGCTGACGTTGTTGGCGATGCCCAGATATACTACTTTAGTGCCCTTGAGCTTGCCTTTCTTCTCCTTTATGGTCATCGCATCAGCCAAAGCCTGGCAGGGGTGGTATTTCTCGCACAGGCCGTTTATCACAGGCACCCGCGAGGCTTTGCCGAACTCTGCCACGGTAACGTGCTTCAACGGTCTTACCATGATGGCGTCTGCATAGCGCGAGATGACTTTCGCCTCGTCCTGCACGCCACCTATGGCCAGCTGGGTGGTCCGCCAGTCTATGAATATCCCATGGCCGCCGAGCTTGGTCATACCGGTCTCAAAAGACAGCCTCGTGCGTGTGGAGCTCTTCTGGAAGACCATTGCCAATGTCTTATGCTTGAGAGCTTCTGTGTATTTCTCAGGGTGCTTCTTGATGTCAAGCCCCAGATCCACCACGGATTCGATCCATTTCCCGTCGTATTCCTTCAGTGACAGCACATTCATCGCTACCGCCTCTATGTTAGTCGTTAGAACTAGGAAGACCTATCCCAACGATTATTTATAACTGTTTGCACTGGAGGCTGTGAAAACAAGGAAAAATAGGGAAAATAAGAAAGAAAAAAGAGTTACTTCTTGCCCTTCTTCTCTGGCGGCTTGGCCTTCTTGCCACCCTGGCTTCTCCAGTAGAGCACTGCGAGGATTATCAGGGCCAGCAGCAACAGCAGGAACAGCAATGTGGTCCCTGCATCAGGAGCCGCTGTCGGCTTCTCGGGCTCGACCGGAGCGCTCTTGGGGAAAGCCTTGACTTCTATGGTCTTTATCGGCTGGCCATCCTTGAACAGGGTCACGGTGTAGGTGCCCTCAATGCCAAGCGGGACCTGGAAGTTGCCGTCCTCGTCGCTCTTGCCACTGGATGTCTTGCCAGCCGGGTCAGTGATCTGGTAGTCGCAGCTCACACATGGCTGTTCTCCGTCCCTGGCAGTGCAGGTCGTCGCCTCTCCGACCACGCCTGTGGTCGGGCAGGTCACATCGCCGCTCTTGCACTCACGGTTGACACAGGATTCACCCTGTGGGCAGCCTGGGCATCCTGTCTCGGAGCCGCATGCGTATGATACCCATACGTGGTTGTCTGCATAGCCGCACTGGCCAGGCACATTCTCGCAGGTGCCTCCAGCAGCACCGGCCGCTATGGCGCAGTATTCTGTGCCTTTGCAGTCAGCGTCGGTAACGCACTCGGGCTGTTCTGGCTTGGTGCAGGTGTGGTCCACGCACGTCTCGCCCTGTGCGCAGTCTGAGTCAGCGCAGCAGTCATATGCGCACATGCATTGGCTGTTTTCGCACTGCTGGTCTGTACCGCAGGCAGGCGTGCATTCCGGTTCACCGATGCATTGGCCATCGATGCACTGTTGGCCCGCTGTGCATTCAGGCACGCAGCCGGTCGGAACACAGTCGCAGGAATCCAGCATGGTGCTGCTCATCTCACCGGCATCATAACCGCCAGCGTTGGCTGTTATATATACTGCCTGGCCGCAGTCTTCGAAGGTGAACTGGCCAGCCGCATCGGCATAGCCAGCATCCACGATCGATCCTGCTGCGTTTATCACCGTTACATGGGCGCCGGCCACAGGTCCGTGTTCTCCTGTGACAGTCACCGTATTCTCATTGCAGTTGCTATCGAGGCTTATGTGTAGCCTGGGCTCTCCGCCATCCTCCCCGCACTGCAGAGGCGCAGCGAAGAGGCCGTATATGCCCATGGCGGGGCTGTCCATGAAGGGCAGTATGGCAGGAGGGATCTGCCAGTATGGGGTCAGCTCCTGGACGCTTATCGTGTCGTCGCCCCAGGTCTGGTCTTCGAGATACGTCCAGTTGCCGGAGACGTTTATGTAGTACGTATCACCCGGCTCGGGTTCATCGCTTGTATTGACTTCTGAGCCCTGGAGATAGTAAAGTGCTATGCTCTCGCCGTCATAACACTCCGAAGGCGTCCACCATGCTGCGAATTCGTCAAGTACTGCGGCGGGTGGAGCCGAGAGGGCGTCATCTGCATAATTGCTGACCAGCATGAGGTACTGGTTCTGGTAGGATGACAAGCCTTCGGGGTTCTTCCAGTCGAACTTTATGTCGACATTGTAGGTGTCGCAGAAGTCACACCAGCCGTTTTCGTTCACATCCAAGCATTCTCTCGCCCCAAAGAGGTCTTCAGGAGGGAATTGGTACCAGTCGCAGATAGAATCACTGCCTGCGGTCTTTACCCCGCCTACCCATTTGTACATATCATCGCAGGTCATATCCTGGTAATCCTTGCATTTCTGAGCTTCTGGATCGCAGTCCGTGCTGGTGCACTCATGGCCGCCCAGGTAATCCTGGTATTGCAGTCTCTGGATGGTCGGTATGTTGGTATCGCTCAGCAAGAACGATTCGCCGTTGGCTATGTCGTTATCCTGCAATGAAATCGTCATACCGTTCTGTGAGCCGATTTTGGTATGGTTCATCTGCCAGAGTGCAGTCGGAGCAGTGAAGGTGCCTGGGAAGAACAGGTCTAGGAGTTCAGACACGAGGGACGTCCCCTGGAGATACTCGGTCCAGAGCACTCCTTCAGGCCCGTGGTGTGCCAGAATGTTTGCGATGGTTTGCCACTGCGAAGCCGCAAAACCACCACTGAGAAGATTGAACAGCTCAGTTGCATCTTTCCCGTTATCATATATCATCGAATCCGTCACATTGGCGCCTTGTTTAGATGCGTCTATGACTCCGAATATCCTGTTCTCGAATATGTATGAGTTGATTATCTGCGGTGTGGTAGGTGAGCCAGGCGTCACAATCACGGTCTCGAAGCCGCTCGAGAATCCTGGTGGAGGGGGCGGGGGAGGTGGAGGGGACTCTGAGCCCTGGCCAAGCAGCGCAATACCGTAGGCGTTGTTGTATATCCGGACGTTATTGTACGTATTCGCATAGGATATCGCAGAGAATGCACGCGCGGTAGTGTAATCCAATACGCCGAAGCCGAGCGGGATATCGCTCCAATCGAAGGACCTGACGCCCTTGCCGCCATCGAAACCGAACATGCCGACCAGTTCCGAGAGGTTCCCGTAGTTATTATAGGATGAAAGATCCTTGAGGACGGTGCCGCCCGAACCAGCGAGCATATAGCCTGCGACAAGGTTGTTGTACGCGCTTCCGCGGGTTATGTTGCTCTGTATGCTGTCGTAGAGCCAGAAACCGACCGCATTATCGTGCGACACTGAGTCTGTTATCGTAGTGCGCGGGCTCCCTATGATCACCGCGCCATTGTTACCCAACGTGTCAGAGCCATCCACAGTCACCCTGTCGAGGACCGAGTCTGACGCATTGCACAGGATGATACCGGAATAGGTTCCGACCGGAACGGTCGTGGTGCTGTTAGCGAAATATATCGGACGACCGCCAGAACCGATCGTGCGCTCTATCGAGTTCTGGCAGACTAGCGGATCGAATTGCGCTGTGAAGATTCCGAAAGGACCGCCTTCCCAGATGTTCTGGCCGCCGACGAACAGGTCGGCGAACAGGTTCTCCTGGGCCGTGTTGTCCGTCAGGACGTTGTTATAGCTCTGGACATTTATGCCGATCAGGTTGTAGTTGGCCTTGTTGTTGGAGAAATTGATGCGTGAATCTGCGAGCTCGCTGCCCAAGTAGAATCCGTTGCCGTTATTGTGTTCGGCGATGTTGTCGGTCACGTAAGTGGTCGGGTCTATGGCAGCGCCGCCATATGCTGTGCGTGCGCCTATTACGATGATGATGCCCGGACGTGTAATTGTGAAACCTGCATGGTTCGGGCCCTGGAGCGAATTGTAGCGGGCGGTGTTGTTGGTTACATTGTTGGCTACGCCGTTTATGACAAAGCCTGAAGAGGAGCAGTTGTATGCTGTGTTCTCCTTGAAGAGCATGAAGCTGGCATCATTGGTCTCGTAACCGGTCTGGTCGCTGAACTGCGCGTTGTTCCCGGTCACGTTGACCTCGCTAACACCGGTAGTGAAGTAGAAACCGCTCTTTGAGACTCCGTTGACATCGTTGCCTGAAACCGTGCTGACCGAGCCAGCGAAGAAAATGCCCATGTTGTAATTGGTCACAGAACCGTAACCTATCCGGTTATTGCTGATATTGCCGTTCTTGCCACCGAAAGAGATGGCGGTGGTGTCGGAGGTAGAGGTCCCTTCAGGGATGGAGATATTGTTGTTCGTTATAGCCACGAACTTGTTTTTACCGACAGAGATGCCGATTTCGAAATTGTACAGCTTGCAGTTCTTCACTGTTATGTTGTCATAGCCATCTTCTAAGAGAATGGCGGTATTGTAATCCGTGCTGTTGGAGTCGTTTATGTAAAAGCCCTGGCAGTCGAACACCACATCAGAGCTGTTGATGTAGATACAATCAGGGTCGGCTCCGATGTCGACGATATTGCCGGGAAGAGTGACTGTGCCCGGAGCATTTATGTCCGTGCAGCCAGCCGCCGCGAATCCAAATCCACCCAAAAGAACCGCCACGAGCAGCAAGATGTAGAATTTCATGGTGGATAGTTAGCCATCTGAGGTTTAAAAATATTGGGGTGGCGCCCTGCGGCCTTGGATTGCCGTAGGGAAGGAGCGGTTATAAAACTATTCTGCGGAGCTCAAGCGGTGCTAATATGGCGGATATAGCCGAAAAGGCGATGGATCTGCCCGCGAAAGCGGGATGTATTAAGGAATTTTTTCTTGGTCTGCTCTTAGGTGGCTTTGTGCTTTTCCTGCTGTTCTTCTTCGCTGGCCAGCAGTGCGGCACATGCACTGGCACGGACAACGTGAAAGAGTTTTTCAGCAATCAGAGCTCTTCCAGCAGTACGACCACGATCATAAGGGGAAGCGACGGCCAACTGCTGGCGCTCCGCCCTGACAGCCCTGGCGAGAGGACGACTTACACAGACAATGGAGGGAAAACCAAGGATGTCATATGTTACACCGCGCTATACTGCGTCGAGGAGTGCCCAAACTGCACCAAGACCTGCGATGGTGAATGCGTCCAGGAGAACGCGAGATGCGGCTATGGCACAGGCACCCTCACAGCGCTGGTGCCCAACCAATCTGTCTTCTATGGAAACTGCTGCGAAGACATGGCATGCCTGGATGGTTATTGTAAGAGGAACCAGTGCGTAGAGGATGGGAACCTCTGTGGTGGCGGACCGACCGGAAATTACAATATGGTCGCCAACAACCCGGCTTATTACGGCGAATGCTGCGGCAACTCGCAGTGCATAGACGGCTACTGCACACCGCCTGAGCAGGAATGCATGCCCGAGGGAGAGACCTGCGGATATGGACATATGACTATCACAGCGCTGGTGCCTGCGAACGCCACGTTCCTGGGAACCTGCTGCGGTGACCTGGCATGCATAAACGGCCAGTGCACTGAAAGGACAGAATGCAGCGACAGAGGAGATTTCTGCGGTTATGGACCGACCACATACAGCAACTACCAGACGCCGACGTATTACGGCGAGTGCTGCGGGGATTACCAATGCCTGAACGGCTACTGCACCCCATCCACGCAGACCTGTGTCAAGACAGGCGGGACCTGCGGCTATGGACAGTACACCACGGTTGGCACCCCCAACGCTAACTACTATGGCACCTGCTGCGAAGGCGACTCCTGCATAGACGGCAGATGCACGCCTGAGACCGGCTGCAGCGGACAGGGAGAGACCTGCGCGGTCGGACAGATAAACTGCTGCGACGGGTTCATGTGCTCTGATGGCATATGCGTGACGCAATGCATGGACACGGGCGAGAAGTGCAGCTACGACAATGACTGCTGCGAAGGCTACTGCAGCGACGGCGTATGCACCACCCAGTGCATAGAAGCGGTTGGCGCGTCCTGTTGGCCAGGCGTGAGGGAGTGCTGCCAAGGCATGACCTGCAGTAACGGCAGATGCACAGAACCGTGCAAGAAGACCGGCGCTACGTGCAGCGCAGATAGTGAATGCTGCGACAACTATTACTGCAACGACGGCTATTGCGCTGAAGAGCAGAGCTGTCAGACTTCTGGCTCCTGCTCTAGCAGCTCGGACTGCTGCAAAGGATATTACTGCAGCGACAACGGATACTGCGCACCTGAGACAGGACCCAGCGGCTGCACGGACAGCGACGGCTCAGACTACTACAATGCCGGATATGTGACCGGCTACTTTGACGCCGTCTATGGCACCTATGACGACTACTGCGCGGATGATTCGCATGTGGTGGAATATACATGCTCAGCCACCTCGAACGAGGTAGTCGCCCAGCAGATAAGCTGCCCGGCCGGATGTTCTGCTGGCGCCTGCTACATGCCATAGGTCTTTTATTTTTCTTTTATTATTCTTTCACGGCGGACAGCTCGAGACATTTAAATATGTTTGTAATCAATATCCATCCTGCAACTTCTATAGAGGTATAATCATGACAAAAGTAAGGATCAAGCTCAGCGGCGAGGACCCGACAGCCCTCGACAACGTGGTTTCCCAGATAAAGAACCTGTCCGACAGCCTCAGCATGACGTTCATTGGGCCAGTCAGGCTTCCAAGGAGGAAGATGGAGATCGCCTGCAGGAGGACTCCCTGCGGCGATGGGACAGACACCTACGAGCACTGGGAGAAGAGGGTCCATAAGAGGCTCTGCGACGTGGAAGGCGACGAGAAGATGATAAAGCAGATCCTCAGGATAAAGGTCCCGACCAACGTCTTCGTCAAGATAAACCTCAGCTGACTTCTTTTCATGAAGTTCCTTTTCGACGAGATGCTCAAACGCACCGCATCATGGTGCAGGATATTCGGCCTGGATGTCGAATTCCTGCCAGGCAAGACCGACAGCGCGCTTCTCGAATACGCCGAAACCAACAAACTCGTTTTCGTTACCCGTGATGTGGAACTGGCGGAGCGCTGCGCGAAACATGGTGTGACGCGCATTTTTGTCACGAGTGATGACCGCGAGGAGCAGATAGCCCAGATCGTGCGGGAAACAGGAGCCAGGCTGTCTTTTCCTGATGAGACCAGGTGCCCGGACTGCAATGGCATGCTGGCCGTGGCCGACCGGGCGAGCGTGGAAGGCGATGTGCCTGAGAAGGTGGCTGAGCGGAACGAAAGGTTCTGGCGCTGCACAGCATGCAAAAAGGTCTATTGGGAAGGCGGCCACTGGAAGAATATAACACGGGTGTATGAGAAAGTCAAGGCCCTCCTGGCTTAGGCCTTCTTCAGCCGCTCCAGGGTGTAATTGCCTTTGGACTTGGATTCTTCCTTCGGCCCGAAATAGCTTTTCATTAGGGCATAGATGACGTACCAGACGCCGATCAAAGCGACGGCTATGCCGAAAAGCACGATGAGACCCAGCACACCGGCGGCCATGATGGCGCCTAGCAGGACCAGTGGCGAGCCGAAAGTGAAAAGGAACATCACCGCGGCTATCACCAGCACCACCAGGAGAGCAAGGACCGCAAGGGACGCGGCCGCGGACAATATGTCGTTCTTGTCCATCGGTTAGCCCCTTGGTATATATTGGACGATCTTCTGGGCGACGCTGCTGGCAGGCATGCTCTGGAGCCATATCTTGCCTGGCCCTTCCATGGTGGCGAGGAACAGTCCTTCGCCTCCGAAGAGCATGTTCTTGACGCCCTTGACCATCTCGACCTCGTATTTCACGCTGGGCTCGAACATGGCTATGGAGCCGGTGTCTACCTTGAGCTTCTCGCCGGCCTTGAGCTGCATCTCGAAGACTTCGCCGTCTATCTCAGCGAAGGCAGTGCCCTTGCCAGAGAGTTTCTGGAGCAGGAAGCCTTCACCGCCGAAAAGCCCGACACCGATCTTCTTCCTGAAGATGGTCTCCAGGTTCACGCTCTCTTCGGCAGCCAGGAAAGCGTCTTTCTGACATATCAGCTCCTTGCCAGGGGCGATCTCAAGCGGCAGTATCTTGCCAGGGAATGAAGGAGCGAACGATACGAGGCCTTTGCCGCCGGTGGTCTTGAATTTGACCATGAAAAGCGATTCTCCTGTGAACATTCTCCCGATACCGGCGCCCAGGCCGCCGCGCAGGTAGGATTCCATGTTCATATTGGCGCTCATCCAGGCCATTGCCCCGGATTCGCAGTATACCTCCTCGCCCTCGTTGAGTTCCACGCTCAGGATCTGCATCACTTCGCCTTCTATCTTATACTTCATAACGAACGCCTCCGTAAAACGAGCTGCGATAACACTGGCTCTCGAAAGATATTTAAGACAAACTATTGATTAAGATTCCACGACTTATATGTCATCATAGATTAGGTGAACTCATGGGTGCTAAACCAAGAAAATGGAAGAAGAAGAACCGCATGCGCTGGAAATGGGTCAAGAAGAAGCGCAAAAGGCTCAAGAGGAAGATGAAGAGAAGGGTAGGCGAGCTCTAACGTCATAGTTTATAAATCAATCCACGGATAAACGCATTTACCCGTAATCACTACTCAGGGGAGTAGGAGGGCTTCATTATGGACAAAAAGAAACTGGCCGACGGCATCGCCAAGGCTTTGGAAGACAAAGGGAAGAAGAAATTCAAGCAGAGCGTAGAGTTAATAATAAACATGCGCGGCATCGACTTCGCGAAGAGCGAGAACAGGCTCAACCTCGATATCGTCCTTCCGAAAGGCAAGGGCGGCAAGGAGCTGAAATCAGCTGTCTTCGCCGAGGGCAACATGGCTGACGAGGCCAGAAGGGCGTAAGCAGACCTGATAATCACGCCCAACGACATCCCGGCCTATGCCGAACCTGCCAGGGTATCCGACCTGGCTGACAACTACTCACTGCTGGCCCAGCCCAACCTGATGGGAGCTGTGGCGAAATCGCTTGGTCAGGTCCTCGGTAAGAGGGGCAAGCTGCCCAAGCCGATAACAGGCAACCTCGCGGAACTGCTGGAAAGGTCCAAGAAGACCGTGAGGATAGCATCCAAAGGCAAATACCTGCCAGTGGCCCAGGCCCTCATAGGCACCGAAGCGATGTCATTGGATGACCTCGTGGAGAACGCAGAGACTGTCTACGAGGCTGTGAAGAACAAGGTCAACGAGGGCAACATCAAGTCGGTGTATGTCAAGCTGACCATGGGCAGGCCTGCGAGGATTGTATAGGTGATCATATGGCTTACAAGGCTGACACTAACAGGAAATCAGTGAAGAAAAAGATGGAGCAGGTCCAGACAGCTGTCGCTGACATGAAGAAATACAAGACAGTCATCATGCTGGACCTCAGAAAGCTGCCGGATGCACTCCTCCAATCACTGAGGAGGAAAGTGAGGCAGGATGGCGGGCAGATGCTGGTCCTCAAGAAACCAGTGGTGAGCAGGGTGCTCCAGGCCAACAAGAAGCTCTCTGCCAAGGTATCAGAGTGCGACAAGCCTGTGGCGCTCATATATACCAACAAGTCCGCATATGAGATGAACACGTTCTTCAAGCAGCACAAGAAGAAGAGGGCGGCCAAGATAGGCGATGTTGCCCTGGCAGATATAATAGTGCCAGAAGGCGAGACCGACCTGCCGCCAGGACCAGCGCTCTCCGAGCTGAAGGCCGGGGGGCTGAATGTCCAGATAAAGGGCGGCAAGATAGTGGTCGCGAAGGAGAGCAAGGTTGCCAAGGCCGGAGAGAAACTCACCGTGCCCAAGATCAAGGCTCTCCAGACCCTGAACGTCATGCCGTTCGAGATCATGGCCAACATGATATTCGGCTATGACGGCGAGTATATCTATGCCAGGGAACTGCTGGATATGGGAGATACGATAAACACGGATCTCGCTTCCGGACTGTCCCAGGCCATGAACCTCTCGCTGAACGTGAGCTACCCGACCGGACAGAACATAAAGGTCCTCCTGGGGGAGGCTGTCAGGCAGTCGCTCAATCTCTCGCTGAACGCGAGCATATACTCATCAAGCTCCATGGAGCAGCTTCTCTCCTCTGCCGTAAGGCAGGGAATGGCTCTGGAGAGCTTGGGAAAGAAATGAAGAGGTGTTGATATGACGAAGGTAGATCCATATTTGCATGCCGTGCTCGTATTGCACGGTGCTGGCAAGGAAGTAACCAAGGAAGGCATAGTAGCCGTAGTCAAGGCAAGCGGCGCTGAGGTAGATGATGCCCGCGCGAAAGTGCTCGCCGAAGCGGTGAAGGGAGTGAACTTCGAGGACCTCCTCAAGCAGTCCATGATGGTCGCCGCTGCACCTGCAGCTGCTGCTCCTGCTGCTGCCGAGGCCAAGAAGGAAGAGAAGAAAGAGGATGAAGGCAAGAGGGAAGAGCAGGCTGCTGAAGGCTTGGCTTCGCTGTTCGGCTGAAATCTTTTCTTTCTTTTTATCTTATTTTTATTTTCCTTTTTCCTATTTATCCCTCATCCTGAACCATGTGAAAACCTATTTATTCCTAGTCCCTGTTAGTAGGGCATGCACAGGGATGTGAAGAAGACCATAGGCGACATAAAATCCCTGAAGATACAGGGCGCCCGCAACGTGGCGAAAGCAGCGATGAAAGCCCTGGCTGTCGCTGCCAAGGATTCCAAGACCAGGAGCGCAGCCTCTTTCTGCAAGGAGATGTCGCATACGGCAGAGGCGCTGTCGCTCAGCAGGCCTACCGAGCCCATGATGAGGAACATCCTGGACGAAGCTGTCAGGTTCGCTTCAGGCACTGCGAAAAAAGAGAAGAATGCCACTGAACTGAGGAGGCTGCTGGTGCTCCATGAGAAGGAGATGCTGGCACGGCTGGATGAGGAAGCAGAGAAGCTGGCCGAATGCGGGGCGAGGATAATACCTGATGGCGCGATCGTGCTCACGCACTGCCATTCCTCCACGTCCACAGCGGTGCTGATAAAAGCGAAAAAGATGCACAAGAAGTTCTCGGTGGTTGCTTTCGAGACGCGACCGCGTTATCAGGGCAGGATAACCGCCGCAGAGCTGGCCAGGGCAGGCATAGATGTCACCCTCTCGGTGGATGGCGGCATGAACATGTTCATGAAGAAAGCGGACATCGTCATCGTGGGCGCTGATTCGGTGACATCGCGCGGCGACCTGATAAACAAGATAGGGACCTCGACATTGGCGCACATAGCGCGGCTCAACGACGTCTCATTCTACAGCGCTGCCGAGCTGTTCAAGTACAGCCCGATGACCATGTTCGGGACAAGGGAGAAGATAGAGGAAAGGGATCCGGCAGAGGTATGGGACAAGCCGCCCAAAGGGGTGAAGATACGTAACCCGGCGTTTGAGGCCACTGCCGCGAAATATATCAACGGCTACATCACAGAGATAGGCGTGATACCGCCGCAATCTTTCTTCACGATGGCGACCCAGAAGCTGGGCATACGACTCTATGAATAATCACGAGGGATCATGATGGTCGAATACGTAGAGAAACAGATCAAGAAGGTCGATGTTTGGAAGCTGAAGACATATGTCTGCAAGGTCAAGCCGATGGATATCTTCACCGGCAAGAACATAATCGTGCTCAACAAGAGCGAGGCCCAGGAGCACGATATCTATTCCGGCTACCGCACCGAGATGCGGCATGACGGCAGGAGCGCTGTCGTCATAGTGGATGTGAGCGACGAGATAGTAGAACCGGGCGAAGTGGGGGTCTTCAGGGACCTGGCGAGCTGGCACAAGCTGAAGAAAGGAGACACTGTCGAGATCGTCCACATGGACCGCCCTGAATCTATAGGATACATCAAAAAGAAGCTCGACAAGGAGGCGCTCCGCGAGAGCGAGATAAAGACAATAGTGAAGGAGATAATGCAGGACAAGCTGAGCGAGATAGAGACATCGGCATGGATAACCGGGGCTTACATAAACGGGCTGTCCGACGAAGAGATAATCGCGCTTGCCCATGCCACCGTGGAATCAGGCGAACAGCTCAACCTTGGGAAGCACCCGATCGTGGACAAGCATTGCATAGGCGGCGTCGCAGGCAACAGGACGACCATGGTCATGGTGCCGATAATCGCCGCTGCAGGGCTCTACATGCCGAAAACATCCTCCCGTTCCATAACATCCGCCTCAGGCACAGCAGACACCATGGAGGTACTCTCCAATGTCACGTTCTCCATAGAAGAGCTACGCTCCATTGTGCTCAAGGCGAAAGGAGCGATAGTCTGGGGAGGCGGCATGAAGCTGGCGCCTGTGGACGACAGGCTCATCAGGATAAGGCATCCGCTCAGCCTCGACCCGGAGGGCATGTTGCTGGCGAGCATCCTGGGCAAGAAGAAGAGCGTAGGGGCAGAGAGCATCATAATAGACGTCCCGGTCGGCCGCGGCGTTAAGGTGCCCTATGTGGAAAGAGGCAACGAACTCGCCAAGCACTTCATACGGATCGGAGACAAGATGAACATGAAGATAGAGGCGCTGATAACCGATGGCGCAGAGCCTGTGGGCAACGGCGTCGGGCCTGGCCTGGAATGCGTAGACGTGCTGGAGGTGCTCCAGGGCAGCGGACCTGACGACCTCAGGCACAAGAGCCTCCTCATGGCCGGCAAGCTCCTGGAGCTGAGCGGCAAGGTGGACAGGGGCAAGGGCTATGCTGCGGCTGAAGGCATTGTGAACAGCGGTAAGGCGATGGCCAAATTCATGGAAATTGTTGAATTACAGGGCGGTAATCCGAAGCTCAAGGTGTCAGACATAGCGCTCGGCTCATATACCCACACTGTGACATCGGATGCAGCAGGCAGCATATTCCACATAGACAACAAGACGATGTCGAAGATAGCCAGGATAGCAGGCGCCCCCCGCGATAAAGGGGCAGGCGTGCTCATCCATAGGGTGAGGGGCGATAGAGTGGATGTAGGCGACAAGGTTTTCACCATATTCGCCGAGAGCGAAGCCAAGCTTGATTTCGCGCTCAAGGCCCTGAAGGACCTGGAACCCATAGAGATGAGGAAGATGCTGCTGGGCAGCGTGAAATAGCTAGGATACGGACGCCAGCCGCCTCAATGCTTTTTCTTTTTCGCTTCCTTTAGCTTCTGCCAGGATGTCCCTGAGGAAGGATATCGAATGGTCGTAGTTGGATCTGTCCACCGGATAGGGGATCCCATCTTTCCCTCCATGGGCGAACGAGTATTTCACAGGGTCTTTCCAGTCCAATTCCGTGCCGTGGATGAGCCTTGCGACTAAAGCCAGAGCACGCAGCTTCTTTCCGCCCATGCCTTTGAGGCAGACCAGCTCCTCATAATTCTGCGGCTGCAGCTCATAGGCGTTCTGGAGCAGCTGCCAGTCTTTGCCGCTGAGATCGCATGGGAGGATTTCGTGACGTTCCGGCATGCTGGTATGGTCATCGGAGAGAGTGGTCTGGCCTGTGAAGTATCTGCGCAGATGGATGGGATTGTCATTGACCAGGTCAAGTGAGACTTTCCTGGCGTCTTCACTTACATCGCTCACCAGGTTGAGCGCGCTCGGCTCTGCGATCCCGGCGATCTTGTCAGGCGGGTCGTCCACGAACGTTTCTGCATCGAACCAGTGGTATCTCCTCGCATATCCATTGGCGTCGTTCATGCCTTGCTGCACTACTGCCCAATTGCCATTCTCGTCGAAAAAGAAGCAATGATGATAGAGCTCGTAGCCGGCCTGGATGCATGAGGAATCCACCTTAGCTGACAGATAGCTCGCTTTCTTCAATCTCGCGCCATCCAAATTAAACTTACCTGCGCTCGCGTCGATCTCGCTCGGTGTTTTCCTTGAGGTTTTTCCCTTGCCGCCGCAGACGACTATGCCCATATCGCTCGTTATGGCTTCCTTTAGAGCGCCGCAGGTGGTGGTTGTGGTTCCGCTCGAGTGCCAATCGAATCCTATGACGCAGCTGAGGGCCTGGAAGAACATGGGATCGGAGATGCGCTTCAGGAGTTCGGTCGTTCCGTAACTGTCTATTATCAGGCGGCTTATCTCCTTGGTGAGAGGTTTCATCCTCTGGAAAAGCCAGGCTGGGCATTTGCCTGGATGGAGCGGGAGAGATACGGTTCCGGTCCTCATGGTGATGGAGGCGTTTCGGCGATTTAAATGGCTGATTAGGGGTCATTTCCGCAGCGATGGGGTTCCGGATAGTTTTTAAAAACCGGAATAGAATCCAGTTGCATGAAGACCATATCCGTTTTGGCCCTGATCCTTGTATTGCTTGGTGCCGGTTGCATCCAGACGCCCTCAGTGCCTCCTGGTTATGAGGTCAAGGATTACTGCGAAAAAGACAGCGACTGCGTGCGGCTGGACAAGTGCTGCGACTGCGGCCTCGGAGAATACGTGAACACCTATAACCAGCAGAATCCTGAATGCACCGGCCCGCAGTGCCTCTGCTCAATCATGCTTTCCAAGGGTGTTTGCCAGGAAAACAAATGCGTTGCGGTGGAACAGAATCCCGGACCCGAAGTCACATTGAATTTCACGCCAGGGCAGGGGAAATGCGGAGAAGAGGTGGCTCCAGTGCGCATCGACACTGAGAATGGGATGACCTTCAATGGCTCAGTGGGCCTGATCAGCCCTTGCCACCGCGCGAAGGGAGAACTGGTCAGTAAAGACGGCGTCTATATCCTTAACATCACGACATCTGCTATACCGGGTGTGGCGACATGCATCAACTGCGCTGGCACCATACCCTGGGAAGCCAGCATAAGCGGGTATTTCGGAAGCGTGGATGTCTATTATAACGAAAGGAAGGTATTCCCGACCAAAGCTAAGTTCTGCGGATGGTCCACCAACGGCTCGTGCAGCGCAGATGAGGATTGCACAAGCGGCGGATGCTCGAATCAGGTATGCCAGTCTGAGAATGAGGAGCCGGTGATCACCACGTGCGAGTACACTGAATGCTACAACGCTGCTGCATTCGGGGTCAGCTGCGGCTGCGTCAGCGGGCAGTGCCAATGGAGATAAGACACCGGTTCTGCCGAAGCCCCGTTTCCGCGGAGACGACTAAGTTTATAAGACGTTCTCAGGGATATAAGTCTATCCCGTCGTAGCTCAACGGTAGAGCGGCCGGCTGTAGTTTTGGTTTGCTCGATTCTTACGAGTGGATACCGGCAGGTTGCTTGTTCAAATCAGGCCGACGGGATTTTTCTACTCCTATACCTCTTCGGCAGCCCTTTGCACCACCTCGCTCAACGAAGGGTGTATGTGCACTGTGTTGGTGATGTCTCTCAGCTTGCCGCTGCCTGCCTTCATGGCCACCAGGACCTCGTGGATTAGGGTCGAAGCATCAGGCCCGATAATATGGCAGCCCAGTATCTTGCCTTCATAATCAGCTATGATCTTCACGAATCCGTCTTCCTCTGCTATCGCTTCTCCCATGCCTGTGTTGCTGTATTTGTACCTGCCGACAAGGTAATCCTCGCCTTTGGCCTTGAGATCCTGCTCTGTGATTCCGGCCCCTGCGACCTGTGGATTGGAGAAAACGGCATGTGGCATCGCAGCGTAATTGACAGGATGGCGGTGCGCTGGCGTGATAAGGGCGATGGTGACATATTCGGCTTCCAGGTTGGCCGAGTGCTTGAATAGGTATTTCCCTGCGATATCCCCTATCGCCCAGATGCCGGGGACGTTCGTCTCCATGTATTCATTTGTCTCTATGTAGCCGTGCTCATTGACAGCCACGCTGGTCTTGGCCATATTCAGGATATCTGTGTTCGGGGTGCGGCCAGTGGCTACGAGGAGGTCGGTCCCTTCATAGGAGCTGCCGTCAGCAGTGTAGACGACGATCATCTTGTCTTTCTTCTCGACTTTCTTCACTGCGGATTTCAGCTTCACTGTGTATTGCTTTGAGAACAGTTCTGTGAACTTCAGGCCAATCTCCTCATCTTCATCAGGGAGCAGGCGCACATTCCTCTGGAGTATGGTTATCTCAGAGCCCATGGAGCCGAAGAAATGGGCGAACTCGCAGGCGATATAGCCGCCGCCGATGATTATGAGCTTCTTGGGCAATTTTTTCACTTTCAGTGCCTCATCGCTGGTCATGTAGCGGACATTGTCCAGCCCGTCTATGGGCGGAATCGAGGGCCGGGTGCCTGCTGCGATGATAATCTTGTCTGCGGTTATCTCTTCCTTGCCGACTTTGAGGGTCTTCGGACCTGTGAAGCGAGCACGGACTTTGAAAAGCGTGATGTTCTTGCCTTTCTTCACCGCTTCTTCTATCTGCTGGGCGTCCTTGTCGACTATCCTTGCCCGTTCCATCACTTTCTTGAAATCTATCTTCGGCTTTTTGGCCTTTATACCGAAGAGGTGCGCCTTGTTTATGGTCTGGACGACATCAGCACTGTGGATCAGTATCTTTGTTGGTATGCATCCGCGGTTGAGACAGGTGCCGCCCATGGGACCTTCCTCTACAATCGCTACTTTCATGCCGCGGGCTGCCCCGGCACTTGCTATATCCAGGCCTGAGCCTGCTCCTATGACGATGAGGTCGAACTTCATGGAGTGATAACGGAAAACAAGAATAAAAACGGATTGCTCAAAGGAAAAGGGCCTTGATAGGGAACAGAGGATCGGTGAGCCGAGTATAGTCCTCGGAATCCAGCAGCGAATCGGTTATAGCATCCCTAACATACTTGCTTTTCTTTGCTCGACCTATCAGGAAATCAGTAAGGAACGCGCTGGTTGCCATCCGCTGGAGCCTGTAGTTGAGCTTCACCTGCCTGGAGATGGCTGCATTGAGCTCAGCGTCATACCTTGAAAGCGATTTCTCAGAGAAATCGTTCTCTTTGAATGCCTGGAGGATGGTTTTCGCCGCGAGTTTGCCGCTTGTGAGCGCATTTCCTATGCCTTCTCCCATGAACGGATCTATCAGGGACGCGCTATCACCGACAAGCACATAGCCATTGCCTGCGGCTTTGGGTTTCCTGGTGTTCACAGGCAGTAGCCAACTCTTCAGGTCGCTGATGCGCTTGGCATTCGCGAATCGGTCCTTGAAGACAGGATTCTTGGCTATCGTATCATTGAGTATGTTGCTGAGATTGGCTTTTTTCTTCTTGACATCGCTCACCAACAGGGCCAGACCGACATTGGCTTTCTTGCCAGGCAGCGGAAATATCCAGAAATAGCCTGGCAGTGCATCTTTTATGAAGTGTATCTCTATCCTGTCGGCCATACCCTCCACATTGTCATAATAGGCCCTGATGCCTGCGAACTGGTGATCTTCTGCTTGGTTGTTTACACCCAGCTTCCTGGCAGTCATGCCTGCAACGCCGTCAGCGCAGACCACGACCTTGGCCTGAAATTCCATAGGCTTGCCTTCATAGGTGCCCTTGATTCCGGTTGTCATATCCCCATCGCGGATGAAATCCTCTGCGAAGAATCCCTCTAACGTTTTCGCGCACAACGATTTCGCGTTCTGGAAAAGGAAATTGTCGAATACTTCCCTCCGGCAGACGAAGCCAGGAGGGGAGCCATCAGGCCGTCTTGCAGGTATCGGAACGATAGTACCATTGGGAGAGGAGAATGTGACGCCGTACATATCTGCGTGCTCTATGTCTTTCACTTTGTCCAGGAGGCCGAGCTCCTTCAGCACGCCTACTGAGCTTCCACTGATGCCATCCCCGCAGGTCTTGTCTCTTGGGAACTTCGCCCGGTCAAGCAGGATGACTTTCTTGCCAGCCTTGGACAGGAAAGCCGCGGTGCTGGATCCGGACGGACCTCCGCCTATGACTATCACGTCGTATGATTCCATCTGCACACCGTAAAAATTCGTTTAATAAATTCAATAGACGTATTAGGAATTATGCTTATAATCGTTTGCGGCCTGCCTGGGAGCGGCAAAAGCTCCCTGTCTAAAGACCTCGCGAAACGTTTCTCTGCGGTCCACCTCAACAGCGACATCATACGCAAGGAGCTGTTCCCGAAGCCATCCTATTCTGAAGAGGAGAAAAGGGCGGTCTATGCTGAGATGGCGAAACGAGCTGGGGAGCTTCTGGCAAAAGGCTCCAATGTGATAGCTGATGCGACATTCTCCAGAAAAGAATATAGGGAGACGATGGATGAAGTTGCAGGACAGACCGGGGCGAAGGTCTTCATCATAAAGTGCATACTGCATGAAGGAGAGACGAAAAAACGACTGGAGAAAAGGAAACAGGCTGGAAAAAGCCCGAGCGATGCTGATTACGACGTCTACGTGAAGCTCAAGGAGACCTTCGAGCCGCTTGAAGGCGGATATCTTGAAGTGGATTATATGAGGCCGAAGAAGGAAGTCCTGGCCAAAGTGAAGGAATTTATCGGTGAAAACTGATGGAACGGCAACAGATAGACGCATTGATGAAAAGCGGACGCTATGAACTGGTGGAGACGCATATCTCCTGGCTGCTTATGGACGGAAAGAATGTCTATAAGATAAAGAAGCCGCTGAAGTTCTCGTTTTTGGATTTCTCCACGCTGGAGAAAAGGAAGATGTTCTGCGAGGAAGAGGTCAGGCTGAATAGAAGGCTTTCTCCTGACGTTTATCTTGGGGTTGTAACTATAACGCTGACGCCAGATGAAATTGTTTTTGGCGGGAATGGAGAGATCGTCGATTACGCGGTGAAAATGAAACGCCTGGACCAGAAGACCATGATGGACAAATCCCTCCGCGAGGGAAAGGTCACTGAAGCGGATATCAAGAAACTGTCTGTCATCGTGGCTGATTTCCATAAGAAAGCAGAGGTCGTGAAGGGCGATTATGGCTCTCCTGAGACAGTCTGGAGGCAGATTGCTGACTTGGGAGCTTTCAGGGATGCGATTGAGGAGGCATGCGGATTTGGTGCCAAGGTTGACTTCATACTGGAAAAATCGAAATCATTCATAGACGCGAACGGAGCATTGTTCAGGAAGAGGATGGCTGATGGAAAAGTCAAAGACTGCCATGGCGATCTGCACTCAGGCAATATCTTCCTGCAGGACGGCATGAGGATTGTGGACTGTATAGAGTTCAACAGGGATTTCCGCTGCATTGACGTGGCAAGCGACATCTCTTTTATGGCTATGGACCTGGATTTCTTCGGGAAAGAGGATTTCTCGAAGCTTTTTGTGGATGAGTACGTAGCCCGAGCGCATGATGACGGGGCACGGACTTTGCTCAGTCTTTACAAATGCTATCGGGCGAACGTTAGAGCGAAGGTCGCTGCCATAGAATGGACCCAGAACAAGAACAAGGGAAGCGAAGAGAGGATAAGGAAATACATACTGCTTGCCGAGAGATACGCTAAACTATTATGATTTCAGTCTCGGGCCCTGACAAGCACGGGTTGCGGAAGATATGACGGTCTTACGCGGGATTTAGCGTCTGATTCCGGAGGCCCGAAAATAGTATTGGCTAGTGCCTCGTACTTACTTAACATCTTTTGGAATTCTAGCCTACGCTCCTCTTTTGTTGAATCACGAACTGGTCTCCACGGAATGTCAGCTTTATGGGAACTACGCATGGGGTTCACTCTCTACACATAGGCCTATCATTTACAATTTAAGAAGCTTTCGCTAGTGCCTGAAGTGCCTCACACCAGTGAAGACCATGGCCATATCATGCTCATCAGCGGCTTTTATCACGTCTTGGTCGCGGATGGAACCGCCTGGCTGGATTATGGCGGTTATGCCTATCTTGGCAGCATAGTCTATGCTGTCACGGAACGGGAAAAAGGCATCCGAAGCCATTGCGCAGCCGCGGACCTCCTCGCCGTAGTCCTTGGATATCATGGCT
>JAQTOF010000003.1 GCA_028713495.1 Candidatus Iainarchaeum sp.
GGAAGAAGACCAAAGGGGATATAATCGAGTTCGACAGTCCATGGGGAAGGGGACGGCCGGGCTGGCACATAGAATGCTCTGCGATGGCCAGGAAATACGCAAAAAGGACCTTGGACATCCATGGCGGCGCCAGGGACCTGATATTCCCGCATCATGAGAACGAGATCGCCCAGAGCGAGGCCGCGGACGGCCGGAAGTTCTCCAGATATTGGATGCACGTCGGTTTCCTGACGGTCGGCGGGGAGAAGATGAGCAAATCGCTCGGTAATTTCATCACGCTGAAGCAGGCGCTGACAACGTCAACACCTGCAGCCCTCAGGTTGTTCTATCTCCAGGCCCACTACCGCAGCCCTCTTGACTATGACGAAGAGGTCCTGCAGTCCATGGAAGAGAGCGTGGAACGCATATTCAACTCCCTCGGATTGATCCGGGAAGCATGCGAGGGGAAAGGCCCTGCCCATACTGACAGTGGATTCAGGGAGAAAACCGACGAGCTGATCTCGCAGTTCCACAAGCACATGGATGACGATTTCAACACGCCCGAAGCGCTTGCATCGCTCTTCAATATCCTCCGCATGACGAATGCCCATGTAAGCGGAAAGACAGACCGCGAACAGCTGGCCAAGGTGAAAGCCGCCGTTGAGGACATGCTCTGGATCCTCGGCCTTGAGGAGAAAGGGAAACCGGCCATCGAAGACAAGAGCGCAGCGCTTTTCGCATTGGTGGAAGAGCTGGGCGGCGCGAAGCCGAAGACCGCTGGCGAAGCGCTCGACGCGCTTATCGCGATGAGGGATGAAGCGAGGAACAAAAAGGATTACAAGGCATCGGACCGCATACGGGCGAGGCTGAAAGAGATCGGAGTCATAATAGAAGACAAGCCCGGCGGCGTCAGGTGGAAGTTGGCCTAATTCTTAGTATAACCCTTCATCACGTCAACGCCATCGCTGACGAATGCCGCTATGTTGCTCCATCCCCAGAGGGCCACTGTCCTGAAGAATCCTGCTTCCTTGAACCTCCTATCTGACAGTGTAAGGGTGAGCTTGGTGTCATATACTATGCCTTTGGTGGGCGGGCACCTGGCCATGAAATCAGTATCCTCGCATATCACCGACCGGTATCCGCCGATGCTGAAGAACAGGTCCTTGCGCATGGCGCAGTTGTTGGCAGGTATCCAGAATTTTCCGGTAGCGATGTGGATAAGATGGTTGGATTGGAGCACGCCTGCCGAGAACGTGTCGTACGCTAGCTTCCACAGTTTTGAATCAGAATGATAGAGGTCAAGGCCACCTACTGCCATCACCTTGCTGTCAGAGAAATGTTTCCTTATCCTTGCGTTAAAGTCAGAAGGTAGAGTGGCATCAGCGTCCAGGAATACTAGTATGTCATTGGCAGCTTCCTTTGCACCTTCTGTCCTGGCAAGCCCCACGCCTTTCTTCGGTCTCAGCAAAACCCTGGCCCCATACTCTTTGGCCACATCTGCTGTCTTATCTTTGCTGTAGGAATCCACAACTATAACTTCATCACCCGGGACGAGCTGCGGCTTCAGGTCTGATAGAAGGGTCTTAAGATGCACTTCTTCGTTCAAAGTAGGTATAATGATACTGAGCATGTTCCCACCATAAATATATCTGCGTGAAGGTTATAAACTGTTTTCAAACCACTACAATTTATTATATACCACTATTTTAAACGTTTCTGAACACTGTTTGTTTGTGTCAATCACAAAAGAGCAGCTGAAGGCATATTGCGAGCCATTCTTGAAGCGCCGAGAATTCAGCTTCGGCGAACTCAGCCTTGGCAATCGCGCTCGTCGTGCCCTCGGAGTAGCCCAGGCATTCGCTGATTCCAAAGGCAATCCCAGGCTTTTGATAAATTCCTTGAAAGGGGCGCCAAAGACCCTTGCAGAAGGCATCATAAGGGACAGTAAAGCGCCAGAGAAGACGACCACACCGCGAGAATTCTCACAGTGCGTGCAGAAACATCTCGTCGCTCACGGAGTATATGCTGAATTCCGCAGACCTGCCAGCGTAGGCCTGATACTAGTCCAGAGGGAAGTGGATGGCTTACCAGTGTATTTCCTGCTCAACGAACCCGATCCAAAGAGCCATGAACTTGCCTACTGCGGCCGTACGACGTTCGATCCCTTAAACCAGAAGAAGCCCACCTCCCAGATAATATACGTTCCTGCCGCAGCTGCCCGCCTCGCCGAGATGCTTGACATCTGGCTGCGCGATATCCCGGCTTCGGCTTCCGAGATGCCTCTTGACTTCATGGCCATCCGCCTTTCAGAACCATATCTGAAGAAATGGTGCATCGGGGTCAAGGATGACATATCAGACCCAAAAGATTCGATCGTGCGCTCAGCGCTTTTCGTGATAGGCATGCGTTGCGGCATAAAACGGCTGAGGGATCTCCTTAAGGATAGCGATTCCCCCCAGGATTTCCTTATCCGTGCCCTTAACATCCAGCTCAACTCTGTGGTGGCCCATGAGACCGCCCATCTACTGGAACGCAAGGCCAATGGCAGAATCATGATAGACAAGGACGGAAAAGAGCTCATCGCCTATATGCTTGAGGCCAAATACTCTTATCCTGACATCGCCTTCCTCTCTTTTCTCCACAGATACAAGAACGAGTTGGAGCGCCTGGTGCCGCGTTTCGTGAAAGACATGCGTGAGAATGGTGTCATGGCCATGCTTGAGAATGAGGATTACCTGAGGGGCTGGGCCTCTGAGCTGCTCGACAGCGATTTCGTGCAACTCACTGGAAAAGTCCCAGAGGAACTCATTGACGTTTCGGCCCTACAAAGAGTCCAGACCTCGGATTTCGTCAGCCAGAAACATCTGCCCCTGCTCGAAAGAGCGATCTACAATCCTTCGGCTACTGCCTGAAACGATGCAGCTGCTGAGACATCGCATGGCACTGGCTCTTCAGCTCCTTGAGCTTGTGGATGCTGAAAGTCGCCGACTGCTCCTTCTTTATCCTGCTTACCTGCTCCTCCCAGAGCTTCAGGTGGAAAGCCTTTCCATGGGCTGAAGCCTCGATGGTCTTGGCTTCCTTCAGGAGGACAGTGCAATCCGTCAGGATGCTCTTGCGCAGTCCGTCTATCTCAGAGTCTATCAAGACCGCATCCTGCACTTCAGGAGGAATCACCAGCTGCAATGCATCCTTGCCTGCCATGGGCTGTAATCGCGTATGATAATTAAAACATTTCCTGCGCTTTACTATTATGGCCAAGGTCAAAGTCGCTATTCTAGCTTCAGGGAGAGGAAGCAATTTCAAGGCGATCCAGAAGCACATAAAGGCAGGCAGGTGCGATGCCGAGATAAAAGTGCTGATAACCAACAATCCTGATGCGCCCGCCATCGCGATAGCAAAAAGCAACAGCATCCCGGTCGAAATACTCGACAAGAGCGACTTCCCTGATCGCGAAAAGATGGACGAGCGGATAAAAGAGCTGCTCGACCGCTACGGAATAGATTTGGTGGTGTTAGCAGGCTACATGCTTCTCATCAAAGGCACGAAACTGCTCGAATCCTACAAGAACAGGATAATCAACATCCACCCTGCCTTGCTTCCTGCGTTCCCTGGCGCCACTGCGCAGAAAGATGCGTTCGAGTATGGCGTGAAAGTGTCAGGTGTGACGATACATTTCGTTGACGAGAGCCTTGATGCGGGTCCGATAATCTACCAGGAAGCAGTGGACATAAGCGGCTGCAGGAGCGCAGAGGAGACCGCAGCCAAAATCCTCAAGACAGAACACAAGGCATATGCCAAAGTGGTGGACTCATTCTCAAAGGGAAAATACGTTATGGAAGGGAGACGGGCTAGACTAGTTCCGGACAAATAATAAAATAAAAAGCGGGCCCAGAGGGATTTGAACCCTCGGCACACGGATTTCCACCTTTTAGGAAAAGGCGGAGCCAAAACGGGCTTGCTATCCTTTTCCTTCAGATAAGAGTCCGTCGCTCTACCAAGCTGAGCTATGGGCCCACAAAAAGCATAAGGATTGTCATGAGAAACCAATTTAAATCATGAACCCTTGCCGAGGCTTTGGATAGTATACTCCTGCCCGTCGCTGGATACCCTGATGCTCCCGTTTACGTAGTTCTCGTAGTATGGTATCCCATATTGCGTCATCAGCCTCTTGAACGGCTCTCTGGAACCTCCGTTGACAGCCGATTCGTCGCTGCTGCCGCTTATGATGACCACGTCCGGATCGGATTTTATGAGGAATATGCCCATATTGCTCGTCCCAACCCCGACTCCATAATACGGTGCCTGGAGGATATCCACCTTTATGTCGTCTGGTTTGGTGTTTATCAGCTGTCCTTGGGCGCCTCCCTGCACATCTGAAGTAAGCAGCAGGGACACATTACGGTCTGCAATGCGCAGTACGATAGCATCATTGTTCACGTCATCGAACCTGGCAGTCTTTGGCGGGTTGAGGACAGTGAAGTTCATTCCATTCAAATCCATGCTGAAGCCTTCCTCCACCCTTTTCACATCCCTTGCTTCGGTCCCCATCCTTTCCATCACTGCTGAGTAGTTGGCATCTCCGAAAGAATCGTCGCTCCACCAGACCTCTTCTATGGTGAAAGCATCAGCGACCGCATCCATGCCACCATATCTGCGGGGATCCGCAGCAGTGGAGATCAGCACCTCTATGTCGTCGACTGCCTTGGAGCGCAGGAAATCTACCACCTTGCCGCTTTTCTCTGCTGAACCTGCATCCACAAGGACGTCCAGGTCGCCTTTCTTGATGAGTATAGCATCGCCCTGCAGGCCAGGTCCTCCGACGTCTATGAAATACACGCCGAACATCTGGTCGGGATTATACTCGTACTGCAGACCTTCGGGCGGGGGAGGTGGGGGCGGTGGCTGCTCTTCAGTGGCATTCCCGCCGGTTGTCTGGTTGGTCTGGTTTCCTATTATTATCGTGACCGGAGGGCCGGTCTGGTTGGTCTCGTTGGTCTTGTTGCCTTCGGGCGGAGTGACCTCTCCACCACCGAAGCATCCGAAAAGCAGCATGAAAACGATAAGCCCGGCAATGATCCTCATAGCGCCACCCTTCCTTTCGCCATATCGCTCTTTATCCTGTCTGCGGCTTCCTGGATTTTAATCCTTTCCTGCTTGCCGTCGTTCCTGTACCTAATCGTCACAGTATCGTCCTTCAGGGTATCATAGTCTATGGTCAATGCATAGGGAACGCCTATCTCGTCCGCCCTTGCATATCTCCTGCCTATGCTTCCGCTGTCCCTGTAGGTGACATCCAAGCCGCTCTGCCTGAGCAGGGCGGTCACTCCGCCAGCTTTCGTATCCAGGCCATCCTTTGTCATGAGCGGGAACACGGCCACGTGGTATGGGGCTATGGCAGGAGGGAAGTCGAACCACTCCCAATCCTTCTCCTTGGTCGCTTCCCTGAAGCAATGCTCCAGCATGCAGTAGAAAAGCCTGTCCACGCCCATGGACAGCTCGAACACATGCGGCATCACCTTCTTCTTCTCGGCCTCCACGAACACTCTCAGGTCGCCTCCGCTGTGCTTGGAATGCTGGGAAAGGTCGAAATCCGTGCGGTAGGCATTGCCGATGGTCTCTATGGTGCCGAAAGAGGTCTCCACCTCCATATCTACGTTGCCTTTGGAATAGTGCGGCACCTCGGCAGCGTCCAGCACCCTGAGATGCATCCTCTTCTCATCTATGCCGACCCTCCGGTAGAACTCCCATTGCTTCACGAGGAAATACGCCATTATCTGGTTGGCGGCGAGCTTCTGGCCAGCTACCTCGTCAGCTGCCATCAGCTTCCTCTCGCCATTGACCTTCATCATGATCTTCTCGTCTTTCACTGTCGCGAAGCCCTCATAATCCGGGGCAGACGGGTTGAAGAAATATTCCAGCTCCATCTGGGTGAACTCGCGCATCCTCACAAGGCCCTTCCTGGGCGATATCTCGTTCCTGAAGCTCTTGCCCACCTGGCCGATAGCCAGCGGCAGCTTGGTGCCATGGTTCCTGAATATTCTGGGGAATGCGGTGAATATGCCCTGAGCGGTCTCAGGCCTTGCATAAGCCGCAGTCCTCTCGCCGCCTATGCCTGTCTGGAACATGAGGTTGAACATGAACGCCTTGCCGAACTCGCCCCCGCACTTCGGGCACTTCAGTCCCTTGCCGCTTATCACCGCGTCCAAGCTCTCAAGCTTCCCATCCCATTTCTCCCCATGGAGGTCGTAGTGCTTCTCTTCTGCCAGCGTGTCAGCCCGCACCCGCGTCTTGCACTTTATGCATTCCACGACAGGATCAGCGAAGCTGGACACATGGCCTGAAGCCACCAGAACCGGCTCAGGAGTGATGATGCTGGTCTCCACCTCATGGAACCCTTCGCTCTTGATGAACATCTCGCGCCAGAGGCCCTCTATCTTGTGCTTGATCAGCACGCCTACGGGCCCGTATTCATAGAATCCGGCCGTGGCGCCGTATGGCTCATTGCTCGGGAAGAAGAAAGACCTCTTGAGTGCTAGCTCGAATATCCTGTCATGAAGCTGCATGAACTGGCTTTGTATGTGCGGTTTTAAATGATTTAGCGAAGATAAGACGTCATGGACGAAGGCAGCCTTAACAACGATATCGTTAGCATTCAGCCTGACCTGGCAGGGGCAGTCTTCGCCATAAACCTGGCCTCGGAGATGCTCAACAATGCCAGGGAGCGCTTCGAGCGGAAGGACTATGCCGGTGCGCTGGAAGAATCGCGCAACTCCATGCGGATGGCCTCGTCGGCCCTTCTTCTGAAGAACGGCCACTTGGCAGGCAGCCTGGAGGCGACCATCGCATATCTCTCACGTTATTATCCAGGACGGTTTCCTGTCAGGAGCTGGTACAAGGCCGAGACCACGGTGATACGCAAGGGGGGCGGCCTCTACGGTATGATGGTCGGCGTCCTGGACAAAGCCACACGAGATCTTGAGCAGGAGGCGAACGATGCCATAAACGCAGCAGACAGCCTCTTGGATGCAGTGAGGAGGGAGATGGAGCAATGAAAGCCATCCCTGCTACCGTAATCCTCTCGCTTTTGCTTTTCGGCTGCATCTCCATGGGCGAGCAGGCACTGAACGAGAGCAATGAGACTCAGCAGAATGTCACCCCACCTGTTATCAACGAAACAAACCAATCCAACCAGACGATTCCGCCGCCAAAGCAATGGGAGCGCTATGACGCCGGAGAATTCAGCTTTGAATATCCTGGGAACATGGTGACAAGCATCATCCGGGGCAAATTCATGGGTGCCCATGCATCAGAGGGCCTCACCACAGAGCGCATGGCGGTTTCCTACATCAATACGTCTGCGACCTATGGGGCCAACAAGGACGGCATATTCAAGGACAACCCGAGCAAGACCGCTGCCGATTTCCTCATCCAGGATGAGGAGACCGATCCGTTGGGCATACTTGATGATGCCTACTGGACAGGTGAAGTCGCCACATTCACCATAAGCAGGGATGTCTATGCCGCAGAGGTGCCATTCAAGCTCCGCTCCAGCGCCTCGGCCATCTACAGCGGCTATGCCATAAGCATATATGCGCCTGACCTCTCGCTTCATGTCAAAGTGCGCATCCTTGCTCTGGACCCTGACCAGGCCGAAAAGATCAGGAACAACTTCATCCTATCATTTTGGCTGCAGTGAACAATATTCTTATATTTTAGATTAGTCGACATCTAAGCAACACTCATACGGGTTTTAGCCATGGAGATAGACAAGAACGCATTGAGGAAGCAGTTCGCAGCAGACTGGGAGAAGCACTACAAGCTCAACATCCTCCTCGAGCGCGGCTTCAGCAGGCAGAAATGCCACAAATGTGGCCGCATGTTCTGGAGCAGGAAAGAAAGCGAGTTCTGCGGCGACCCTGCCTGCATCGGTTACCAGTTCATAGGCTCCACTCCTGTCAAGAAGAAGCTCGGCTACATAGACACCTGGAAGAAGATAGAGAAGTATTTCACATCATCCGGCCATGGCTACATCAAACCATATCCAACGGTGGCCAGGTGGAGGGACGATCTTTACTTCACCATCGCATCGATCAATGATTTCCAGCCATATGTGGTGAATGGCGAGCTCGAGCCGCCTGCCAATCCACTCATCGTCCCCCAACCATGCATCAGATTCTCTGACCTCAGCAATGTCGGCGTGAGCGGCAGGCACTACACGAATTTCGTCATGATCGGCCAGCATGCCTTCAATACGAAGAAATCCGGCCAGTTCTACTGGAAGGAGGAAGCGATGACCCACGACCTCAACTATCTTGGCGCCATCGGGATCCCCGAGGACGAGATAATATTCCAGGAGGATGTCTGGGCAGGCGGAGGCAACTTCGGCCCATGCATAGAGTATTTCGTCCGTGGCCTTGAGCTCGGCAACTGCGTTTTCATGCAATACGAAACCACCCCCCATGGCCCCAGGGAGCTCAGCACGAAGGTCATAGATATGGGCGCAGGCCTCAGCAGGCTTTCATGGATAACCTCAGGCGAGCCCACGAGCTACGAGGTGGTCTTCGGTCCTGTCATAGAGGAGATGAAGCGCGAGGCAGGCATCAAGATGGACAAGGACCTTTTCCTCAGGTTCGCCAAAATATCAGGCAGCCTCAATGAAGACGAGGTGCCTGACCTTGAGAAAGAGAAGGAGCGCATAGCAGAGATGCTCGGGATAACCAAGAAGGAGCTGTTCCAGACATTGGAGCCGCTCCAGGCCCTCTATGCCTCTGCAGATCATCTATGCACCTTGCTTTTCACCGTTACCGATGGCATGCTGCCAAGCAATGCCGGTGGCGGCTACAACCTCAGGATGGTCACCCGCCGCGTGTTCGGCTTCAGCGAGCGCTATGGCTACGACCTGGACTACGCGAAGATAATCCAGGGCCATGCGGATTTCCTCGAGTATATATTCCCACACCTCCAGAACGGCGTGGATACCACGGTCGCGGTGCTGGAGGAGGAAGAGAAGCGCTACAAGGCGACCCGCGAGAAGGCCCGCTCAGTCGTCCTCAACCTTGTGAAGAAAGCAAAAGGCGCGAAGGAAGGCGTGAGCAACAAGGACCGCGGAAGCGTGGGCGGAAAGATAAAGGCAGCCGACCTTTTCACATTATACAAGAGCCAGGGCATACCGCCGGAGGCTGTCCAGGAAGTGGCAGCAGAGAACGACATAGATGTGGAAATGCCAGGCAACTTCTACCAGAAGGTCAGGGCAGGCGAAGGTGAGGCCGCCTCACCTGATAAGGGACCAGCCGTGAAAGTCCTGTTTTCTGACATCTCATCGCTCGATAAGACCGAGCCGCTCTATTACAGCCGCGATGCGAAATTCAAGGCAAAAGTGCTCGGCATAGTCCATGGCAAATATGTCGTTCTGGACCGCACAGCATTCTATCCAGAAGGCGGAGGCCAGGTGTCAGACACAGGAACGCTTGATGGCGTGAAAGTGAAGCAGGTCACCCGGCAGTCCGGCGTCGTCCTCCATGAAGCTGAGAACGCATCGCATTTCAAGACCGGAGCCACTGTGGAAGGCATCGTAGATCTGGAGCGCAGGAAGACCATCGTCAGGCACCACACAGCGGCTCACATGCTGAATGCCGCCTGCAGGGCCGTTCTCGGCCCGCACATATGGCAGGGCGGCTCTCACAAGGATGAAGAGAAAGCGCACCTGGATGTCACCCACTACAAGAAAATAACGCACGAGGAGCTTGCGAAGATCGAGCAGAAGGTCAATGAATACATCATGCGCGACATGCCGATCGCGACCGAAGTGCTGCCCAGGAACCAGGCAGAAGCAAAATACGGCTTCACGCTCTATCAGGGCGGAGCTGTGCCTGGCAAGGAGATCCGGGTGGTCAGCGTGGGCGACATAGACAGCGAGGCCTGCGGAGGCACCCACACCATGCTCTCTAGGACAGGGGAGATCGGCTGCTTCAAGATCGTCAGGCGCGAGAGCGTGCAGGATGGCATAGAAAGGATAACATACAAGTGCGGTTCTGTCGCCATAGCCTACATGCAGGAAAGGGATAAGCTGCTCAGGGATGCCTGCGATGTTGTCAGCATATCAGAAGGCGAGCTTATCCGGACCATGGAGCGATTCTTCAATGAGTGGAAGGCCCAGAGGAAGCAGATCGAGGAGCTTGGCTCATTGCTTGTGAAGGATGAAGCAAGAGGAATAATAGAAGATTACAAAGGCAAGCCTGTCATGAGGGTGCTGGATCTTGACGAAGCATCTCTCAAGAAACTTGCGCTCGCTGTGGCTGAGAGCGACAAGGCTGCGGCATGCGTTATAAACAAATCAGGGAACATCATCTGCGCTGCGGGCAAGAATTCAGGGATCAGCGCGAAAACCCTTCTTGAGAAAGCACTGAAAGAGCTAGGCGGTTCTGGCGGCGGAAGCGACAGGATTGCGCAAGGGAAAGCGCAGAAAATAGCTGTTGTTCACCTATAGGTGCCTTCAGGAGTGAGCTGTTGTATTCCTTCAGGAGGCGCTTTCAGGGCTGCGAATTGAGCCTTGAGATTGTTCCATCCGTCCTGTTGGGCTTTCCGATCAGGATTGGCCATGAGCTCATTTAGTCTGTCGATGAGCCGTGCCTTTCGCAGTACATCTTGAGGATTTTCACTCTTTGATGTGGTCGCTGCCACAAAAGTAGTTGACCTGGTGGTCTCTAACGCTCTCAACTCTTTCTTGCCACCATTACACGTCTGTACTGCTGCAAACATTCTCTGATCGCCGCTTTTCTTACACAGATAACCATTAAAAAGCTTTTCCTGCCCGGTCCGGCGTCTAACTCTCAATCCTGTTGAACAGCCACGTCGCTAGAAGGACGCTCAGCACGAGGGAGAAACCAAGGATTCCGCCGCTCACTGCTATCGGCATGGTGGAAGTCCCTGTCAGCAGGTATCTCAACGCCTCCACCACATAAGTCATGGGATTTATGTAGGAAAGCCAGCGTATCGGATCGGGCGCCGTTGTGAGCGGAAAGAGCGCTCCTGACAGGAAGAACATCGGCATCACCAGGAAGTTCATCACCAGCTGGAACCCCTGCATGTCCTCCATCGTGGATGCGATCGCTATGCCCAGCGACACGAACATCACCGACACCATGAACATGAGCGCCACGGCCGGCAGGATATCGACCATCTCTATATGGGCTCCGAGCAGCATGGCTATTCCGAGCATGAGCAAGCCTTGTATCACCGCGGTGGTCGCTCCGCCCAGAGCCTTGCCTATCACTATGCTGGTCCTTCTCACAGGCGCCACCATGGTCTCTTTCAAAAATCCGAACTGCCTGTCCATTATCACGATGACTCCTGAGAATATGGAGCCGAAAAGCACAACCATCGCCAGTATTCCTGGCGCCATGAAGTCAAGATAGCTGCCATTGGCCACCGTGACCACGCTTCCAAGGCCTGTGCCGATGATAGCAAGGAAGAAGAATGGCATGGCGAGGCTGCCGATTATCCTGCTCTTGGACCTGGAGAAACGTATGAGCTCCCTTCTCCAGATATAGTATATGGCCGTGAGCTCGCTCATCCTGACCGCCTCCTGGAAGCAACCCTTGCCCTGAGCGACTCATTGGGAGAGACTTCCTCTTCCCTTATGGTCTTGCCTGTGTAATGAAGGAAAACATCATCCAAGGTAGGTTTGTGCAAGCTGACCGACTCCACAGCTATCCCTTTCTTCCTGGCGATCTCCATCAGGACCGGTATCCTCTGTTCGCCTTTCGTGACCCGCAAAGTCAGGCTGCCATCATGGCATTTCGCTTCGCCTACCCATGCCAGCTTTCCGAAAGCTTCCTTGAGCTTGTCTGAACAAGGGGTCTCTATCGAGAGGATGTCGCCGCCAAGCGAATCCTTGAGCGCAGAGCTTTTGTCCAGCGCGATTATCTTTCCATGATCTATTATCGCCACCCGGTCGCAAAGCAGGTCGGCTTCGTCCATGTAATGCGTCGTTATGACTATGGTTATGCCACGCTCTTTCTGCATCTTTTTGATGTAGCTCCAGATATGCTGCCTTGTCTGCGGGTCCAGGCCGATGGTCGGCTCATCCAGGAAAAGCACGTCAGGGCAGTGGAGCAATCCTCTCGCGATCTCCAGGCGCCTCCTCATCCCTCCTGAGAACGTCTTGACGATATGGTGCAGCCGGTCCTCCAGCTCCACCATCTTTATGACCTCCTTTATCCTGGCCTCTGCCTCTTTCCTGTCCATATTATACATGGCTCCATGGAGCTCCAGATTCTCGTAGGCGGTCAGCTCCTCATCCAGCGAAGAGTCCTGGAACACTATGCCGATGGACTCACGGACCTTATCGGCCTGTTTCTGGACATCGTAGCCATTCACCTTCGCATGGCCTGCCGTGGGTCTTTTCATTGTCACAAGCATGGAAATGAGCGTGGTCTTACCAGCGCCGTTCGGGCCGAGCAGACCGAATATCTCTCCGTTGCTGATCGTCAATGAGACATTATCCACTGCGGCCAGTGCGCCGAATCTTTTCGTGAGCCCCTCTACCTCTATCGCATTCACGCCTTCGGTCCGTTGCATAGCCGCCAATTGATCATCTTTTTTGGAGCAACCCGGGCTTTGCCAGGAACTCGAATGTCTTCGCTTCCCTTTGCAGCTCCAAGAGCAGGTCATCGCATGAGAACCCATATCTGCTGTTGAATTCCTTGGCCGACAGCCTCTCGTTCTTCTCAACGACATAGTTGCTGTTCTGCCTTATCTCTCCACCCTGCATGTAATAGTAGGCCGCTCCTTGGTTGCTTTCATAATCCCCGTAGAGGGCTTCGAACCGGTCATAGACCAGGTTTGAGAGCACGAGCACGTCCTCGCCTTTGTTCACGGTGACGTGGCCATAGCCAGGGGGCAGGAGCACGGCATCTCCTTTCTCTGCATTGACCATGGACACATTGACACTGCCATTCCTGTTCTTCTTCTGGAGTATGAAGACCGCGCTGCCATGGAGCACCTGATAGACCTCTGGATATCCAGGGCCGTCCTCGCTGCCCGGATGATAATGCCCGTGCGTCTTGGCGCACTCCTCCCCGAAAGGCTCAGGCGGTATGACCGTTATGTCGAATCTGATGTCCCCTTCCCTGTACACGTTCCTGTACATGAAATAAGCTTCCTTGTCCCCTCTGGCTTCAGAATAGCTGAGGAGCGTCTTTCTCATCTCGCGCATGGTCCTCGTGGTGCGCTGATGTCTGTCGCCATCAACGAAAAGATCGTGGCCCACCAGCTCTATCTTGATCGGCCCGTCATAGAGTGTTATGCCCATTCTCGACAACCCCCTTCATCCGCCTGAACTCCGCCAGCGTGGCGATCGGTTTCTTGACTTTCAGCTTCTGCTTCTCGAACTTATAAAACAGGAGCTTGAGGAACGTGAGGAACTCGCTGCTCTTGATGCCTTTCTCGTCAAATCCCTTCTCGAGCTTCTGTATGGTCTTGAATGATGCCATGAAGAACGAGAGCTCTATCGTGTTGTTGCCGTTCCATTCCTTTATCTCCTCGCACATCAGCATGCGGACGAACCCCAGCTCAGCCCGTAGCCTCTTGGACGCGGCATCATTTCCATTCACGCCGGTTTTTATCGTGCGCAGGGTATGGGCTAGCGCGTCCCATTCGGTATTCGCGAAGCTATCACTTATGCTGATTGGAGGATTCACGGGGATAGGATAGTATGGCAAATCTTATTAATCTGCATGTGCGTGCGGACACAAAAATAGAAATAATCGCCCGAGTGATGCAGCATTGAAAAAAATCCATAGCCCCGAGCGGATTCGAACCGCTGTCAAGAGATCCAGAGTCTCCTATCCTTGACCGCTAGACGACGGGGCTGCTAGAAGTCAAAACACAAGACCTTCTTCCTAAGAAACAAATAAAAAACCGGCCTTTACCTCTTCGCTTATATTTCTCTTCCTCCAAGCATATCCCATGAGACGCTTCATACCTTTGATCCTGCTTGTCTTCGCATTCGGATGCGCACAGAAGCCGCCTGAGCCGCCAGAACAATCCTATTCCACCTATACGGACGGGCTGTTCTCCTTTGACGCTCCTGAGTGGCAGGAGGCGGCCCCAGGACCTGGCATGTTCTTCGCAAGAAGCAACGGCACCTGCATGCTTGTCGCAGCCACAAGCCCTATCCCATCCGCCCTGCTCAGGGACGAGCTGAAAAAAAGCTTCGGCGAGAACCTATCATCCGCAGAAGGTGAGTATCTCGACTACACGTTCGTAATGAGTGGCAACACATACAATGGCAGGAGCCGCGTCATGTACTGCGACTACCAGACGTATTCGCTCACCATGGCATGCCTCGGCCCTGTGACAGAGACGCGTCCACTCGACTCAGCAGCATGCGCGAAACGCCAGCTAGAGACAAAGCCCAAGCTCGGCCTCATAGCCAATCCTCCCAATGACGATACGCTTCTCATCGTGCAGACCATAAAGGACGCCAGGCAGAACGGTGTTGATGTCCTCTACTGGTATTTCTCCTATGACGCTTCGGACGATTGGACGTCCGCGGATTATATCATGGAGCCGCTTTCCTATGAAGGCAGGACCGGCGTTGTGATGGAAGCCATCCATACTACTGTACTGGCGCCGTATCCAGAAGGCTTCATGTCTTTAGACTCTCCTGGTTTCAAGGAAGCGTATGCCGAACGTTCAGTCGAGTTCGTCGAGCGCTACCATCCGGATTACTATTTCGTGGGCAATGAAGTGGATGTCTATCTGTCTCCGCACCGCGACCAGGTCCCGGCGTTCAAGGAGCTTCTCAGGTACACAAGGGAAAAAGTGCACGCCGCAAGCCCTTCCACAAAGGTCGGGTTCACAGTGACCTACCATGACGCCCTGCGCAACAATGCCACTGATATAATAGAGACGCTGGCCGAAGATGCGGACCTGATCGGCTATACCTCCTATGGCTATGGGGAGCCCTTCCGCTTTGATAATGTCTCAGCCGGAGCGGCTTACATAAGGGATATCAGGAATCTGGTACCAGGCAAGCCCTATGCCATAGTGGAGACCGGTTGGAGCAGTTCCTCCATGCTGGGCTCGAGCGAAGACAAGCAGGCAGAGTTCGCTGGCGAGTTCTTCTCCTATCTGGGCGAGACCGATGCGGAATTCATCAACTGGTTCGAGCTGCATGACGGCAAGGACTGCACGGCGGCGGCAGAAGGCTTCCTAGTAGACGCCCCTGAGCTCAAGGAGAATGAGGAGTTCATGGAGATATTCAAGGAATCCCTATGCACGCTCGGCATGAAATACAATGATGACACGCCGAAGAAGGCATGGGATGTCTGGCTGGAGAATACCTGAAGGCGCCTGACTTTTTAATTTATGGCGTCAAAGTGATTCCCATGAAGCTCACACCAAAAGGCATGCGTGACATCGGTCCTGAAGATATGTTCGTCAGGGAAGAAGCCATCGAGACGATCCGCAGCATCTTCCGCTCCTATGGCTACAGGCCGCTGGAGACCCCAGCCATGGAATACCTGGAGACCCTCCGCGCAAAGGCAGGCCAGGAAGTGGACAAGCAGATATTCCTCATTGAAGGCGGCGAATACGGCCTGAGGTTCGATCTCACGGTCCCGCTCGCCCGCTATGCAGCAGCCACAGACGCTCCAAAACCGTTCAAGCGCTATGCGATAGACGTCGTTTGGCGCAAAGAGGAGCCGCAGCGAGGACGGTTCCGCGAGTTCTACCAGGCTGATGTGGACATCATCGGCAGCTCTTCCATGCGATCCGAGGCAGAGCTTCTTTCCCTTGCCCGCGATGTCTGCCTGGCATTCAGTTTTGACAAACCCAAAATCATGATCAACAACAGGAAGATACTGGAAGGGATAGCGACCGAGCTGGAGCTCGGCAAGGACAAGGAAGAGGTTTTCCGTGTCCTGGACAAGCTCGATAAGATAGGGCCGGGTGAAGTCGAGAAACTGCTGAAGCAGATCCTCGGCGATAAGAAAGCCGGCAAGCTCCTGGAAATCATAAACGCGAAAGGCGACAACAAGAAAAAACTCGCGCTTGCCACGAAATTCAGCGCTGAGGGTGCGAAAGAGCTGGAAGAGATCCTCTCGTTCTGCGATTTTCCTGTGGAAGTGGATCTTTTCCTTGTCCGCGGCCTTGGCTACTACACGGGTCCGGTCTTCGAGATAAAACTGAGCGAGGGTATCGGCACAGTGATGGCGGGTGGCAGGTATGACAACCTGCTCGGCGTCTATGGCCAGCCATCCCCTGCTACCGGCATATCTGTGGGCATAGAACGGCTGGTCACACTGCTCAGCGAGAGGAAAAAAGCCGCAAAGAAGACAGACAGCCTGGTGCTTATCGCATGCATAAAGCCTGAGTTCTACAAGGCCGCGCTATCCATCGCATCAGAATTCAGGAAAGCGGGCATCGCATGCGAAACGGATTTGAACGACAGGAACATCCGCAAGCAGTTCGACTATGCCAATGCACTGGGAATACCTTTCGTAGCGGTCATAGGCGAGCGCGAAGCGAAATCCAAATCAGTGACCCTGCGCGACATGGCTTCAGGAAAAGAAGGGGTTCTTCCGATCGGCGCTGCCATAGCGGAAGTGAAGGGTGGATGATTTGCGCATTCCACTGATACACCTCAAGGACAAGCAGGTCTTCCACAAGAAGGCCGGCTTCCTCAGGATGATCGGCAAGCCCCTTGACCTGGCCAGGGAATTCAAGACCGCAGGATACGAGCTCGTCCATATCGTGGACCAGGACGCCCTATCCGGCCTCACCAAGAACCTGGATGTCTATGACGGCCTGACCTATATCATCAATGTGCAGGTGGAATGCGCACCTGACGAATCCCTTGTCCACAAGCTCCTCACGCTAAAATGCAGGGTGGTGCTCCCGCCGTCTTTCGTCACATCGGCCCTCCATGAGAAAAGGCTGCTGGTGGCGAAGATACCCAAGGACTACGCAGGAGATGCCGAAGGATTCCATGATGTCATCCTTGAAGAAGCGAGCGACAGCGAGATAAGGCGTTTCACTGCGTTGGGAAAACGGGTCATCATCTACGATAAGGATGAGAAAAAAGTGAATGAAGCTGTCTGGGGAATAATCACTTCGTCTTTTTAGCAAGCCTGCTCTTAGCGGCTTCCAGCCTCGCCATTATGTCGCCGCCCTTGAGGAGCTTTTCCTTGGGCGCCTTTTCAGGCTTTGGCGCTTCCTTATCGGCCTTTGGGAGCTTTGGTCCTGCCAGGGTCTTCAGCTTCTCTGCAGGTTTCTCTTTCTCAACGGCCTTCTCAGGTGGTTTCGGTCTCTCTGGCGCAGGGCCGGACGCGATCCTGAAACCTGTATTGTCCAATATGACCGGATAGCTCTTGGATGAGTGCGGCACGCCCTTCATCTTTATCACTTCAAGGTAGCGTACCCGCTCTTTCTTCTGATCATCATACCTGAACGTGAGGTTTATCCAGCCGTCCGTGAAGCTTTCTATGCCGTACTCCGTGCCCGGCATGCCTTCTGCCATCTTGAGGTCCTCGGACACTATAAGCGTTGTCGTCCCCCATTTCCTCAGGTTCTCTATGAACTTCAGGAATCCCTTCCTCCGCTCGTCATCGCTCTTGAAGAAAAGCGCGATCGGCATGATGGAGTCTATCACGACTCTTTTCGTTCCGGTGGTGCTGATTATCTCCCCTATCGCACCGGACTGGTTTATTATCTGGTCCACTTCGTGTATAGGATAGTCAAGCAGCACGAACTTCCTGGCCTTCTCCAATGCTGCGAAGTCCCAGGAATAGCCGTTCATATGGAAAAAGAAATCGCCCCTGCTCTCTTCTATGGCTATGTAAAGGCCGGGCTCATCGGACTGCATCGCACCGTTGTGGATGAACTGCGCGGCCAGGGTGCTCTTGCCACCTCCGGTCGGTCCGCTCACGGTGACTATGGAGCCTTCAAGCAGGCCCCCGCCCAACACCTCGTCAAGGCCAGGGATGCCGCTCTTGATGAATTTCCTTTCCATCATTTCTCACCTTTTTTCATTATCTTCTTGCCCATCTCGGCCCTTGTCTTCAGGTTGTCCTGAAGCCTGGCCAGCTCGTCAGGCTTTGAGAGCTTCGTGAGTATGTACCTCTTGTATTCAGCTGTTATGGCAGACATGGTCCCGAGCAGGGTATGCGCCTCCGCCAGCGGCATCTTTATCTCGTCAGGCCTCAGTATCTCCACTGTGTACGGGCTGTGGGCCATGCATATGGCAGCCAGGTTGGCGAAATCCTTGGTGAGCACCTTCAATGCTATGGAGCTGGACCAATTCTTGCCCTCCTCCCCGCCGATAGGCTCGTCTATCTCGCCCACGGCGAAAACCACGCCAGGGCGTTGTATCACGCTGTTTATGAATCCTGTACCCAGCTCCTGCACCAGCTCCTTGGTCTTGGCATGGATGTCGAAGTAAAGCATGGCGAGCACTCCGCCGTTGGCTATGGTATCCTTTGTGAGCTTCTCCACGTCGTTCATATCCCTGATTTACTCCTTACTGATTTAAAAACTGTAACCAGCAGATAACAACACATGAACAAACTATTCCTTATCGTCTTGGCTTTCGGGTTTTTCCTGGCAGGCTGCGCATCACAGCAGGCTACGCCTCAGTCCCAGCAGCCATCGGCTCCACCCGCGCAATATCTCTGCCCGGACGGAGTGAACGTGGTCGCCAACCTGGCATCATGCCCGCCATATGACAAGGAGTACGAAGAATGCCTCGACATGAGCGCCACATCAGACTACGGTTCCAGCGACAGGGACGCATGTTTCTACAGCCTCGCCCTCGAAAGGGAGAACATAAGCCTCTGCAAGAAAGTCACGAGCAGCGATTCGTATTATGACGAATACACCCAGAGCAACTGCGGCGCGCAGCTGGCGCTGGCTTTCAGCGACCCGACCATGTGCGAGCAGCTCGGCATCATCGGCAAGTACGACTGCTATTCAGAGCTGGCCAGCCAGCTTGAGGATGCATCGATGTGCGACTTCATCAATTCCACGCAGAAGAAAGATGATTGTCTCTATGACTATCTCTATGGGAATTCGTATTACATAGAGGACTGGAGCTTCTGCGAGAAATTCTCGGAGCAGTCCAGCAACAAGGACTACTGCTATTATGAGGCAGCCACCAACACCTATGACGTCACCTACTGCGATAAAATCGAAGGCAAAGGTGGGCTCTACTACGGCTACTCCATGTCCGGGTGCTATGCCGCCATAGCGACGATGGAAGAGGACCCTACCATCTGCTCACAACTGGATACGACTCCGCTGAAAGACGAGTGCTACTACGACTATGCGACAAGCTACCCATACGACGATAGCGTCTGCAACAGCATCGTGGACAGCAACAAGAAATCCAGCTGCATCCGCTACACTAACGACACATATGACTATTATTGAGGCCCGCTGGCATCCGCCAGCGGAATTTTAAACTCTTACAGCCATTCTTTCCTATGAGGTGCTAATCATGCCATTCCAGAAACCATACCAGAGGGGCCGTGGGCGGGACCGCTCAGACGATCGCGGCGAGCGCGGCGAGAAGCGGGCTCGGTTCATGAAGAGGTCCAGGGAGACAGTCATGAACGCTCTCAGGAGCAGGGATATGCTCCTGGCCAGCGTCACAAAATCCATAGACGACCTGGACAAGATAATAAACCTCCTCGGCGAGAGGCTCGAGGACTGGTACGGCATCTATCTGCCAGAGCTGAAAGCTGAAGACAAGCTCCAATACTGCAACGCGGCCCTTGTGATCGACAAGGAGAACCTTGATGAGAAAGCGCTCGCATCAGTGCTCGGCCAGAAGAAAGCCTCCGAGCTCGTAACCGCGCTGCCGGCGAGCCTTGGCGCCAAATTATCACAGAAAGACCATTCGGAATGCCTGTCGCTAGCCAGGATGATCATATCGATGGAGAAGCTGAGGAAAGACTACGAGGGCTACCAGCAGGAACTGGCCAAAGAGCTCTGCCCGAACATGACCGAAGTGGGCGGTGCTGACATCGCAGCCAAGCTCGTCTCGCATGTCGGCTCTTTGAACCGGCTCGCGTTCCTTCCGGCCAGCGCGATACAGGTGCTGGGTGCTGAGAAGGCGCTGTTCAAGCACCTGAAGAATAGGAGGATCCCTCCACCGAAGCACGGCATAATATTCCAGCATGCGAAGATATCGGCATCCCCGAAGGCCGTCCGCGGCAAGATTGCCAGGGCCCTGGCCAACAAGCTCTGCCTGGCCGCAAAGGCCGACGCATTCAGCAAGAGGCCCATAGGAGCCGGGCTGAAGAAGGACTTCGAGGATCGCTATGCGCAGATAATGCAGGAATATGAGCGGGAGAAGACCAAGGCGAAAACCGCATGAAGCTGCTCGTGTTCTCAGACCTGCACGAGGAGGAGGCAGCGCTGGAATCGCTCCGGCGCATCGCCCCTGATTTCGACCATGTCCTCATCTGCGGCGATATCTCGCGCTCGGTCTCATTCGCAGAGGATGTGCTCAAGGCATTCCCGAAGGCTTTCATAATCCCTGGAAACTGGGACAGCGAACCGGTCAACAAGCTTCTGGCTTCGTCACGGCAATGGGTCCACGGCAAGCGCGTGAAGCTCGGCACCCACAACATCGTGGGCTTCGGTTATTCTGCCCCGACGCCGTTCGGCACGTTCGGGGAGATGAGTGAGGAGAAGATCCATGATGGCATGGCGAAGCTGAAGATGGACGGCCGCAGCCTGCTCATGCTGCATTCCCCTCCGAAAGGGCATTTCGACGAGGGCATGCTGGGAAGGCACATCGGCAGCGAGTCCATACTCAAAACGATAAAAGACAAGAAGCCGCTGGCCGCGTTCTTCGGCCATGCGCATGAGCATGAAGGCACAGAGGAGTTCGGCCCAACAACATTGGTGAAGCTGCCGGCAGCCAACAACATGCGCGCCTGCTCTGTGTCGCTAACAGATAAAAAACTAGACGTGGAGTTTATACCATTATGATAAGGATACGGACGGTCGGGCCATCCGAGATGGACACCGCCAAGGACCTCATACGCGCGGTCTTCCCTGACGCCATGGTGCAGGTCAGCGACGAGGACACGGTGCTCATCGCAGAGGAGGACGGCAAGGCAGTCGGCTTCGCCCATATAATCGAGTTTGACGACCGCATATTCCTTCAGGGCATTGGAGTCGATTCATCCATCCGTGGCCAGGGCGTCGGTACATTGCTGCTCGAGCAGGTGCTATACATGTTCGAGGACGCCGACAGGCCGATATACCTGAAGGTCAAGGTGATGAATCCTGTCATAGACCTTTATGCGCGCTATGGTTTCTTCCTGCAGAAATTCGGGGACGCGCACGTGCTTGTCAAAAAGCCCAATAGTTAAATATTCTGCTACTCAGATGGAGTAAAGTTTCGGGGAGATGAGCTAACCTGGTATGCTGTAAGCTTTGGGAGCTTGTTGTCTGAGTTCAAATCTCAGTCTCCCCATAATAATTCAAATGGTGGGATGGGTGAATAAACTTTCTGAAAACATATTGCTTCTCTCTTCCATGATGCTGTATCCTTTTTTGGCAGTGCTGATCTTCTCGGCCACATACTTCATGGGCATGGTGCCGCTTTCGTTTGATGCCTTCATCCAGCCGTATACCGGAAAGTTCGCTTTGCCCTGCATCGTGCTGACCATCCTTGCCGTGGTTGAATTGCCGGTCTATTACTTCCTCATATATTCGAGGTACAAGAAAGACCTTGCATACCGGGCCAGTCCAGGGGCCGAAACGGTTGTGCTCTACTTCCCGACCGTGATCGGGGCATTCGGCTTCGTCATCGGGTTCCTCAACCGCGATCCATGGATCGCGCTGCCGTTCATATCGCTCGGGTTCGCTGTTTCAGCATGTGCTTTCTTTACAACCCGTGGTATCGAACCCGAGTGAAATCCACGAATCCTTTATATACTTATCGTGGAAAAACACCTCATGGCAACCAGTAACAGACGCGTCAGGTCTCCCAGCCTGGCCTTTACACCAGAAGAACCCTTGGAGGCCGAACCCTCTCCCATAGAACGGCCCGATAAGAAGAAGGACAAGAAGAACGACCGGAAAAGAACAGTCCAATTGCTGCTTAAGCCGGACCGCCACAGTTTCTCCCATCTGGCCAAGATACTCACCAGCGGCGAAAGGGTGGCGATGCTCAACGCGGTGGACCGGCTCAGGGGCCGTTCGCGCATCCTGGTGGAGCTCGCGTGCTTCTCCAGTTTCCAGTTCGTCAGGCTCGCTGCAGTGGCCAACCTCACCCGCGATATAGAGGAGCTGATAGACGTGGCCAAATACTGCCACTACGGAGACACGCGCGCATCTGCAGTGGACGAGCTCTCCTGCGAATCCAAGGCGCTGATCGAGGTCGCCTGCTCATCCCTATTCTCCGATACCCGGGTGGAAGCGGTCACTATCCTGAAAGATCCGCAGGCCCTGGCAGATGTGGCATCCAGATCTCCAAACAAGGACTCCAGGACAGCGGCGCTGGAACGCATCTCGCAGAACAAACCCGCCCTCAAGAAAGTGGCTGAGGAGACTGCGTACAAAAGCTCCAGGCTCGGGGCCATATCCACCCTTTCTTCTGACCCGGACTCGCTTTCCTCGCTTGCGCTTTCCAAGAACCCAGAGGTCAATAAACTGGCGGCATCCAAGCTCGCTTCCTTCGTTGAGGAGCTTGATGACCCGGAGGCCATCGTCCAGGTGGCGAAGCTTTCTTCGAACGAGGATGCCAGATACATCGCGGTCGGCAGGCTCTCAAGGGATCCCTGGTCCCTACGCGTCGTCGTCATGGAATCCCAGTACACGGATGCACGTTCAACAGCCATGATGCTGCTCTCCGATATGGTCTCAGACCTGGATGATGCCGACATTCTGGCAGACGTGGCCATATCATCGCCATATCCGGACTGCCGTTCCACAGCCATAGACCGCCTTGTCGGCCAGAGCGCAGCCTTGCTTTCCGTGGCGTCGAAATCCAAGTTCAAGGATTCCCGCGACCTTGCATTGCAGAAGCTCAAGAACGACGTCGCTACCCTGAAAAGCGTTTCCAGGCTGTCCAAATATTCCGACACCAGGAAGAAGGCGCACAGCATGGTCGCCAAGCCCGAAGTATTCGAGGCGGAATTGGGCAGGATACTCGGCTGATTATTTTTTAAACTCTTTTATATAATTTATACCACATGTATAAAGATAGCGGCAGTCCAGGTCCTTGCAAAAGCGATCCAGCTCTCATGAGGCTTAGCGACCCAGCCACGAGGCGCAGCGACCCTAATATCGCCAGGCGTACCAGTACATGGCATCCTGCATTAGACGGGCTCACAGCCGGGATGGACGATATCAAATCGAATCTCATCAGCAGCAACCCTCCTGATCGCGCGACAGCTGCCTGGGATGCACGAATCGTTGCAGAGCGGGGCGAAGACATCTCCTCTATACTGTCCCATCTTTCTCTTGCCTTTCGTAAGGATAACGGGTCGTCAACCAGACAACACGTCATTGATGCGGTGATGTTCCATACCAGAGCCGGTCGGGACCCGAGTTCTGCGATGTCCGTGGTGTCCTCCTGCCTGCAGAGCGAAAACCTGCAGCTGAGGCACAGCGCCATAATGGCCCTTGCATATTACGCTGATCATGATGGCGACATAGCCCTGTATGTGAAGCTCCTGGTAAGCCGGCTTTCTGATATGGCGCAGATCAATCGTGATGCCGCTGTGCATGCCCTGAGCTCATATGCGGCCCAAGGCAAACCACAGGCCCACGAGGTCTTCAAGCAGGTTGACAACCTGGCGGCAGAAGGCGCGCAGGAACTCAGACAGACGTGCCTGGAGTCGCTGAGGAGCTAGGAAAATCAGTATGGGTATTCCCCCTGCCTGATGAGCCCCTTCTCGGCCAGGTCGGGAAGCCGCTGCCGCAGGTCGTTCAGGAACCTTTCGAACGTTTTGGCATACATCTTCGCGAAGCCGAGATTGGCGCATTTGGACGGCTCTGTGCCGTAGAAAATGCTAACAACCGGGCCCTTGCCGCGGCGCAATTCGTAGCCGGGATGGTATGTTATCATCTTTATCTCATTGAACGGTATGAATTCGCTGCTGCCGAAACGGCGCTTCGTGGTTATTCCATTTTCATCCATGACGTACTCGGAGTAGTTGGTTATGAACGAGCGCAGGAGCCATGCGCCTGCGCCGATCGCGAGGAGCAGGAAGACGAACAAACTGCCGAAGCAGACATAGAGCGACCATTCCGGGTGGCCCATGCCTGCCAGGTACGGCTGGCTCGCTGCCATCAGCAACACACTGACCATGAAGGCGCCCATGATAAGGAATCCGGTTCCGGCCAGGCTGTACAGTATGCCTCCGCCCAAACCAGCGATGTGGCTTGCGGTGTATCTGGTTTCGGCCGTGCCTTGGTCCGCGGCGCTCTCTGTTCCGTCCATGCGGTGATTGCAGCTGTGGCGTTTATATTAATTATCTAAGATGTAAAGCCGAATGATCCAAAGCCCCGATGAACGGACTAAATTACCCAAGCTAGTGAGGGGCGGCGGGGACTGGTCTTATCTTTAATGGAGATAAAAATTAGAAAAAAGCCCCCGGAGGGAATTGAACCCCCGACCTACTCCTTTCCCGACCCCCGCAAAGGGAGGTTAAAAAGGAACCGTAGGTCCCTTTTACGAGAGAGTCGCTCTACCGCTGAGCTACGGAGGCGATTCATCGAAAACGCCGAATCGCTTTGAATAATATATGCGGTCGCCGGGATTTGAACCCGGGTTATAGGCTTGGAAGGCATACTCTCGTCAGATATGTTCTCCATACCTAAAGACAATCTAAGTCCTACCAGGCTAGACTACAACCGCATGACTATAACTAGGTTTTAGCGGAAATGGTTATAAATCCTCTAAGTGGCGCGCCTAACCCAATGCATGCTTCAGTTCATTGACCAGGTCTTCCGCATCTTCAGCGCCAACACAAAGGCGGACGAGGTTGCTCGGTATCCTCGCCTTCTTCCGTCCTTCCTCGCCTTGCTGCTGGTGGGTGCTTATGGCCGGGATCACGGCCACTGATTTTATGCGGCCGAGATCGGTCGCGCCGAAGACGAATCTCATCCTATCCAGCACTTTCCTGGCAGCATCATGCCCGCCCTTCACTTCGAATGATAGCAGATGACCGTATCTGTTCACATCTGTATCCGCGAGTCTCATATATCTCTTAGCGATCTCATGCTGGGAATGCGAAGCCAGGCCTGGATAGTTGACATGTTCTACGCCAGGGTGGCTCTCCAGAAATTCCGCCACCTTCATGGAGTTCTCGCTCAGCACATTCATGGTGCTGGGGAGCACACGCAGGCAATCGAGAGCGCGTGATGCATTATCAGGGCTGATGCACGCCCGGGAGTCGCGGAGAGGCCAGAGCTTCACCCATCCTGCGAAATCCTGCTTCGCTTCATCGGATAGGATATTGGAAACGATATTCTCCTTGCTCACGAGCACACCGCCGACAGCACGGCCGCTCCAGGTCATGGATTTCGTCACTGAATGAACTACGATGTCAGAACCATGCGCCAACGGCCGGCAAAGCGCAGGCGTTGAAAGCGTCGCATCTGTTATGAGCGGCGCGCCCTGCGCATGGGCGAGCTCTGCTACCTTCGCGATATCGAACAGGGCTATGCCAGGGTTTGAAGGTATCTCCCCATAGGCGAAGCAGGTGTCGCCATCTATCTTGCTCTTCCACTCATCGATGTCGCCCGGGTTCTCCACCCATCTGACTTCGATGCCACGTTCTTTCGCGAACCGCTCTGAGAACAGCTGGAACGTGCCGCCATAGACCTGTGCCATGGAAACGATGTTCTTCTTGCCTTTTTTCTCTTCTGTTAGGAACGGTTCTGCTGCGGCCTTGATCGCTGCCATGCCTGAAGAGGTGCAGCATGCCGTGGTCTTGAACTTCGTGCCATATGCTTCGAGCATGGCCAGCATCAGTTCCAGGTATCCGATGGTCGGATTGGCGATGCGCGAATAAGCCCAGGACGGGATCTTGTAAGCAAGCGCGGCTTCCAGGTAGTCCGAATCCTGGAACGCCTGGGATGTTGAAGTGTAGACCGGTTCTATCACTGCGCCTTGGTTGTTCCTTATCGCCTCTTCCTTGGTATAAGCCCCATGGACGCAGATCGTGGCGAACTTGCAGGAGCGCATCTGTTCGATCTCCTTTTCCCATAATCGCTGCTTGGCTTTGACGTTCCGGACTACATCATCAAGTGACATATGCGCCTCAACCTCTCGATTCACTAGTTCTCTTATTGTTTTTATAATCTCATAGCCTGCGGACGAGTTCCACGTGATTGTCATGGAACCCCCATTTACTATAGACCTGTCCGGCTTGCCTGTTGCATGCCCTGTACGCGATCGCGGCATATCGCATCCTTTTCTTCCTGAACCAGCCAAGGGCAGCTTTCAGGAACGCATTGCCGATTCCCCTCTTACGATGCGTCTTGGCTACAAAGATGTCGCTTAGGTAACCGTACTTTTTTACCTTGAATAATCGTACATTGGATTTGATGTTGTTCAGCGAATAGCCGATTATCTTCCCGTCCTCTTCTGCCACGAGCAGGAGCCCGTTCCTCGAGCGCATATTCTTCCTGGCCCACAGCCGCCATCTCCTCTCGGCATCAGGCGCGAGCTCCACCATGTCCCTTTCCGCGGTTTTTTTCTTTGCGAGGCTGCGATGGTGCGCCATCAGTCCCTTCCATAAAACAACGATTGAATCGAGATCCGCAAGGTTAGCTTTCCTTATGGTGTACATCTTCAGAACACCGAAGCCAGCTCCCTGAGGAAAGCCTTTGGGTCTTTCGCTTTCACGAAAGCGCTAGCAAGCAGGACGCCCTCGGAGCCCAGCTCCATTGCCTTCTTCACGTCTTCCTTGTTGCTGACCCCGGCTCCGCACAAGACCTTTATCTTTTGATTCACTTCTTTGACAGCCTTCACAGAGTTTATGACTATCTCTGGCTTTGACTTGGACACGCTCACCCCGCTCCCTATCAGCTCTGGCGGCTCCACGGCGATATAAGTCGGCATGTAAGCCGCGATTTCCACAGCCTCCTTTGTGCTTGCAGCACATACTAAGCTCTCAAGACCATGCATGTGCAAGCTGTCCACAGTCGCCTTTATCTTCTTATGAGCCACTTTTTTCTCGGAATGGTTGATCAGTGAGCCCTTCACCTTGAGCGATTTCAGCATCTCAGCAGATATGGAACCGGTGTACGCTCCTGCTGGCTCTGGGTCCGCATGCTGTGCGAATATGCCAGAGAACCGCTCTGCTGACTGGTGGAGGTAGGGGGCAGGCGTCGCGACAACTATGCGTAGGCCGGTCTCATCCACGACTTCCTTTGCCACGTCAACGAAAAGCAGTGGTTTCGCTATGGTAAGGTCATATGTCTTAAGGTTGAGGACAATCATGAAGGTCTATGGGACGATAACTTTTATTATCATGCTCATTGCCGGAAGAAAGAAAATCGCCGACGGCAGGATTTGAACCTGCAATCCCAGAGGGATCGGTTGTCTCGAGAATCCGGTTCGAGATTCGTCAATCACGATGGATTTCCGACGCACTACCGGATTATGCGACGTCGGCATTAAGCCTTCGGAGTTTTTCTTTGTGATTAAGACCAATCCTTTTTAAAAAAGCCAGCCGTCCTGTCGTAATTACCAAATGATAGTTAATATTCCAATTTGGATTTTTCCTTTTATAGACGTACTCTTTGGATTCTATGCCGAATTTTCTAAGCATTTCTCTTACTTGACCCAAACCGTTTCTATTTACACATTGAACGCAAATCCGTCGCCGGCCTATATATGCTTCTGCATCGAAAAACGCCATAATCCATTCTTTCGAATACAATCTACTTCGCATCACCCATCTAGGGACGCGCCATTCGGTACTTGAAAATGGTCCATCTTTGAATAGGTCCTTAGCTGCTATTGTTGAAGTTATCGCCACTCTGTAGTGATTCTTGAGTTTTTTTATGTGGGGCTTTTGACCGTATACAGAATAAAATGCATCAACGAATGGTGGAATCAGGGATTGATGGTCTGGATAAAAGCGAATCTCATAGTGCATCTTCCCATTATTTCGTTCAGGACGTTGCGAAACACTACCATCCCCGCAAAGATACCCATGAACTCTCGCCTTCAAGTCTCGGGTTAATCTAGCGTATTTAGCAATATGCTTCTTTTCAGTGTCATGAATCCGCTTCCAGCGTATTTTTACTTTAGCGCGATTGAGTTCACTTAAATCCACAGCAAAATCATATTTTCTTCACTTATAAACTATGCTGGGGTTCATTTCCGCAGCAATCATTTCACTCCGAGAACTCCTCTGCCTCGTAGGTGTAGAACTGGATGCCTTTCGTCCGTTTCCATTCATCAGGCAACAATCCTGCCTTCATGCAGAGGTGCGACAGGAATTCCTCCTTTTTCGTCAATTGCTCCCAGACCACAGGAAGGAAAGTCGCCCGTGCATAGCCGCTCTGGATGATCAGGCCATGCTTGTGCGGCACCAGCTTCTTCAGCAAATCATCAGCGTCCTTCACAAGGAGCGGTTTGGGCGCTGAAAGAACTGACATGGAGAACTTCACCTTAGGGAGCTCCTCCTTGGTCACTGGATAGAACCTTGGATCATTGAACGCGGCTCCAAGGGCATTGTCTATCACGTCAAAGACAAGCGGCCTATGCGCCTCCAGGGTGCCGATGCATCCCTTCAGCTCCTTGCCTATATACAGCGTGACGAAGCACGCGCCGTTCTCGGTCAGGCTTTTGTGCGGCACATCCTCTGGCTTCAGTTCCAGCGTACTTCCGGTTTCAAGGTATTGTGCGACTGTCTTCCTTGCCAGTCCAAGCAGGTATTTCTTCTCTTTTGCGTTCAGTCCCATTGGTCCCATCTCATTTGCTGTAAAATGCGTAGCATCCGTAGCCGACGACCTGGTCCTTCGGGCCTGCGGTATCTCCTGAGTTCCTGTAATCCAGGAGCTTGCCTTTCCATTTCTTCTTTTTCGCTATGTGCATGAGCGTGAGTATGGCTGTCTTGCCGCATGCATCCCCTTCTCTTTCGAAACGCGCGATATCAAGGGCAGGCACCGATTCGTTCGCTATCGCATCTATCTTCCTCGCAGTGTCATAGCTTTTGTAATGGCTGAGATCCGAGCTCGCGATGATGAATGTGTCCTTATCCATCCTCTCCATCACAGCATCCGCCAGCTCTTCAGGGTCCACTTCTCCACACAGCAATGGCCATACCTCGAATTTTTCACCAAGAATCGCCTGCAAAAACGGGAGCTGGACCTCAAGGCAGTGCTCAGGGCCGTGGGCTGTGGGGAACACACTTATCGGTCCGCCGGTGGCGCTCTTCACCTTCACCCTGCCGAGCGGTGTATCCCAGAACTGGAACCCGGATTCGCATGCGCCCGGGAACATGGCATAGTGGGATGGCCCCAGGATGGCTATCTCTTTCGGTTTCTGTTTCGCGAGAAGCTTGTATCCATATGCTGCGATGGGTCCGGAATAGACGTAGCCGGCATGCGGCACTACCATCCCCCTGATCCTCCCTTCCAGCTTCACTTCCTTGGCAGCAGACAGGTATTCCTCTATCGTGGCCTTAAGCTCTGCTTCATCCCCTGGATAGAACGCCCCTGCCACGGCAGGAGGTCGTATCATCGGTTCCATCTACTTCCAAACCCCTTTTATCCCGGCACCGCAATATCCGCACTTTCCGTCTTTCATCTTGTTCTCCATGACACTGAACCCTATCCGCCTCACCAGCTCCTTGCCGCACTTGGGGCAGATGGTGGTCTCGTAATCAGAATATGACATAGAGACATTGCCGCAATAGACGTGCTTGATGCCAGCCATCTTGCCTATCTCCCTTGCCTTTATCAGCGTCTCAGGGGGTGTCGGCTCCTTGTCCAATAATTTATATTCAGGATGGAATGCCGTGACATGCCAAGGCATATCAGGATCCACGCTTGCCAGCCATTTAGCCTCTGCCTTCAGCTCATCTAGGTTGTCGTTCCAGTCCGGTATGAGGAGCGTCGTCACTTCCACCCAGATGCCGAGCTTTTTCGCATACACTATGGATTCCTTGACGGGTTCGAAATCAGGCACCTTGCACAATTCTATGTAGAATCTCTTGTTGTAAGCCTTCAGGTCTATGTTCGCCGCGTCTATATTGCCTTTCAGTGCATCCCAGCATTCCTTGGACTCATAGCCGTTGGTGACATACACTCCTTTGAGGCCCTTCTTCCTGGCCAGCTTCATGACATCCAAGGCGTATTCAGTGAATATGGTCGGCTCATTGTATGTGAAAGAGATGGATTTGCATCCGCTCGCCAGTGCCTGCTCCACTATCCTCTCAGGAGGCCATTCCTCGCATCTGTCTATCAGGCTCTGGAAGTACTTCCTCCATCCCTTCGGGTCCTTCATCCTCGCTTCCTGGGGCGCCTGGCTGATATCCCAGTTCTGGCAGAATGTGCATGCGAAATTGCATCCGAAAGTCCCTATGGAGAAGCTCCTGCTCCCAGGCAGGAAATGGAAAAGCGGCTTCTTCTCTATGGGGTCTACCCACACGGCGCAGGGCTTGCCATAGACGCTTACCTTCAGCTTGCCTTTCTCGTTGACGCGGACGCCGCAGAATCCGGCCTGGCCTTCTGGTATCTTGCAGTATCTGTTGCACGCCAGGCACTGCAGCAGCTTCCCGGCCTTCTTGGCGAGCATCTTGGCCATGGCATCCTATCTCATAACATGCTTAAATCCTTTGGGGGAAACACCGCTTCTGCCGTCAGGATGCCTATTTAAAATTCTAACTGCTCATACTAATTTTCTCTTCAATCTAATTTGACAGGTGATAATCTATGGGTATCAGACCAGGAAGGGCAATCAGGGATGCTGACAAGGTCGCATGGACCAGGTTCTCCAAGAGCAAGCCCAGGAAATCGTTCATAAAATCTATGCCGCACGCCGACCTGCACCAGTACCGCATGGGCGTGATGAAGCCGGATTTCGACTGCGTGATGACGCTCAGGAGCGAGGAGGCGGTGATCCTCAGGGACAATGCAATCGAGAGCGCCAGGCAGAGCTCCAACAAGCACCTGGAGAAGACTGCCCCGGGTGCCTACTATCTCATGGTGAGGGTGTACCCGCACCACATAATCCGCGAGAACAAGATGATCGCGGGCGCAGGCGCAGACCGTCTGCAGAAGGGCATGAGGCAGGCGTTCGGCAGGCCCATGGACAGGGCAGCCCGGCTTGGCGTAGGCACACCGCTCTTCACGGTGTACGGCTACAAGGCCAACGCAGAGCATCTGAAACTGGCCCTTATCCGCGCCAAGCGCAAGCTCTCAGGCAAGTACCGCATCGTCGCTAAATGATGCGTCTTTTTATCCTCTTATCCGTTTATTTTTGTGTTCGCTTGTGGTCATATATTTATAAACTTATCCTTGCATAATTACATCGGGAGGGGTGAGGTATTTGTCCCACGATAAAATCACTGTTGACGAACCGCTAATCAGCACAGACGTAGATAGCCTTATCAGGACGCTCGCCGAGAGGCGCAAGGTCGCACTGAACGAGCTTAAGCAGATCTGCAGGATAGACAAGAAGACGCTCGAGAAGTGGATCGCTGTCCTTGAGGATGAAGGCTATATCTCCATAGAGTACGGCCTCGGAGGCACCTATGTCCTCTGGAAAGGCACTGATGAGGAACCCGAGCAGAAGTATGCCTCGCCTATCAGCCCGCCTGTGGAGCCGTCCGCACCTGAACCTGATTTGGACGATGTGAGGGGATCAGAGTCCAAAGAAACAGAGGAGGCAAAATCCGAACCTGCCGCAGAAGCGGCGCACAAGGAGGAAGCAGAAGATTTCGCAGTGGAACTCCCATTGGATGATACCGAGCCAGAGGAGCTGCTCAGCCAGTACCTCGACAGGAAGAAAAGGAGCCCGTCTTCCAAGAGCGAGAGCCTGAAATCCAATATACTCACGAACCTTGAAGATAAAGAAGAGTCCAAGGAAGCTGAAACAGCTTCAGGGCATTCAGAAGAACCGATACTTCCTTTCGCTGACGAAGAGGATGGAAAAACATACAATTCCGACGACGAAAGCGAAAACGACTACGACAAGCGCGATAGCACCGATAAAAGCGAACGCAGGAGCGGACGTGATAGCGGTGATGACAAAACGGACGAGCGCGACGAAAGCGACCACGCGAGCGGACGTGATGATGAAGCGAGCGATGAACGCAGTGATGATGTTGATGAAGACGCTTCCGGACGCGGGAAAGACGAATTGGTAGCCCCGCGTGCGACCGCAGCCGACATCCGCGACCTCATGGGAACCTATGTCCAGGAGATAAACCGCGAGAAAGCCAAGATAGAGGAGCTCAAGAAGGAGAAGGATGCCCTCTACCGTGACAAGTTCGCCAGCATGGACGGAAGGATGCAGGCAGACATGGTCCTGCTCATGGAGAAGATATTGGAGAAGCAGGGCAAGCTCACAGAGCTCAAGGAGCGCGTACTCGAGCTCCCTGACAAGGTGGAAGAGCTCGGCAAGCTCCAGGAGCAGATGGGTGCCCTCAAGGCAGAAGGCAGGGATGCTCTTCTCAGGACAAAGGAGAAGGCCGCTGAATATCTTTCTCATATCGAAGAGGCCAAGGCAGATGTCAAGGACAAGGTGGCCGAGGCCGATGAGATCATAAAAGAGCAGAACGCACGGTTGAAGGAGCTTGAGAAGACCCACACCGCGCTTGATTCCCGTTCGTCCAAGCTCACGGCATCCTTGAAATCCGTGCAGTCCCAGGTGGACGAGCTAAGCAAGGCCATGGGATCGCTCAATGAGGACATGCAGAATGTCGAGCAGATGAAATCCGAGGCTTCTGCTGCAGCCGATGCGATAAAAGAGATCGTCGCTGCGCGCGGTGCTGAACTGGAATCCCTTGAGCAGGAGCTCGAGGGCGTCGCCAGGGTCGAGCACTGGGTGCAGGAATACATACGTGATTACGAGCAGAAGATAGATGAAGTGGAACGCTACGTATCCACAAGCGATGAGGAACTAGCAGAGCTCAAGGAAGCGTCAGAGGCCCTCTATATGAAGAGGTACCTGGGCGAGCTTGAGAAGATGGCAGACACCTATGATGACGAGCTCCAGGATGCGGTCTCGAAGGAGGAGGGCATCGAGCAGAAGATGGCCGATTCCAAGTCGAGGATAACCAAGCTCGTGAACGAGAGCCAGCAGATGGCCAGGAAGCTCAGGGGAGACCTGAAGGATTCCGCTGATTACGATTCCTTGGTCGCCAAGATCAAGGAGAAGACCGCCAAGGCTAAGACTACCTTCGAGGAGAAGAAGGATGAGAGAGCCAAGCTGGTCGATGATTCAAGGAAGACCAGGAAGACCAAGAGCTCTGGCAAGACCAAGCTCAGGGCGATTCCGAAGAAGAAAAAGCGGAAATGATTCTTTTTTGGGTTGATTTAAATGAATCTCCAACATACCAAACCGAGAACCCCGGTAGAGAGGACAAAGACCGCCGCAAAGGTGTTCGCGACAGCTGCCTTGCTTACGGGCACTCTTTTCGGATGCGATGCGGAGAAATCCAAGACGATAGATGCCCCGCTACCATCTCCTATGGAGAATGTCCAGAACAAGGCGCTCGCTGTCAAATGCGCTCCATGCCAGGACTGCACAGTTCCAGAAGGCGCGTCATTGCTCAAGGAAGGCTCCATCATCGGGACAACTAAACAGGTCCCGAGCGTCTTGGTGCTGAGGGGCATAGACCAGTCCACTGTGGAAGCCCGCTACGAATCAATCACAGCCAATATACCGCACGGCGAGACGCAGAACTTCTCGGTCGGCCCAGGAGTGCTATGCACTGTCACTGTCTCAGGGAAGGAGATCTATGACGTCTTCAAACCAGGCGCTTTCCTGACCGCGCCCGGCTGGGTATCCCTATCCTCGAAAAGAACCAAGCTATACGGGCTATACGTCGAATCCCAGAAATGATTTTCAGAGGCATGCGATGAAACTCAGGTACCAAGAACCGGGGATGCAATCCGCATCTAACATGCCTAAGCGCCCCAGCGCCATCCGTGCATTCGCATCAGCAACGGTTCTGGTCAGCGGACTCATCTTAGGATGCGACCGACCTGCATCCAAGGACATCGAAGTGAAATGCTCCCCATGCCCGAAATGTGCAGTGCCGGGTGATGCTACTATCCTGGAAAAAGGCTCGACCATAAGAGCCCCTGGCTTAGTGAGCGTCGCCCTCATAGCGAACGAGGATGGCAGCATAAGCGCGTTCATTTCCGGCAGCGTCGGCCAGTATGCATTCCTAAGCGACTACACAGAGTTTGACGTGGCACGAGGCGACCTCTGCAAAATCAGCGTCTCAGGAAAAGAGGGTTATGAGCTCTACAAGCCAAGCGCTTTCGTGACAGAGCCGATCTTTGTATCATCTAAAACAAGCAGACTATAACTTACTCTGGTTCTTCTTCTCCATCCTGCTCCTGGCATCATCTACTATAGCCAACCAGGAATCGCCAATCTTCATGAAGTAGTTCCCGAACGTTTTGCTCAACGAGATCCTCATCGGCCTGAATTTCCTCTTGCTCTCTATGGCCACGACCGTGTCCCTTTCCACTTTTATCAGGCCCACACGTTTCAATCTGGGCAGCACCCGGTTGTAGAACGTCGCCTTCGATATCCCATTGCTTTTCACAAAAGCGGCGGTCTCATCCCCTGTCACCTGCGTCTTCTCATAAAGCATATTCATGAAACCCAGGGCTATCTCATAGTATTTCGGCTGATATTTCTTGGAGAATATGAAATTCACCAGCTCCTCAACATTCCAAAGGTTCCTGGTTATGGTCTCGTTCTTGTCCTGGAAGGAACGCAGCTCAGGTGAGTCATGCCTTGGAAGATAAATGGATTCTGATGAAGGCACACCGCGTGACGCTATCTGCTTGGTTTCCTGTGGCGCTGTTTCTTCCTTGTTCTCTTCTACCTCGAGAGGATCTGTTTCTGGTTCACTCATATGATGTGATAAGTAGACAAAGAATAAATAGGTTGCTTCAGTCTCCTAAGGGAAGCCTAGCGGCTGACGCAGCCTTAATTGACATCTGTCTGCGCCAATCAACCGAACATGTTACCGATGCTAGCGACGCCTTCAGCAACGCTCTCCTCTTCTTTTTGTATCTTCTCTATGACTCTTTTCTCCACTGCGGAAGAAGCGGGCTTGGCGACATCCTTCAGCTTCACATCGGCCTTCTTGATGAAATCCTCAGGGGCAGAGATGTAGATGTACGCTTTCGTCTTGTCCTCGTCCAGCACGACGCCATCCTTCATCTTGTAGCCGATTCTGGCGAAGCTGTCTGCGGCATAAGGGTCTGTCTCGAGTATCTTCTCGACCTCTTTCTTCTTGGCTGAATCGCATTCGTATACGCGGTACATCAGTCTTCCTCCTTTTGTATCTTCACCGTTTCCTCTATCATGTTTATCATGGCGGTATAGACCACTGGATAGGCGAAGAATATTGTCGCAAACTGCAGGAATGGTACGAAGTTCACCAGCCACACCACTGAGAACACGATGTATTGGCCTACGAAGTATATGTGCCTCCTCCGCAGGAAGTCAAATGCGTGCTTCAGCGATGCATAGAAATCCGTTCCGAATGCGCCTGCGGTCAGGAAAGCAGGCGTGAAAAGCATGTGGATGATGAACGTTATGAACAGCAGATACGCCCCCAGCAGCAGGTCCATATAGGCGACCGTGCTAAGGAAGTACACATAAATGGCGATCACAGGGCCTGCCAGCAGGACCCATATCAGCTCGCGCAGGAGCTGGATTGCGAACATCGTCGGTGCCTTGTCGATGGCATAAGCATAGAACGTAGTCAGCGTGGTCTTTTCCTTCCAGAACGCGGAGTGGTACGCGCCTGCAAGGGCCGCATTAAGGCCATTTAGCAGCAGCACGAGCAGCAGCACCACGACCGCTCCGAGGGCCATGGTCGGGATGGACTGCGGATCCACTGGCTGGTTGAACACCGACATAGCTATGAAGTAAATAACCACCAGGCCGATGCATGCCAATAATGTCGCGATGAACATGAATATGTACATCAGCGAGGCCCATACGAACATGAATGGGTTCTTGGAATACGCATTGAAGGATTTCTTCAGGCTCACTATCAAAATTTCACCCGCACTCGTTTATGGTATCTCTAACAAAGAGAAATTATTTAAAGCGCGCTCCCGTTCTCTTATCGAGGCGGTCCTATGGCAAATGTCCCTCGCTGCATGAGCACACAACATCCTGATAATATAGCCACCCCGTTCTTCTCTGATTCCGATGTCCTGGCAGGGGAGGCAGAGGTGAAAGAAGCCTTCTTCGTGTTCTCCCAGCTCGGCTGCCAGGAGCAGATGTGGGACAGTGAAGGCAAGGAGGCTGACAGCCGGGTTGTGGAGAAGCTGCTGTCGCGCCACCATGATTTCTTCACCAAAAGGCCGCTGGGAAAAGATTTCCGGCTCACCTATCGTGTCCCGAATCCGTCAGTGGAGACCGGGCAGGGAAAGATACTTCT
>JAQTOF010000004.1:0-20330 GCA_028713495.1 Candidatus Iainarchaeum sp.
CCCTCGATATGGATATATGTTGGGGAAGGATTAAAATCAGCGGCTTCGCCAGGTGATCTCCGGCACTTTCTTCTTGTAATTCTCGGATCTGCCCAGCACGAAAAGCAGGTCGCCGACACGATTCATGTAGACTATGATGTCTGGATTGACCTTCTCTTTCTGGGATAGGGCGACTATAGTGCGCTCGGCTCTCCGGCACACGGTCCTTGCCAGGTGGAGGAGCGAGGCGGTCTTGCTTCCGCCAGGGACTATGAAATGGTGGAGCGGGGGGAGGTCTGCTTCGATCTTATCTATCTCGCTTTCTATTTCGCTCACACGCTTCGGGGAAATCTGCTTGGTCTTAGCGCCTTTTGAGGATAATTCAGCTCCGATGATGAAAAGGTCGTTCTGGATCCTGCTGAGCGAGTCTACCTGGCTCCTTTTTTCGCTGAAGGCGACAACGATGCCGAGAACCGCATTGAGCTCATCGACTGCGCCGTATGCTTCTAACCTCGGATCGCTCTTTGGCACGGTGACTCCGCCAAGAAGAGATGTGTTCCCTTTGTCACCGAATTTTGTATAGATGCGCATGAGAATAATCGGGCAAAAGAATAAATAAACACGCCTGTTTTACATAGCCATGACGCTTGTCGAAGATTTCTCCCTACTCGAGAGGCATGGTTTCAAGCTTTTGCCTCATCATCTGGCCAAAAGCGAGAACGAAGCAGCCAAGGCAGCCAAGAAGATAGGCTACCCGGTGGCGCTCAAGGTCGTGTCTCCTCAAGTGGAGCATAAGACAGATATCGGAGGCGTCAGGATAAAGCTCAGGAACGAGGAGATGCTCAGGAGCGCCTACAAGGAAATCATGCATAATGCGGCTGGCAAGAAGATCGACGGCATCCTTGTGCAGAAGATGGCCAGGAAGGGCGTGGAACTGATAATAGGTGGAAAGAAGGACCCCCAGTTCGGCCACATGATAGTATTGGGCCTGGGCGGCATTTACGTGGAGATATTCAGGGATATAAGCGCGAGGATATGCCCATTGGTAGCCTCTGATGTGGATGAGATGGTGGCTGAGCTCAAGGTGCACCCCCTCCTGGAAGGCGCAAGGGGGAAGAAACCGATAAACAAGAAGGCCCTGGAGCAGCTGGTGCTCAAGGCTTGCAGATTCATGGCTGAAGAGGACATCAAGGAGATGGACCTCAACCCGGTCGTATTCGATGAGAAGGGCTGCGACATAGTCGATGCTAGATTCAGTAGGTAGGTTTTCATGGAGAAGATGATGAAAAATCTCGGGCGCATATTCGAACCTAAGTCAGTCGCGATTGTGGGCGCTTCGGCCACACCGAACAAGATAGGGAACGTGCTTGTGAGGAATTTCCTTGACGCCAGGTTCGCCGGGAAGGTATACCCAGTCAACCCGAAATACCCGGAACTGTTCGGCCTGAAGTGCTATGCCAAAGTGGCTGATATACCTGGAAGCGTGGACTGTGTCATAGTCGCGACACCGGCAGAGACTGTGCCGGCCATAATGGATGACTGCGCCAGGAAGAAGGTCGGCGGCGTGATAATCCTGAGCGGTGGGTTTGAGGAGGTCAGACGAGATGATCTGGCCAAGAAGATAAAGGAAACCGCAGAAGCTAATGATATTCCTGTGATTGGACCGAACTGCCTTGGCGTATTCAATCCGTATACCAAAGTCGACAGCATATTCTTACCTACGTACAAGCTGGAAAGGCCCAAGGCCGGCGGCATAGCTTTCGTCACCCAGAGCGGGGCGGTCGGTTCGACCGTGGTCGATCTCATGGCTTACTATGGGATGGGCCTGTCCAAGTTCATTTCATACGGCAACGGGACTGTTCTGGATGAAGGGGATTATCTCGAGTACCTTATGCACGACGAGAAAACGAAGATAATTATATTGTATCTGGAAGGCGTGAAGGATGGCCGGAAACTGCTACAGGCGATGAAGAAAGTGAATAAGGTGAAGCCCATAATCGCCTTGAAGGCCGGAAAGGGGGCTGGTGGCCAAGCGGCTGCCCGGTCGCACACTGGGAACATCGCTGGTAGCTACCTGGCGTATAACGCAGCTTTCAAACAGGCCAAGGTCACTGAGGCGGATGGGATAGATGAGGTGTTCGATTTCGTCAAGATATTCAACCAATCAAAACCCAAAGGCAACCGCATGGGCGTGATAACCAATGGCGGCGGCATGGGCGTCCTGACTGCGGATTACATAGAAAACGAGGGGTTGGCGCTGGCAGAATTCGGAGAGGCGACCAAAAAGGAGTTGGCTAAGATACTGCCGACTTATGGCACGGTTGCCAATCCGCTGGACCTTGTGGCAGACGCTGGTGTGGAGGCTTATGAGAAAGCCATAGATGTCATGATGAAAGATCCTAACATAGATGGATTGATCATCATCGTTCTTACCCAGACTCCGCCGATAGACGAACGCATCATCCACGTGCTGACTAAAGCTCTGGATGAACAGACAAAACCGATAGCCACTATTTCGGTCGGCGGCACTTACACTGAGGTCTATAGGAAGATCCTGGAGAGCAAAGGCGTCCCAAGTTACAGCTCCCCTAGAGCGGCCGTAAAGGCAATGGAACGCCTTGTCACTTATTCTAAATATTGCAGGCAGCTCGGGAAAAAATGAACTAAAAAGAGGGTGGGGGGAGTGTATACTTCCGCTAATAATACTTGTGTTGTTTGTTTTAAAATATATGTAACTATAGTTACATAGCATGCACATACTCTACATCTACGATCTCAATGCTTCCAATAAGAAAAAATTCAACAGAACGAAGCGCCTATTCTACTACCATCTGAATCGGCTTCCATTGAAGAAAGAGGTATGGAAGACAAAATCCGCTTTTGCTGTGCCTCCAAAGATGGAAAAGATGGTGGATCTCTTCTTCAAACGCTTCGGAAGGGCTGTCACTGTCTATAAAGCGACCGCTGAAACCATAGAAGAGCTGGGGTAATAGAGCAAATCGAATAGTGGAAGTATGGGGGGTCTCTCTATAGCTGCAGTTCGCAAATATACGTATCGAAATCCAGGCCGAACTTTCCCAAAACCTCTCTCCTGACCTTTCCAAAGACCCCGATCTCCTTTCCTTTGGCCATGACCGCGCAGGATATATCTGCCTCGAAAATCTGGTTTTCCGTCTTGTTCAATACGAACTCGAAATCCGCTTCAGCAGTCAATGTCTGCAGGTAGCCGCGCACTTCAGAGAATTCCAACCGCTTATCCACCACACCAAAAACAAGGCGTCGTGCGGTTCGCTCCCCGTTTTGTACCATCCCTATCTCGTAAAATTTCTGCGGCAACCCTTTCATCTTGTTGACTGCCATGGTATTTATCATGTCTAGGATGAGATTCGGCCTCACCACCGTGTATTCAACAGAACCAGGGTTTGTTATCTCGATGACCTTATCAGCGCAGCCGATCATCCCCAGCTTCTCCTTGTTTGTGAGCATGAAAGTCTTGGTCTCGGTGAACCCCATACCGCGCATTATGCTATCAAACTCATCATAACCCCTGTTCCCTTCGCCCGGACAGAAGAAGTCAGGAGTAGATGGTTTGAAGTTGTTGTAACCATAGGAGATCGCAATGTCCTCCACCACGTCGATAATGCCCATTATATCGGCTCTATACGGCGGGGTATAAACAACACCTTTCCGGTATGCGTATCCCATCCGTCCAAGGTGCCCGGCCATCTCTAAGTCGCTAAGTTCCAGCCCAAGCACCTTATTCACATCCTTCGAGCTGATTTTCAACGTCTTCGGTTTCAAATCCGGAGATTCGAACTTCTCCTTGCCGTAGTCCATCAGCACTTCGTATATCGTGCCGCCCATGTCGGCGAACGTGCATGCCAATATGTTCAGGGCGGCTTTGCATGAATGCAGGTCCATCCCGCTCACTTCTATGAAAACGTCTTCGGTAGCAACATCCACCTTTCCTGTTTCGTTCGAATTCACCACCGGTATGAGCGCCATCACCTTTCCATCCGCATCCAGGAACACAGGATAACGATCATAGCCTTTGAGAAGGTGGCCGTATTGCTGGCCTTTCTTATGGAACTTCAATATCTCATCGGCGCTCATCTCCTTTTCAGCGCCCAACGGCGTGTAGCGTATCTCTTCTGGCCGCATCGTGGTGTAGCTCACAGGGAATTTTATCGCATGCAGCGGGTATATGCCAAGACCGAACTTCTTCACTTTCCTGCCAAGAGTGGCTAGGAGCTTCTCCTGCAGCAGCACCATATCCTTGATGCGCTGGTCGTCGAATTTCAGCCCCCTCACGACTGCGCACACCGTATACGGCCTGACTTTAGCCACTGATGGGTGGACAACCACCTTGTAATCCGATTTCTTCGCCTGGTATTCAGGAAGTCCCTTCCCATGATACGCTTTGAGCGATCTTGCCAGGCCCTCCATGGAATACCAATCCGGCCGGTTCGGTGTCAACTCAGTTATTATCTTCTTCACTTCTGGCTCGTATTCAGAAGGCGCGCCAAGGTCGCTGAGCGAAGCTACCATTTTCTCCCGTGGCAGGTCAATCAGCCGTTTCATCTCCTCATACTCGAATTCAACCACAACCATGCGTTTCCCTCTTCGAACCTTTCGCATTCTCGGCCAGTTTTCTGACATATTCGCTATGGTACGATCCACCTAGGCATGCCGTACATATCGGAAGGCCTATGGCTTTCCTAAGCCCATCCATGGAAATGTATGCTAAACTATCCGCATCAAGGAATGTCCGTATCTCGTCCACGCTCTTGCCATCTGCCACCAGCTCTTTATAGGTGGACATATCCACCCCGTAGAAGCATGGCGCTTTCACTGGCGGGCAGGTTATTCTCAGGTGCACTTCCTTTGCGCCGACGCTTCTGACCAATGCGACTATCTCCTTCAAAGTGGTCCCTCGTACTATGCTATCATCCACCAAGACCACTGATTTACCCCTTATGAGCTCCTTGACTGGATTCAGCTTGAGCTTGACCGCGCCGACCCGTTTGCTCTGGCTCGGCATTATGAATGTCCTTCCGATATACCTGTTCTTTATCAGGCCTTCCTCGCATGGCACGCCTAGCTTCTGCGCATACCGCGATGCAGCGGTCCTGGACGTGTCCGGTACAGGCACCACCACGTCTATCTTGGCCGGTGCCTCCTTGGCAAGGATCTCACCCAACATGCTCCTGGCCTCATAGACGCTCTTCCCGTTTATCACTGAATCCGGCCGAGCGAAATAGACGTATTCGAACATGCAATGGTACGGTTTCTCAGGCACTAGCTGTTTCCTGTCCAACTTGCCATCTTTTATGGCCACCAGCTCGCCGCCTTTGACTTCACCCGAGTAAGGTATGTTGTTTATATCCAGCGCGACAGTTTCTGAGGCGAACGCTATGAAATCGTCATTCTCGCCCCACACCAACGGCCGTATGGCATGCGGATCGCGATAGACCCCGAGCATCCCCTTGTATATGCAAACATCAGAATAGGAGCCTTCGAAATTAGCCATTATCCATCTGACGCCTTCCTCCAGGCTCTTATTCTCAGCCAGAGCGAATGCCATCGGTTCAGAGTCCACGCTGCTGGTGTATTTGTTTTTTTTCTCAAAGACCTTTTTCAGATCATTATAATTGGCCACATGGCCGTTGTGCGACACTGCGATATCACCAAGCACTGAAGGCTGGACATCGCATATTCTGCATTCACCTATGGTCGGATATCTTGTGTGGCCCACACCGATTGTCCCTTTCAGCTTAAGGTCCTCTGGTTTGAATATCTCATCCACCAGCCCGATTCCGCGTCTTGACTCTATCGTCTTCCCATTATAGACAGCGAAACCCGCAGCATCCTGTCCCCTGTGCTGGAGCGCGATGAGCGCTCGGTAAAGCAGCGGAGCTACGTCTTCCCCGCGTTTCGAGAATACGCCGAATATGCCGCACTCCTCCCATTTTTCTTCAGAATAAGGGTTGGAGACTTTGACTCCCATAGTCTTACAATAGATGATTCGCTTTTAATCGTTTTCTTAGCAACTCGTTTGCATGGCAAAAATGGATCAGCTCGAACGTGAAGTGGGAAAGATAAAAGAGCGCAACTCCCGCGTTGAAGCTGATAAAGCCTGGGAAACCAGTCTCATGCGCCGTGTCATAATCGCCGTCGGCACTTATCTTATATCCGCTGCATTCCTTGTCGCGATAAATGCACAATATCCTCTTCTGGTGGCGTTAGTTCCGGTTTTGGGCTTTCTCTTATCTACCCTCACCCTCCCGCTTTTCAAAGACTGGTGGCTCGCTAGGCGAAAATCCCCATAACGCTTTCCGTCGAACGTCGTTTGTCCATGCTTTTTAAACCGCATTTCATAATATCACTTCAGGTGTAATTCTCATGAGACGCGTAGCAATCATAGGAGCAGGAATGACCGCTTTCGGCGAGCACTGGGAACAGGGCTTCCGTGACTTGGTCGTAGAAGCAGGCCTCAGAGCGATAACTGATGCAGGCATCTCAGGTGACAAGATAGACGCCGGCTTCATAGGTACCATGGCCTCAGGCAGGCTTGTTGGCCAGGAGCACATCGGCGGCCTTCTCGCAGACTATATGGGCCTGAACCCAATTCCAATCACACGTGTGGAAGGAGCATGCGCATCCGGCGGTCTTGCGCTCAGACAGGGTGTCATGGCTGTCGCCAGCGGCATGCACGATCTCGTAGTCGTAGGCGGCGTTGAGAAGATGACCGATCTCGGTGTCAATACCGTCAGCGATATCCTCGGCGGCGCAGGAGACCAGGAATGGGAGCTGTTCCTAGGAGCTACTTTCCCTGCAATCTACGCTCTCATGGCGAAGAGGCACATGCAGGAATACGGCACCACAGAGGAGATGATGGCAGCCGTTGCTGTGAAGAACCACAGACACGGCGCCAAGAACAAATACGCCCAATTCCAGAGCGAGATAACCATGGAGACCGTCCTGAAATCAAAGATGGTTGCTGATCCGCTCAAAGTATTTGACTGCTCTCCGATAACAGATGGCGCTGCAGGAGTTGTCCTCGCTCCGTTGGACATGGCCCAGAGCTTTGTCAAGAAACCTGTGGAGATCATAGCCTGCGCCCAGGCAAGCGACACAATCGCCTTGCATTCGCGCGAGAGCCTTACGAGCCTCAAAGCGACCCGGGTCGCAGCCAAAAAAGCCTATGAAATGGCGAAGCTGACCCCGAAAGACATCGATGTGGCAGAAGTCCACGATTGCTTCACGATCGCAGAGCTTATGGCCATCGAAGACCTGGGTTTCTTCCCGAAGGGTCAGGGCGGAAAAGCCACTTTGGAAGGCAAGACCGCCATCGGTAGCGAGATACCTATCAACACCTCAGGAGGCCTCAAAGCCTGCGGCCACCCTGTCGGTGCCACCGGCATAAAACAGGCTGTGGAGTGTACTTGGCAGCTAAGAGGAGAAGCCGAAGGCCGTCAGGTGAAAGACGCCCACGTGGCCCTGAGCCACAATGTGGGTGGAAGCGGCGCGACCGCCGTCATCCACATCTACCGTGGTCTCTGATGCGTTTTATTTGCACCTCAGAAAAACTACATGGCCTGTCGCTAGGTCACATCCTATTTTCAAATGCCAAAAATACGCTCAAGAACCAAGAAACCGATGCGGCGTTCATGGAAGCTGAACTGACCGTCAAAACCAAATTCGCAGCCTCACCCATACCGGAAGATGCGACGATTCGCGGCGTGCGCGCCTTATTCAGCCAGGCCGGTACCGACCCGACAAAAGACCGGCCATCCGGCGAAGCCTTGATACGCCGTATTATGGCTGGAAAGGGACTCTACCGCATAAACGCTGCGGTCGATGTGAATAATATAGTCTCCATCCTCAGCGGCTGCCCCTGCGGTCTCTATGATCTTGATCGGATAGAGGGCGATACGATAACCGTTTTCGTAGGCGCTCCTGGCACTATTTACGAGGGCATCTCTGGCAAGAGCGTCAACGGAGAGAGCCGCATCATCACATCTGATTCCCGTTCTGTTTTCGGTGGCCCTGTGGCCGATTCCAAAAGGACTTGTGTTACTTCGGAAACAAAAAATCTGTTAATGTTGATATACTTCCCTACCACAGCCCCAAAAGAAAAATTAGATAAAGCGATGACGACCGCCATCGCACTGATGTCCCACTGCTGCGGTGCTACTGCCACAGCATCCGGAAAATCGTCTTTCTAGTCATTTTTCATCCTGACGAAAAGCAATCCTGCGAAGAGCAGTATGAACGCGGTCGAGGACCCAGGACAAGGCGATTCCAGCTCACCGCACTTGACCGCAGCGCTTTTTACGCACTCATCTGATGCGGCATAGCAGACGGCCAACGATCCTTCCTGGCAGTCGGCTTTGTCATCGCCACTGCTGTACTGCGCTATGCAGGACTGGAGTTCTGATGCGCACTCATCCACCTGAGGGCATTTTCCTTGCGAATACGCGGTTGCCATTATCGGATATTTGCTGCTCATGCAGGTCGTTCCCTGGAGTTTGTACCCCTGCCAGCAGGTATCGGCCATCCTTCCCTGCGCATCGAAGGAGCACATCGAGCACGCCCCAGCGTAGGAAGACGCAGCGCAGTTGGCGGCGAATGCCAGGGGGGCCAGGATCAATCCCAAGACCAGAATCGCGATAATCATTTTTGACATGGTATGCATTCTAGGGGTAGATTAAAATAATCTGCGCCTGGGCGCAAAAAGTTATCGGTAAAAATAAGAATCAGTTTCTTACCCTGGCGACCATGACCTCTTTGGCCTGGCTGCCTATCATCCTCAACCTAGGTTTCGAGTCGCTCGACCTAGTGTAGAGCATGCCGTGCCATTCCTTCAGGCCGAACTTCTCATCCAGCAGCTCTATGACCTTGTTCTCATCGTAAGGTTTGCACGAATAGAGGTCGAAGTAGATCTCGTTGGTTTCAGAGAAGAAGTGCAGCGAGCAGTGGCTCGTGGTTATCATCTGCACATAGCTCTGGCCAGGGAAATCGAGATCCTTGGCATCGGCCCAGTTAAGCGGGCCTAGCGGTTCCATGTCGACAGCTTTCAGCAGTCTATCAACAAAACGCTGAGCATCGTCCCGCGGCAACGCCTTGAAAGACGGATCGATCCGAGCGTTCACAGTTATGTGTATGTGTTCGAGTTTAGCCATTTTACATCTTGGAAATCTTTTTTCCACTAAATGTTTAAAAAACTATTCCCAATTTTTGCGTTTTCTGCTGGAATATTTACGGATGCACGCGTTCATTTGCGGCGCATCCCGCAATCTTTATATATTATGAATGCCAATCTAACTTACGGGCTTGCGGCTCGCTTTCTAGAGAGAGGGGAAGATTATGGAGCAAGAGGTAGTACCAGCCATACTTGTGAAGACCAGGGACGACCTTATCCGCCGCATCGCCCAAGTCAATGGCCTCGTCAAGGAGATTCAGATCGATGTCATGGATGGCAAATTCGTACCTAATACGACTGTCGGTATAGAAGACCTGAAAAATCTCCCAGAAGCGCATTATGAATTCCATTGGATGGTGCGTGAGCCAGAACGGTGGATTGCTCAAGTACCTGGTCCGCACATGCACCTGGTCCATATAGAGACAGTCAAATCATTCGATATCGTGGAGCAGGCGGTGAAGAAATCCGGCGGAAAGCTCGGTCTTGCCATAAATCCAGAGACTTCGATCGACCTTGCGCTCCGCCTTGTTCCCAAAGCAGAACGCGTGCTCATAATGACTGTCCATCCTGGCTTCTCCGGCCAGTCCTACATCCGCGAGATGTGCGATAAGATAAAACGCCTGCGCAAGCTCTATCCGAAGCTGGATATCGAAGTCGATGGCGGGATCAACAATGAAACGGCAGCGCATGCATATTCCTGCGGTGCCAACATTCTCGCGGCAGCGAGCGCAGTATTCGCGGCAAAAGATACCAAGGCAGCGATTACTGGGCTGATTAAGAGCGCTAAACGCGGTGCAAACGCAAAACACAGCACTGATAATTTTGGTGGTTCGCATGCCTAAGCTTGAAGACGTGAACGCATTGAAGTCCATGGCCAGCATCATCCGCCAGGATATCATCCGCATGCTTGTCGAATCCAAGAGCGGCCACCCGGCAGGCTCCCTTGGCCTCGCAGACATCTTCACCGCTTTATATTTCAACGTCATGAGGCACGATCCGAAGAAACCGCATTGGGAAGACCGCGACAGGCTTGTCCTTTCCAATGGCCATGTCTGCCCTGTACTATATGCCAGCCTAGCAAACGCAGGCTATTTCCCAAAAGAACAGCTCATGACGCTCCGCAAGCTCGGCTCTCCTTTGCAGGGTCATCCTCACCGCGGCGCGCTTCCTGGGATAGAGAACTCATCAGGCCCTCTTGGCCAGGGGATATCCATGGCAGTAGGCATGGCGCTCGTAGGTAAGCGTGAAGGCAAGACATGGCGTGTTTACACGATTACTGGGGATGGTGAGCACAACGAAGGCCAGGTCTGGGAAGCCCTGCTCCTTGCATCCAAATACAAGCTCCACAATCTTGTCGTGGTGGTGGACCGTAACAGCATACAGATAGACGGCACGACCGAAGACGTCCTGCCCCTCGAACCATTCTCAGACAAATACCGCGCATTCGGTTGGAACGTCATAGAGGTGGATGGCAATGACATGAACGCCATCCTTGGCGCATTCCGTTCATTGGATTCAGTTACTGACATGCCGACAGTGATAATAGCGGATACAGTGCCAGGCAAAGGCGTCTCTTTCATGGAAGGGAAATATGGTTGGCATGGCAAGGCTCCGAATAAGGAGGATGGCGAGAAGGCCATCAAGGAACTGGAGGCAGAATCATGACAGACATGCATCTTGTCCCAGACCTGTTCGGTGCTGCAATCACCAAAAAGGCCAGCCGTGACGGTTTCGGCAAAGCCTTGCTCGAGCTCGGCGAAAAGGATCCAAATGTCTGGGCGGTGTCTGCTGATGTCTCTGAATCCACCAGAACACACTGGTTCGCAGAGAAATTCCCCCAGCGCTTTGTCCAGGTCGGGGTCGCAGAGCAGAACATGGCAGGCGTCGCAGCAGGCATAGCATCCTGCGGCAAGTTAGCTTTCATCTCAGCATTCGGTGCGTTCTCTCCTGGCAGGAACTTCGACCAGATCCGCGTCTCAGTCTGCTACAACGATTCCAATGTCAAGGTGCATGCTTCCCATGCAGGCTTGAGCGTCGGTCCGGATGGCGCGTCCCATCAGATGCTTGAAGACGTCGCGTTGATGCGCTCGCTTCCGAACATGATGGTGATAGTTCCATGTGATGTGGAGCAGGCGAAGAAAGCGACCCTTGCGGTTGCCAAAGTCAAAACACCAGCCTACATACGCACATCCCGCGAGAACGCGCCCGTGTTCACCACGCCAAATACCCCGTTCGAGATCGGGAAAGCGAATGTCTATCGCGATGGCAAGGATGTCGCCATATTCGCATGCGGATTGCAGGTATATGAAGCCCTGAAAGCTGCTGAAGAGCTGAAGAAGAAAGGGATTGATGCTGCGGTCATAGACATGCATACGATCAAGCCGATAGATGCTGCTACAATCACTACCTACGCGAGCAAGTGTGGGATTGTTGTTAGCGTGGAAGACCACCAGATAAACGGCGGATTGGGAAGTGCGATAGCCGAAGTGTTGTGCGAGAAATGCCCGACGCCTCTTGTCCGGGTTGGCATGAAGGACAAGTTCGGCGAGTCTGGAAATGCTTACGATTTGTTCAAGAAATACGGCCTTGACGCTGCAGGCATAGTCAAGGCTGCGGAAAACGCAATGAAATTGAAACGGTGAAAAATATGAAATTCTTCATGGACACGGCGGATGTGGAAGCGATAAAGAAGGCAGTGGAACTAGGCATGTGCGACGGTGTGACGACAAATCCCACGCTCATCATGAAATCAGGCAAGGACCAGAAAACAGTCATCAAGGAAATCGCCAAACTGGTCAAGGGCCCCATATCCGTGGAAGGCGTAGCGGATGATGCCGCAGGCATGGTCAAAGAAGGCGAAGAATTCGCCAAATGGGCTCCGAACGTGGTTGTCAAGATACCGATGACAAAGGAAGGCATGCGGGCCGTCCGTATGCTTTCAGAAAAGGGCGTCAAGACCAATGTCACGCTTGTCTTCTCTGCAAACCAGGCCCTCCTCGCAGCAAAGGCGGGCGCCACCTATGTCTCTCCTTTCGTGGGCAGGTTGGATGACGTTTCACAGGACGGCATGCTCCTTATAGAGGAAATCATGGACATCTTCACCAACTACGATATCAAGACAGAAGTGATAGTCGCCTCCATCCGCCACCCGATCCATGTGGTGGAATCAGCCAGGCTAGGCGCCCACATAGCGACCATGCCTGCAGAGGTCTTTGAGAAGATGTTCCGGCACCCGCTCACCGACAAGGGCATAGCCCAATTTAAAGAGGACTACGCAAAGTCGAAGAAGTAGCTACGAGGAGGGTTTTGACATGAAAGAGGCAATACCACTCACATGGAGAAGGATACCAGAGCGCTACCGTATGCTAGGTGTCAGGTGTGAGACCTGCAAGACAGCTTACTTCCCGAAGCGCTCCATATGTCCGAAATGCAGGCGCAAGGGCAAGCTTATAGAAGTCCAGTTCTCAGGCAAAGGCAAGGTATTCTCTTTCACAGAAGTCACCGCGCCTCCTGAAGGCTTTGAGGATCAGGTACCGTACATCCTGGCTGTCATAGAGCTGGATGAAGGTGCTAGGCTCACAGGCCAGATAGTAGATGCCCACAAGGATGACGTGAAGATCGGCTCCAGGGTGGAACAGGTTTTCCGTGTCATCCAGCGCGACGATCCTGAAGGCCTGGTCCACTACGGTTTCAAGTTCAGACTGTGTTGACATGGCCCCTCCGGATGTCCTCATCTTCAGTCTTCTATTCCCCAGTGTAGCGACCATGACCGGTGCTTATCTCATCTCCAGGGGCATGCGCCGTTTGAGCAAATCCAGCAAATCGGTCATCTGCGGCAAAGTGAAGTGCAAAAAGACCGTGAAAAGCCTGGCCGCTGCCACTGACTGCGCCATGTACCGCACGGTGGTGGAGGTCCACAAAAGAGGCAGCTGGCATCCCATATGCTCCATCCAGCATGGCACGTCGTTCCTCCTAGGCCGCAGGGAAGTCGTTGAAAGCGTCGCGCACCTCACGCTTTCAAATCCGGTTATCATCCACGGAACCATTCCGCATGAAAAAGGGCTTATTGAAAAAGGCATTAACAAGGTTAAGGGCAGCTCCCTATACAAGGCCACTGCGGCTCCTATTTTAGCCTCTCTTCCATTTTTTGGATCATCGGTCTACGGGCCCTTGAATGAAGCGGCCCTAATCCGCCTCCAGAAAAACTTTGAAGTCGCGGCAGCGCTCAAACGCCATAAAGCGAGTCTCCTTAGGATAACTGAACATGCCATTACTGATGGCATGAATATCTGCGCCATAAGCGAGGCAGTAGGTAGCCAGACTAGGGCTCTTAGAGGCACAACCGAATTCCCGCTCATTCTCTCAGATATGAAGCCAGAAGACGCTATAGAATCGTTGAAAGAACGGGGCTTGCTGAGCATCTCCGCAGGAGTGGTCCTAATAGCGATCGCAATCCCGCTTTTCATTTTCCTGCTTTCCCAGCTCTAGCTTCCGGATCCATTCGGCATTCCTGCCTAATCTCTGTTTTTTAGCATCATCCAGCGCCAGCCACCGGAATCCAGAGAATTCGGCAGACGGTTTAGCTGTCCTGTTCTTGGCAGTCACCTTGAAAACAAGCACTGGCACCCAGTTCTTCCTTCTCCTGAAGCCGGCGTTGTGCCTTCCCTCGAGCACTATCTCATGGAACTCGCCGTCTATACCGGTCATCCTGTGGAAAGCCTCTTTTATATCAGCGAAAGGGCTCCGTCCTGACGGCACCAACACACAAGGAAGCTCGATTCTCTCGATTCCGTTCGCGTCCTTCCGGACCAAAAACAAAATACGCCCGTTGTCCTCAAGCATGGCGCAGGCAAGCGCTTTAGGCAGCGGCGTTCCGGTAAGGACTCTTCTTCGGCCCATAGGTTCACTCGTAGGTCCGTTCCCACATGCTTTTGGCGAGCTTCCCTTTGTACATGAACTGCTCCATAGTCTTCTCGGCCTTCTTCCTTGCCGTATTGTGCTCCTTCAGGAAGCCGTTCACTTTGTCAATTAGTATAGACTTCAGCTCCCCTGTCAGCAGCTTCCCTGCCTTATAATCGTCATGTATCTGTTTCATCTTCGCATCGCTCGGCTCGAACAGTATATCCAGCCATTGATAGGGCACATCAATATCAGGGTTGCCGCCTAGTCTCCTATGCTCCTCAACAGTTGCCTGGCCACCTGAGAATGCGTATTTGTTTATCTTGTTCTTCACTGTCTTCTCGTCATCGGTCAGTAATATCGCGGTCTCCTGACCAGCGCTCGAACTCATCTTCCCTGATATCCCTTGCAGCGGAGGCAGGAATTTGCTGTGTATGGCAGCTGTCTTCTGGAATCCCATGCCTTCTGCGATATCCCTCTGCACCCTCCAGTAAGGATCCTGGTCTATGGCCGCAGGTATCAGGCATCTTTTCTTCTCGAAAAATGTCGGAATCGCCTGGTAAGCCGGATAGAATGACATGCCTATGTTCGTAGAGTCGTCAAACCCGAATACTGCCTTGACCGTCGAGCCGGTTATCTTCCTGGCAGTCCTCATGAGAAGCGGATAGACGTTCTTCACGTACTCACTGTCCTTGAATATGAACGTCCTGTCAGGGTCGAAACCGACTGCTATTATGTCCAGTATGTTATCTCCGGTATATTTCTGTACCTCTTTCCAGTCGTATTCCCTGCGGTAGAGGAACTTCTCGTCATCCGTCACTTCCAGATAAAGATTGCATTTGAACTTGTCCTGGAGCCATCTCGTGAATATCAGCGGCACCAGATGGCCGATATGCATTGCCTTGCTCGGTCCTCTTCCAGTGTATAAGAAGAATCCCTTCCCCTTCTCATAATCATCCAGAACAAGATTCAGGTCCCGATGAGAGAAGAAGAAATCCCTCCTCAGCATGTGGTGCGGCTCATCCCCTCCGCACAATCGCACCATCCTCTCCCGTAACGCGCCATCTATCCTGGTGGTGCCGAACTGCCTGATGAGCTTGTTGTAATCGACCTGGCCTGAGACTTCCCAAGGGGTGACCGTGAATTCTTGCATGCGCATTAAACTGCGGTAAGAGATTAAATACTGCTTTTCATAGCAGGAGCAGGCCGATAATGAACGAAGCGAGGTTGCAGACTGTGCTGGCCAGCAACGCTTTCTCTATTGTCATGCCTTCGAAAGCCAGTCTGTAGAATCCTGCTTCCACCAAAACCGCGAATGCTTCTGCCATCGTGGTCTTCATCACCCACGGCAGCGCCAATGCCCCAAAACCAAACCATACGAAAGGTAATGTAAGTGTGCTCGCTATCACCGCATTGACCACTATCTCGCTTGTTTTGCGCTCTTTGCGCAGGATAAGGAAAAGCACGATCGCCTCTATGACGATCGTGAGCGCATACGCAGTTGGAAAATCCACGTCATTTCCTCGAAAGGATGAATGCCACCCCTAAAAGCGCAGGTAGAAGCAGGGCCGGCAAGCAGCCAGTTGGCATATTGGAGCCCAGTTTGCTTGAAACCTGCCCGCTTTCAGCATCTATGGTTATGTCATAGCTCGTGAACGTGTCTGTAAACTTCACTTCCTCCGTGCGCACTATATTCCCATCGAGCGTATATGAGAAATAACCCCTAGGGAAGTCGAAGCATGGATTGAACTTGTAGTACCAGCCATCGCTGTTCGTGCATGTGCCGCCGCTGCAGCTCAGCGTTATCGTGTGCGGTTCAACTGCGCTGGTCGGCTCGCTCACATCGCTTCCCATGCAATGGTAGGTTATCTCATCCACAGTGCTTGCAGGCGCGCCGTTCCATATCAGATGCACGGCTACATTCGGCGGTGCAGGAGACGGCCCGACATCTGCATAGCAGAGCGGCAGAACCAGAAGGACCAGGATCATTATCGCGCATATGGTGGTTTTCATGCAAATCAAGACAGCAAACACAAATATAAACTCCAAACAGAGGCTTTATAAAGTTATAAAACATAATAATTTATGGTGCTTTTCTGCAGGTTAAAAAATATACGTTCAGAGACCAGTCTGCTGCCTTCTTCAGGGGCCTAGCCACGTTCAGCCCTCTTCTTGAGGTCGCAAAGACTGGTCTGACAAAACGCTATTCGCTCGATGAGAAGACAGAAGCGGCATACGCCGAACGCGTAGCGCAAGCCTACAGCGCGCATGGTATCGCCAATGTGCTCAGCCAAGGGTGCTCAAAGCCGGTCCAGGAGATACTCGCTTCCAGACTGGCGAGGCGTTTCGGCACTGAGATGCTCGCACTTCACCGCGTTGCAATCCTCGCCAGCATCTTATGTGCCCGCAACCATCTGCCGTACGAGGACTTCCGCAAAGCTGTTTCTCCGGATGCCGTGAATCTGTTCCGCATCAGGGAGATCGTGAGCGATGTGCTTGTATCCGGAGCTGTGCCCTCAACAGAAGCCCAGCTGAGCCTGACACCATTATTCCATCATATCCTGGCGTTCGACAAGGAGCATTCGCATCTTGACCCGCATCTGCCAAGGCACCTGAGAAGGCTGGTAGAATGTGATACTCTCTCCACAAGCGCGCGATTCGACCTTGTGAAGAATCTCACAGAAGTTGATTGCATTCCATGCAATCGGATGCTGAGCCTCCATAATCGTCAGAGGTAGTTGCTTATGTCCCTTCTTTTTATCATGATGTAGGTCAGCAGCGCTGCCAGCAGGATGAAATAGGAAAGCAATGCAGTGATGTCGGCAGCCGGGTCTCCACTGGTTATCAATACGATCTTGAATATGTTTGTCACATGCGCCAGGGGTAATAACTGCTGGAGTATCTGGGTATAACTCGGCAGCAGATCAGGAGAGAATATTATGTTGCCCAGGAAAAGCATAGGTATGGCCAGGATCAGGCAACCTTGTATGGCCATGGCTTCGGTCCTGGCATAGAACCCAACCAGCACGCCTATGGATGACAGCACTAGGGATGATATTGCGATACCGACCATCAGCACGCTGATTTCGACAGGCGGTTTCACTCCGAACAGCACTGCAGCCACTACCAAGATCACAGCAACTTGGCCGAAAGACAGCAGCATCAATGTGGCTATCTTGCCCATCACCAGGTTCTCCAGGGCTCTTGGTGTCATGAGCGCCCTTACGATAGTCCGTCGTGTCTTCTCCCGCACCAAGCTTAACGCACCCAATAAGAAGCAGGACAAAAGCAACGAGAGGGCCATTATCTGCGGCATGATGAAATCCACGAAGCTTGTCCTCTCATACTGGTTCTCCACTTTCACGCTGAGCGGCGATGCTATTATCCCAGGATCCTTGCCGGTCTGCTCTGCCACGGTTCCCTGCAATGACAATATGAGCTGGTCCACAGAAGCTGTCTGAGCAAGGGCACCATCCAAGGTGCCATCTATCTCTGTCATAGCAGCATCCATGCTTTCCATAAGATCCTTAAGTTTCGTTATCTCTCCGGAAGCACTGGTAAAGGATGCATTCAAGGCGTAAAGGCTGGCAGAAGCGTTCTCCAATGCGGCCTCCATCGCAGCGCTGTCATTGGCCACTGCCTTGGCGGCCTGGATGCTGACAGAATAATTGGCCAGCTGGTCCCCGAACGAACGCAATGTGGCGTTCAACCCCTCCAGCTCCACCATCTGCGCCTGCGCACTTACCATCTGCTGTTCTGTGCTGTCCTTCAGAGCCTCAAGTCCCATTATATTCAGTTCAAGTGCTGCCTTCGCGGTGGTATCTGATGTGCTGTCCTTTATCATTTCCAATCCATCTATGGATGCACCAAGCGCCAGGATTGTGCCATTAAGAGAGCCCACCTGCGAGGAAAGGTTGCTGTGGGTCGTTTCCACCGCGTCTATGGAGCTGTTGAGAGCGATGGTAGCATTCTGTATGAATATCTCGCTTTCGTTGAGCATGGCAAGGTTCTCCTCGCTAGCATTCGCTACTGCCTCTTTCTGCACTGCCAGCGTAGCTTGCAGCCTTGCTGATTCGACAGACGCCTGGTCCATCGAATCCTCCAGCCCACCTATGTCTATACCAGCCATGCTCTGCCGTATCCCTTCAAGGCTGGCTTTGGTCTCCTCCATCTTTGCCCTTGTCTGCGCCAGATCCCCTGCCAAAGAGGCAGCAGAGCTATTCAAGTCAGCGAGCTCTTCCCATGCCTCTGTCACATAACTCCGTGTTATATTGGCCGAAGAAGCCTCTATAACAGAAGACATGGCAGAGATAACCGCCTGCTCCAGCGCCAGGTCAGAGTTGTCCACCATGATCCTTATCTCGGCCCCCTGCCCGCTCAACAGTGACTGGTCAAAATCCTCTGGCACTGCTATAACAGCCCTGAGCCGGCCATTCCGGAACTCTTCCATAGCTGCGGCTTCTGTGTCGAATGACCTGAGATTGAATGCCTGGGACTCTCCAAGGCCGCTGAAAAGCACGGATGCGAAAGTGGTATTGGTCGCTCCTGCGACGCCGATGGGAAGCCCGTTTATCTCCATGGAACGGAAGGAGCTGCCCATGAAAACCATTATGAAAATCGGGAAGACGAACAGCACAACGAGCACTGTGCGGTCGTGCGAGAGCTCAAGCACTTCCTTCCGTATGGCTGAGAGCAGTCCCATCATACCACCGGCTTCATCAGATGGGCGAACACATCCTCCATCTGCTTGAGCTTGTACCGCTCCTTCAGCTCTTTCGGCGTTCCGCTTGCGACTATGCGTCCAGCGAACATGATGGCTACCCTGTCGCACAGGTGCTCGATCTCTTCCATATAGTGCGATGTGATGATTATGGTCTTTCCCTCACTATTAAGCTCCTCTATGACCGCCCAGATGTCCCTTCTCACGATTGGATCCAGGCCGACAGTTGGTTCGTCCAGGAATATGACCTTCGGATCATGGACAAGTGAGCAAGCCATATTGAGCCTCCTCTTCATGCCGCCGGAAAGCTTCGCAGCCAGCACATCGGTCTTGTCAGCCAGCTTCATCTGGCCAAGGAGCTTCTTCACCATAGCACCGGTCTCCTTTCCAGGTATGCCGAACTGCGATGCGAAGAACTCCAGGTTCTCCCTAACCGTGAGCGTCTCATAGAATGAGTTCTCCTGAGTGACGAATCCTATCTCTGGCCTGGATTTCCTCAGCTCCTTCTCGCTCTTCCCAAGGATAGTCATTGTTCCAGACGAGGGCGCCAGCAGGCCTGAGAGCATATTGAACGTGGTGGTTTTCCCAGAGCCATTCGCTCCGAGAAGGCCGAAGATCTCTCCCTGTTCCACGCTGAAGGTTATCCTGTCCACTATGATGCGCTCATTGATGACCTTCGCTAGTTCGGTCACCTCGACAGCCGCTCCCATATGGAATCAACGGCAGATGCCGATATAAACCTTTCCTGAGCAATCCAATCCAGGTGGGAGACTGTACGTTGATTTCAGGTATGCGGAGGATAGCATAAGGAAAGGTTCCAAGACCTTCCACTTTGCGTCCCGGTTTATGAGTCGCGAGCGCCGCAATGCATTCTACGCGATCTATGCATTCTGCAGGCATACTGATAACCTCGTAGATGACAACGACGGCAACATCAAACTCCAGCACATGCTCATAAAAGACTGGAAGAAGCGATTCCTTGAAGCCTATGAGAAAGGTTTCTCAACTGATCCCATCCTGAATCCCTTCGTCCATGTCATGAAGAAGCACAGTATCCCGCTCCACTACCCACTCGAGCTCATCAGCGGCGTCAGCATGGACATCGGAAAGAAGGAGTATGCCACGTTCAAGGACCTCAGAACCTACTGCTATCGTGTCGCTTCTGTGGTCGGCCTCATGCTCATGTATGTCATGGGCATAGACAGCAACATAAAGAAGGCAAAGAAGCACGCCATAAAACTCGGTATAGCGATGCAGCTCACCAACATCCTCCGCGACGTAGGAGAGGATGCGCGTATGGGCAGGGTCTATTTCCCCAAGGACGAACTCGCCCGTTTCGGCCTTTCTATCACAGACATACTATCCTTCCGCCACAGCGCAGGCCTCATAGCCTTCCTGAAGTTCCAGGTGGAGCGGGCAAGAAGATACTACCACGAGGCCCTGGCAGGTCTGGCCATGATACACAAAGAGGTCCGGATAGTCATCGCGCTCGCGCTCACCTTATACCGCGAGATCCTCACAGTGATA
>JAQTOF010000004.1:20340-35872 GCA_028713495.1 Candidatus Iainarchaeum sp.
GATAGAAGAGAACCAATACGAGGTCTACACAAAACGGGCATGCGTGAACTTCTTCCGCAAGGTCGTAATCTATTTCAAACTGATCCTGTTCGGTTATCCGCAGACCTGCTGAATCTCCCGAATCCAGCTATCATTCCCTTAACTTGAACTTCAGCAATGCAGCTATTTTCCCGAAACCTTTCAGTTTAGCCCCAGCATCGCCTTCTGAGGAAAAGATGACTATCTCGGCCTTGTTGGTATCAGCAAGGTCCACGACCGTTTCTGCTTCCTTGTCCTTGCGCAGGTATTCATCAAGCACAAGCAGCTTCTTCACAGCATATGCCTCGGCCGCCTTCTTCACTTCAGCTAGCCCATAAACCGCCCTGCCTGTGTCCTTGTACACTTCTGTGAGTAGCTCCTCCATCAGCTTCATCTCGTTCTCGAACCGTTCCTCACCCATTATCTTCTCTATAGTGCCTTTGTTGAACAGCTCGTTCACTCCGCTCCGTTCGGCATAGCTCACATTCTCGAAGATAATCCGCTTCAGGAGCTCTGGTTTCCTCTTGGTTATGAAAGCCTTGAGATTGTCTTTGGCAAATCCTGGTCCAGCCACGACAAACTTCTCCTCATGTCTTTCGATCTCAGCGGTTATCTTGCCGAAATACTCCAACTCGGATTTCTCGTAATCGTCTCCTTTCTTGCTCCCAGAGCTATAGAACTCAGCCCCATAATCCACGCCAAAAGCCCTGAGGATCGCGTTCAGTGCCTTCTCCTCATCCATCACGATGATCCTTATCTTCGGCCTCTTGGACTCCTTCTCAGCTTCCTGCAGTCTTTTTATTTCGTGATTCTTCCATACCTTTGTGATCTTGAGCCTGTCGCCAGGGCCGACATCTATGGTGTGGTGCCTGCCCATCTGTACATATTCCTCTGGCTCTCCCCAGATTATAGGTCCGAGTATCCTCAAGCGGTTGGCGGATTTGGCGAACTCCACCCGTTCTGTCTTCACCCTGATCGTTACCGGCTTCTTCTCCTCTTTCGTTCCCACCTTATAGGTCCGCATGGTATGCGCTTCGACTTCGTCGCCAGGGCCTATTATCTTGTCAAGGTGCCACATATCGTCCAGTGTGTCTATCTGGATCTTCATCTCGCCGGTCTTCCTGTCTAAGTGGACTATCCTCATTCCTGCATCCCTGCGCTACTATTCTCATATGCCTTTATTATCCCCTCAAGGCTCTGGTTTATGTTGAACCTGTCGGTCAATATCGTGCCATTCACGAGCGCCTGGGGCACATACATCTGCTGCGTGGAGAGATTGTGCTGCTCAGCGAAATCCCGATAGGCGTCACCCCCGCTCTCGTTCACCAAATCATATTCCAACCAAACTACTTCGGTATACTCAACCTCCAATCTGTCTATTTCAGGCCTCAGCGCCTTGCACGCAGAGCAGCCTGAAGAATAGAAGTAATAGACGATGAGCCGGCCATCGGAGGTTGTTATGTTGGAGAAGTCGACCTCGACATCCACGGGCTCTGGGAAAGTAGTATTCGTGTTCATGACATCGGATGCGTCACGCTCGAAATAAAGGCCACTGGTATTGACGTAAGGCTGCTGTATCTCTTGTCCGGTCTGTTGCTCTCCAGTCGCGCTTCCACTGACTGCGCCCGTATTATTTGTAGTTGTTTGCTGCGCTAGGCATCCGAAAACTAGCAACAAGACCACAGCGATGGCTAATAGCCTCATGCAGAAATATGTGTGCGGAATGGTTTAAACCATGGCTCTTCCCCACCCGCAAGATGCCCCCTGAAGCTCCGAAAGGCCCAGAGGCGCCGACGCCAGCAAAAAACCCAAGCGGCCTTAATATTCACATTTACACATAAAGTATCATTTAAAAACGTTTCCACATCATATCCTGTCCATGGTCATTCAACGGCTGGTTTACCAATCATGCGAAAGCCGCAGGCCCGAAAAGAAATCATCTCTATTCAGTGATACGGAACCTCTCTCAGATCGTTCGTCACGTTCCAGCGCATCTCCGCGCTTAATGGCAACGGCAGCAGCATTGCTAGCTATCGGATCCGTTTTCAGCACTCCGGCTTGCAGCAGCCAGTCGAAAGTCGGAACACAGTCACCGAAACCAGATGATACCTCTCAAGATGCAGGGTCCGATACTGATGATGATACTGACATCGGCACTGATACCCCGACAGAAACCGAGTCGACTACCGATACTCTGACCGATACGGAATCAGATACCGGCACAGATACCGATGCCGACAGCGATACTGATGTGGACACGGACAGCGATGCCGACACTGATGCAGATACCGATGCCGACAGCGATACTGATGTGGACACGGACAGCGATTCCGATACCGGCACAGATACCGACACCGGAATCTGTATCGACATACCGCCGTCTGATTATAGCTCGGTCACATTCTCATCTGAAGACGAAAGCGCCAGCCTGGAGATCACTGCTACTGCCAGCGACCTTATCTGCGTCCTCACATCGCACCAACGGACCAAAATAGAGGCCGAGGCATCAGATGATGGTGTGTTTGAGATAACCGGAATCAACCCATTCATGGATTTCGAACCTGATACCCGGAGCGGGAAGGTGCTCTATCTCATAAGCGCCTCTGATGCTTTGGTACCCATAAGCGATTGTGTGATGGCCGGTCTCTCAGTGTCCAGGGCGCTGGTGGTGCTGGTTGCTGACGATGGTAAGAACTACGTTTTTACAAATATCCCGGGTGGATTCCTCAGCGTCACGTACCACCTGGGCGAAAAAGAGTATTATCTGGCTGTTTTCGATCATACTGGATACCCTTCCCTGGGTTTAAACGACATATTATATCTGGTCGGGCTTGCCGGGGCACATGATAGCCAAGACGTCCTGGAAGGTCTCGGGTTGTCGATATCGCGTGAAGAGACGCCAGCTTTCGCATCTAAGATGTATGCCGCGACGTTTCCGCTAGAGGAGGGCAAGCTGTTCTATCGTCTTAACTATGCCTCCCTCATGCCAAATGGCGATGTCTATGCAACTTCAGCTTCTGGCGACCTCAATCTATGCGGTCACAGCGGCGGGGTATCATTAGATGTGGGCCAGATAACTCTACGCAACATGGAAATCGTTTCTGCGAGCCTCTCATTGGTCCAGGTCAGCGTCCCTATTGATTAGAACCGACTATCGCAAGCTTCTTTCTTTTGGCCTCATCGATTCGCATATCTGCGAACAGCTTGACCAGCATCGCAGCGAAAAGCACGTCGCTTTCGCTTCCAAAATAGAATTTCAGCGCAGCTGCAGCCACCAATATCATGGCTATGTACATAACCCTACTGTAAACCGCGCTCACATGGGCAGCGACATACGCTGCAGTGTTCGTGTGCGTTCTGCCCATCTCGTTCTCATAGAATGACAGCGCCTGCGGTATCATAAGAAGCACTGCAGCAGGAGCAAGATCATACAATCTGGCCCAATCAAAACCAAGAGAAGGGAAATACGGGGCTACGATGACGTAAGCCAGGTGGAAGACGCCGTAATTGAAGACGAAGAAGATTGTCGAGGCAAGCGCCAGCTTCCAGCCCTGTGTTTTCTCCTGTCTCAGCGCTGCGATGATCGCCAGGAGGGTGAACGCACCCACCATGAGGCTCTCAAACCAATAGAGCCATATCATCATGGCTATGCTATAACCGAGATAAAGCGCGATGATGAGCGCAAGGATGTTGGCCAGCAGCATTAGCCTGCTGGAGTTATCGTTGAACCGCAGTCCGAACATATAAAGAAAAATGAATGAAAAGAAATAAAATCAGTCAGTGAGGCCTTTCGGAGTCACGCGGAAGACTGCTTCGCCTTCTGGTAGGTTCGGCGAATCCACCAGCCTCGCGATCCTCTTGTCTTCCTTGCTCTTCCTGACATACAATCTATAGGTCGACATATGCGCGAGCACATGGCCGCCTATCGGCGTAGTCGGGTCTCCGAACAATATGCCTGGGTTGTCCATCACCTGATTGGTCACATACACCGCAAGGTTGTATTTCTCAGCCAGCTTCTGGAGCATATGGATATGCTTGTTCAGCTTCTGCTGCCTTTCACTCAACGCCCCTCTTCCGATGTAATCAGACCTGAAGTGCGAAGTCAGCGAGTCCACCACAATGAGCTTTATGTTGTTCTTCACAATAGTCTCCTCTGACTTCTCCAGCAGTATTATCTGGTGGTCACTGTTCTCTGCCCTTGCCACCTGGATGTTCTTCAGCACTTCTTTCGGGTCCATGCCCTGCGCCTCGGCCATCTGGACAATCCTATCAGGCCTGAAGGTCGCTTCAGAGTCCACAAATAGCACCCCGCCCCCAAGCCCGCCCTGGTCCGTCGGTCTTTGGACATTCACCACAAGCTGGAATCCGAGCTGGCTCTTTCCGCTCGAGAACTTGCCGTACATCTCGGTGATGGCCATAGTCTCCACACCACCGCCCAGCAAATCATCAAGGGCCGTAGAGCCGGTCTTTATCCTACAGATGCTTTTCCTCCTCTCATAGACGACATCTGCAGTCTCGAAGCCTATCTCCACCATACTCTTGGCCGCTTCTATGGCCTTCTTGGCCGATTCCACACCCATTCCGCCTGCCTCTGCCAGCTCATGTGGATTGGCAGTCGCTATGGAAGAGAATTCCCCAAAACCAGCAGCTTTCAGCTTCTCTGCCGTTACTTCACCGACTCCTGGGAGGTCCTCAAGGTCCTTGTAATATTTCTTCTTCTTATCCTTCTCCTTATCTTCAGCCATATATATCCCCTGTTTATTTCTCGGTCCAATCATTTCCTATCATTCGGGAAAACCAGCAGCTTCAACTGCCCTATCCTGAGCGTGTAGAACTCGTTGCCGTTCTTGGAGATGTTCTTCCACATCCCACCTACATTCGCATAGACCACATTGCCGTTCTTATCGCGGTCGGTCTGCACGATCCTGAAATCCGGTCTGTTGCCAGATCCGCTCTGGGCCGGCTGTTCTGGACTCTTCCCACCTGATTCGATTTCCTCGAATCCCTCTTCATCCAATTTCACTTCTGTTTCTTTCATTCTTTCACCCTAAGTATATACTTATATTATATGTATATACTAAGGGGATTTAGTCCGTCCGTTCTTTAAATAGTTTTTGGGACCTCATTTCCGCAGCATACAACAGGCCTGGCTTCCGCTATTCCTTTGCTAAAAACAAGAGAATCAGACCGGCTGGAGCATGCCTGCGGATGTTGATTGGATAAGATAGGCCGCACCGGTTATCATCATGACTATGACGCCGCCTATGATCATGCCCAGTGCCGCTGTCTGCCATTTGCCTCTGGTTTCGCCAGGCTGCGTCTGGGCGATGCCATATGTTATGCCGCCCAGCGTGATCAGTATTATCGAAATGATCGGAGCGATGTTCTGCAGGAACGCGGCTATGTTTGAAGCCACGACTTCTAAACCGATTGCCATCAGTAAGGATAAGTGATAATAATCTTTATAAACTTCGCTCCATGCTCCATCTACTTCATCGCAGCGAGTTTCCTCACAAAATCCACCAATCTGCTGGAGTAGCCGAACTCATTATCGTACCAGGCAGATATCCTGACGAGTTTTCCCTTGGCTTTTGTAAGCTTCCCATCCACTACGGATGATAGCTGTATCCCGATGATGTCTGAGGATACGATTTCCTCTTCCGTATATCCAAGGATGCCTTTCAGCTCCTCGTTCGAGGCTCGTTTAAACTCTGCATTTATCTCTTCGGCCGTGGCTTCGGTCTTGAGCAGTAGCGAGATGTCGTTTATGGAACCATCAGCCACTGGTACCCTGAACGCTATGCCATCCAGCTTGCCAGCCAGATTCGGCAGCACCTCTCCGACAGCCTTCGCAGCGCCAGTGCTTGTCGGTATGATATTTATGGCCGCAGCCCTTGCCCTCCTCAGATCGCTATGGCTGCCGTCCACGATGTTCTGGTCATTCGTATAAGCGTGCACTGTGCTCATGAACCCGGCCTCTATGCCGAATTTCCCATCTATCACTTTCAGCAATGGCGCCAGGCAGTTCGTGGTGCATGATGCCAAGGAATACACTTTCGCAGTCTTGTTCATGAGGTGGTCGTTCACGCCTGGCACGATCGTCGCATCCACTTCTTTTCCAGGGGCTGATATCAGCACTACCCTCGCGCCAGCCTTGAGGTGCTTCTCGCTGTCTGCCCTGGATCTGAAGCTGCCAGTGCTCTCAAGCACAAGGTCCACGCCGAGCTCCTTCCACGGGAGCTTGAGCGGGTCGGTCTCGGTTATCCATCTTATCTCGTGGCCGTTCACGACAAGGTTGCCGTTCTTTACCTCAACCTTGCCATCGAACCTGCCATATACCGAATCATACCTGAAAAGGTGCGCATGCTGTTCCACAGCGCTCCTGGTGTTTATCGCTACGACGTCAAAATCCCTTCCCAAGGCGCCCTGCTTTATGGCGGCCTTGAGGAAAGATTTACCTATCCTCCCGAATCCGCTGATTGCTACTTTCATACCTTCCACCTGAAACTAGAATGTTCCAATATCCAACCTTATGCTAATAATCCTTTCGCGCGATGCGTCCGGCCTCCCTGAGCAGCTCGCCAAGCACGTCCTTGACGAATCCTTTCTTCGCCCTGATGGCACCTGCTTTCACATGGCCTCCGCCGCCTTCCACGAAGTCAGCCATGCTTTTCTTTATGCTCTCAGCCATGCCATTGGCGCTCAGGCCAAGCGCGACAGCCTCGTCATTCAGCCTTATTATCAAAGAGCGATCGGTGTGGCCGATGCAAAGGAGCGCGTTCCCTGCGCTGCGCATATTGTCGAACACCCGGGTCGTTATCTTGCTTGACGGAGGCCATTCCCCTTTCCTATGGATGCCTTCGAGCGAGAACACACATATCTCCAATTGCCCTTCCTTGGTGCGTTTCTCCCTGGCGATCGCCTTCTGGGCAGCCTCGCCTATGCTCTCGTCCGCCTGCTGGGCGATTGAATCGAACAGCTCGTTTTTCTCCATGACCCTGCGGTAGAAGTCGAGGTTGTTGCCGAACGACACGTGCGATGCGAGGAAATCCAGCACCATCGCTTTCTTCGCATCAGCCTCATCGCTTGCCAGGATGCTGCTTTTGTCCCCTGAACAGGCGATCTTGGCCAGCCCCAGGGCCTTCTCCTTATCCATGCCGCACGTGATCGCGATCTCAGCAGCCAGATAGCCAGCAGTATATTTGGAGGCACCATCAGCGACAGAGAACGGATTTACCACTCTGGCGTTCCGTGTCGTATACGGGTGGTGGTCTATGACAAGATAATCGATTCCTGCCGCACTGAGCAAGCCCAGCCCCTCCTTGCAGCCATCCGCAGAGCCGAAATCAAGCAGGATTACGAATGGCCTGCTCTCCTGGCCTATCATGGCCATATCCCTAAGCGCATCCCTGGCCCCGTACATCGCCGAATTATGCTGCAATGCCTTGCAATTGATGATCCCTGTGAGCGCGAATGCCCCTGCTATGCCGTCAGCATCGCCATGGAACCTGAGCAACACGCTTCGGCCGAGCTTTTTCGCGCATACTATCTCCAGCGCGGCTTCCATGAGCCTAGGCCACAGTTTCTTCATAGCATCGTCATCAACCAACTCCGGCCTGTCAGGAAAAAACATCGATGACTTTATGTTCGCGATAACCCTCTCGCGCGCCTCCTTCTCTTTATCTCCGGTCAGCACAGCGACCCTGCTCGCTGCTATACTTCCGACGCCCATCTCTCCTTGCAATGACAGGCATGCGCCCTGTTCGACGCTCTCATCGGTATAGAATTCGTATTCGCTTTTGCCGTCAGTAAGCGTATAGCTCCGTTTTCCATGGTGGTATCGCACCCTGCTGACGATGCCTTCAAGTTCGATCAGAGGACCACCTTCAATCTGCCACCATCTTTCTTCCGCAGGGTCTTCTTCAGGTCCACTGGCGCGATTATCTCTATCACATCAGGGCCATGGTGCGTCCTCATCGGCACAACCACTATGCATTCCAGTCCGCCAGCCCTGCACCTGTATGCGAACAGGTCGCCATATGTTCTTTTCTTATCCCTGAATCCAGGGATTATCACAGGCTCCATCTGGATGAGCTGCTGCTTCTTCCATCTCTCATCTTCGTCCATCTTGACATTCAACGTGCCTGGAAATGGATAGAAACCGAGTCTTTGCTTTATCGCCTTACGGTAGCCGTCCAGCGAGAGGTAATACTTGCCTTCGCCAAGGCCTTTCACTATAGTGCCTTCTATCTCCAGCCTCTCACCTTCGAAAACGCGCCTTAACGATGCATACGCCGCTGCCAGATCGTCCTGGCCTTTCTTCACGAGCCTTATACCGTCCTTGCTCCGTTGCAGGTAGCCGTCCTTCTCGAGGAGCATCAGCTTCCTTGATGCGTTCTGCTGTGACATGCCGGCTTCTGCTCCTATCGCAGAAGTCGTGATCCTCACAGGGCCCTTGTGCGCTCCGTGGCGCAGCAGGACTAGGAGTATTTCATCCATAAAACTCGCTATTTTATATCGTTGGGAAGATTATAAATAGCATGGAACTCTCCTACAACGGACTGGCCCTCATCGTCAGCGATGGAGTGTACGAACCGGCTGAGGATTCCTTCCTGCTCGCCTCTGCGGCAGAATCCCTCACAGGCAGGGTACTTGAGGTCGGCTGCGGCAGCGGCATGGCCTCTTTAGTATGCGCAAAAAACGGCGCTACTGTCTGGGGCGTTGACATAAATCCCGAGGCAGTCCGCTGCGCAAGGGAGAACGCAGAGCGCAACAGCTTCAGCAACGCACGCTTCATGGCAAGCGATCTTTTCTCTACAATTCCGGAGCAGAAGTTCGACGCCATACTCTTCAACCCGCCCTACCTTCCGACAACCAGAAACGAGCGCGTCCACGGCCCTCTCAACCATGCCTTTGACGGCGGAGAGGATGGCCGGAAGGTGCTCGACCGTTTCCTGGACCAGTTCGACCATTTCCTCAGGCCAGGCGGCACCCTGTTCCTTGTCCAAAGCAGCCTGAACGATGAGCAGAAAACCCGCGCAAGGCTCAAGGCGATGGGCTACGATGTCTCGGTCGTATCATCCCAATCCTTCTTCTTCGAGAAGCTTTCGCTCATAAAAGCCTCAAAACCTTAGATTTATATCCTCCGGCTCCCCATTATCATGCGGAATGATGACGTGAACAACCTCTGAGCCTCGGCCATGATGAAGTCAACAGCGTCTGACCACCTTTTCCTTATTGCATATCTGAGGAAGGCGCTCCAGATAAAACCCGGGGCTTGCCAGCAGACGTTGTTATAAACCTTTTTCAGCAAAGACTGGCTATGGCTGACCGGTCAGAAGAGATAATCACGGAGTTCACAGGCATCGGCATCTCAGAGCACGACGCCCTGGTCATAGCGGACTGCATCATCACAAGGAAATCCTGCTCATGGGTCAATACGGATCCTGTGGATGACAAGCTCATACAGGACCTCAACGACCTCATAAAGAAGAACAACTACAACGTGTCGGTCAAAGTCAATGCTGTTCCTACAAGAAGCAAGTTCATATGGGACGTCAAGGTGCGCTGATAGGATGAGGCCTTTCGCCTGCGATATGGTCCTTATAGAGAACGGAAAGATACTGCTTATACGCCGCGCAAGGGAGCCATTCAAAGGCGAGTGGGCTACCCCTGGCGGAAGGATAGAAGACAATGAGACCGCAGAGGAATGCGCAAGGCGCGAGATGAAAGAGGAGACAGGCCTTGATATCGAGATCATCCGCTTGATCGGCCTCTATTCGGATCCTAACCGGGATCCCCGCGGCATAATCGCGGCTGCGTTCCTTGTCAAGAGGCTCGGCGGCCAGGTCAAAGCAGGCGATGATGCAGGAGAAGCGCGATGGTTCGACTTATCCGCATTGCCTCCACTGTGCACTGACCATGGAAAAATAGTAGAAGATGCGTTGAAGAAGCTTTGATTCACTCCTTCTCTATAAGAGCCAGGTCTCCCAGGGCCACCAGGTCCTCTTCGGCCTTGGCCTGGGCGGCAGCGAACTTCCGGGCGCTTATCCTGATCGTTTTCATCTCGTCATAGAGCTTCTTCAGCTCATCCCTTATGGTCTTGAGCTCGGTCTCTATCTTGACTATCTCAGACTCGCCCTCGGTTATGTCCTGCTCGACGTACCTTATCTTCCTTCTGGCGCGCTCGACCTCTTTCACCTTGTCGAGCTGCTCGTCTATCTTCTTCAGATGCTTTATCAGGTCCTTCTCCATCTTCGGTGTATAAGCAGCGGTCGATATCCTGAAATCCAGCGCCCTCTTCTGCTTCCTCAATGGCGCGACCTGGACATCTTTGGTCTGTTCCAGGAATGGTTGGAGGGCCTTCTGCTCGTATTTCTTATATCTTATCCTGCGGTTGAGCTGCTTTATGCGCTCTATGAGCTCGAATTTCTTCTTCTCGAGCTCTTCAATCTTTGTCTTCAGCTCCTCTTCGTCCGCCATACAATCACAGGAATTAAAATAAGCGTTTGGTCGTTTTCTTAATATGGGAATTGGTTTAAAAACACTGTGGCTGCCGCCGCCTCACCGAGAACTCCAGGAGGATGTCCCTGCCCAGCTTCTTCGTCTTCGTATCGTATAACGCCAGCGCATCCTTCATCCTCGCGATGCCCAGGCCTCCGATGACCGGTTTCGCATCCCTGCCCCCGATTATCTTCGGGGCCATGAAGATGCATATCTTATCCACTATCCCTGCTTCGAGCGCCCTGGCGTTCAGCTCGCTTCCGCCTTCTATGAGTATCCTCTTCATCCCCATGGCGCCCAAGGCGGTGATCAGCTTCGACAGGTCAACACCATCGCCTTCGCTCACGAAGACGTCCGCCTTTCGCTTCACCTTTTTGATCTTGTCTTCCGGTGCTTTCCCGGAGGTCACGATTATAGTCTTTCCATCCTGATTGCGCAGTATCCTGGCATTGAGCGGCAGCCTCAACCGGCCATCGACAATGATGCGATACGGGTCGCACGATTTTTTGTTGTGCGACGTAAGCTCTGGGTCATCCTTCACCACGGTGTTAGCGCCGACCATCACAGCATCGAATGAAGCGCGCATCCTATGCACGTATCCCCTCGCTTCCTTCCCGCTTATCCATTTGGAATCGCCGGTCCTCGTCGCTGTCTTGCCATCAGCGCTCATGGCCATCTTTATCACGACGAACGGCTTCTTTGAGATATTCGCCAGGTAGCGTCTATTTATCTTTCTCGCTTCCTTCTCGTCAGTGGCTCCAATCACAACTATCCCTGCGTCTCGCAATTCGCTCGCTCCGCTCACTAGGGGATTAGGATCCTTCATCGCGTAAACCACGCGTCTTATTCCATTCGCCACTATCTCTTTGGTGCATGGCGGCGTCCTTTTCATGGTGTGCGAACAAGGCTCCAGGGTCACATAAAGCGCAGCGCCTTTTGCAGCATTCTGCCGCCTGCTTTTCTTTTTCGCATCCTTTATGGCTTCTATCTCGGCATGCGGCATTCCGGCTTTCCTGTGATATCCGGTACCGATTATCTGGCCATCTTTCACAAGCACAGCACCGACCCTAGGATTCGGGAAAGGGTCGGTTTTTTTAGCCAGTCTGAATGCCAGCTTCATGAATCTGTCCATCGACCAGTCTTTCACTGCATAGTTTTTATACATATTACAACAGTAATTGGTGCAGGCGGGTAATTCATATGGCAGGAACACCACTCAGACAGGACCTTGCAACAAAAGGAGCGAAAGTCGAGGATAGGTCAAAAGGGTCGGTCCTAGGGCCTTTCTGTAGCGCTTTCAAAGCAGCTCCTGATGGAAATAAAACCGGTGCCAACGCATTCCCTGGAGATACCTTGGAGGCAGTTACGGCATCTCACTCTAGGGCCAGAGGATCGTGCCCTCCGCCTTCCAAATCAAAATCAGCGCCTGATGAACGCGGGCTGGATTTTGAAACCATCGCGAGGCAGCCCCGTCCTGGCAGTTTCGGCGATATCCATCCTGCGGTAGAAGAGCTGGAAGAAATCCCAGACAACGACACATACACCTAACAATACGGTTCCTGAAGACCGCGGACCCTGATTTTTAATCCTCTTCTTCCTATTCAACCCATGCGCGAGTCCATGGTCATCACGGCCGCATTCGTCCTTCTCCTCATCTTCCTTGCTCTTGCCATCTACGCCCTAGCATCCTTCGGCTCCCAACTGGCGAGTATCCTCGGTTCCATAAACATAAGCGGCATAACCTTCCCGCAGTTCAATCTCAGCGGCGTAAACACCACCAATGTCACCCTCCCAGGAAAACCTCCGGCAACCCAAATGACAGAAGACGCACAGAGATACTACGAGCTCAAGAACACCTCATGTGCCACCCTCGCAGGCAATTTCCTCATAGTAACAGAAGACGTATCACAAGGAACGTTCTATGGCATAGTTCCTGATACTGAAGAAGAGCGGGCCGCGGCAGGATCCCTCCTGGCGCCATTCGGTTTCAACCAGACTACCAAGACCTATCTCCGCGGAGAGAGAATGAAGCGGGTAATCATAAACGAAAACGGCAATACGACCACTATCTGGAAGGATGGGCGTGTCTACAACTGCACCCCTAATTGCACGATGCGCGTCTTCACAGAGCAGGACTCAGAAGAATACTATGCGATGCTCAGCAGCATGAAAAGCGGCTGCGCCTATTTCGGCAGGACCCAGATGCCATCCTATGTTGATATGGGCCGACTCATACAGATAGAACGCACTGAGCCAAGGGATATCGGCAGCTTCCGCTGCCAGGAGTTCCTGATAAGCGGCAATAAGACATATGCCGAATCTCTGCTCTCATCCGCCAGCCTCAGCGAAGACCAGGAAGCGCTTCTCTGGGGAATCGCCCATCTTAGGGGTCCGGTGGAGGAATGTCTTGACGAGGCGACCGGCATCATTGTCTTGAGGAAGCTCACACTGGACCTAACAAATACCTACAAATTCGATTACTCTCCTGGCGGCTATATGAAGGTGGACCAGCAGACCGAACTGACCTATTTCTCGACCAATGTCCCAGAATCCTTCCTTGCCCTGCCGAGCTAGAGCAGGTGCTTCATCTTCTTCCTTTTGGTCTCGAGATATTTCCTATTGTATCTGTTCGGTTTTGTGACAAGCGGGATACGTTCAGCCACCCTGATGCCATGGCGCTCCAGGTCTTTTATCTTCTTGGGATTGTTAGTCAAGAGGGCGATGTCGTTCACCTTGAAGTATTTCAATATCTGGGCTGCGGCTTCGTAGTCCCTCAGGTCCTCCCCGAAACCGAGATGGACATTCGCCTCTATGGTGTCCATCCCCTTGTCCTGCAATGCGTACGCCTTTATCTTATTGGTCAGGCCGATCCCCCTACCTTCCTGGTCGAGATATATCAATATGCCGCATTTGTTCCTTTCCAAGTACCTGAGCGCGGCTTCCAGCTGGTCTCTGCAGTCGCATCTCAATGATGTCAATGTGTCGCCAGTGAGGCATCTGGAGTGCACCCTCACCGGCACCGTGCCATGTCGTCCGTGTGTGCAGCGTATCAAGGCTATGTGCTCCTTGCCGCCCTTCTCGACAAAAGCGAAAACCCTGAAATTCCCGAACCTTGTCGGGAAAAAAGCGTCAGCCTTCTTCTTCAACTTCATCTTCTCCCCTCAATGTCCTCACAAGGCTTATAGCCGCCTTTGCCGCCCTTTCTGCGTATTCCTCTGCCCTCTCTTCAGCTTCCTCCCAATCAGCACCATGGCCGATTATGCCTAATGTGACGGGTTTCCTGAACTCCAGAGACAGGTCAGAAAGCTTGCGCGCTGCGCCTTTCACGACAATCTCATCATGCGCGGTCTCTCCCTTGACTACGGCTCCCAGCGCCACTACCGCATCCACGTTCTTGTCCATGAGCATTTTCTTGGCCACGAGCGGGATGTCAAACGCCCCAGGCACTGTTAGCAGCTTGGTTCGTCCTCCTGCGCCTTCCACAACCTCAACAGCCTTGGCTCCCATGTCCTCTGTCAAATCACTGTTGAACAATGACACCACGATGCCTATTGTCATAGGCCTTCCTTTGCCTACCGGCCCTTCATCCTCCTTGCCCTGGCGTATTCCATTTCCCGCGTTCTTGATAAGCGCCTGCGGATCTGTCACCAGCAGCACAGCATTATGGACGTGCTTGCGCACCCTGTTCTCGCATATCTCAAGGAATTCCGCGTCGCTCCAGGCCTCATTCTCATGCACGAAGACCTCGATGATGTGTTTTCCGGTCATCAGCTTCGCCTGCTGTATGCCTAATGAAGCCTCGTGGGCACATTGCACGTCTATGGGTGCACCACCGACCATCCCAAGCGCCATGGCGATGTCGCATCCGGCATCTAGTAATCTCTTGCATTCCACTGCCAGGTCCTTTATGCCGGGAACAGTGCTGCGGACGACCTCAGCATCGCCATTCTTCAGTTCATCAAGCGCTATCTTTCCCATATCCACGCGTGAAAAAGTCGTATCGATAATGCCTATCTTCATGTTCTCCCCCCTGCAATGATCTCTTTCCCCTCAATGAATATGAACCCGTTCCTTTCAGCATAAGCCTTCGCCTTCTCCTTTGGCAGGGCTTTCCCTTTGCCGAGCATTTCGCACAGCACCATCACGCCACCGATCCCGCACTGTTCCGCGAGCTCGAGCGCGAGTTCCGTATGCCCCCTCCTGTTCTCAAGGCCGCTTCCTATCAGGATAAAGACATGGCCAGGAGTGCGGAACTCCTTTGTGAAATCGCCCTTCCTTTCCCTCACGACCTCATCCAGCTTCTTCAAAGTCAGCGAGCGGTCGTTGTCTGTTATGCCGGTATAGACATCCCGGTGGTTAACGGATATTGAGAACGCAGGCTTGTCGCCATAAGCGGTCTTCTTATAGACCATCCCGCGGAGGTTCGCATCGCGTTCCAACACGTCTGCAAGGAACGGCAGTGCGATGCGTTTCGCATCTGCTTTGCTGATCGCGGCGCATATGAGCCCTCCACCATCAGTCCGCAACCTCTCCACTTTCCCAGGGGTGGCTGATTTCGCGCTGAAAACCAGGTCGGCCTCGCCTTCCCGTTCGTCACCGTCGTATATGACGACCATGCCGCCTTTCCTGAGCTGCTCTGCGGCTGCGCTGACATCCATAGGAATCGTGATTGCTATCCGCGCTTCACCTATTTATAAGTAGCTACCAGTTTTTTGGTAAAACTTTCAGAGCCGTTCCGGCCTTCCGGTGGCATCCCGTTTCTGCTTGCCGAACTCAGGGAGGCCTAAAGCAACCTCTCCTGAAAAGACCGGTCCGTCCCTGCAGCAGGTCTTCCCGCTCAGGTCGCAGGAGCCGCATACTCCGACACCGCATTTCATTTATCTCGCCAGGCTCACTTGGCACTCTATCTTCCTGGTCTTGCATTCCTGCGCCACAGCCATCATCATCCTCTCAGGGCCGCAGGCATAGACGCATGACACTCCCCCTGCGGCAAGCAACGGCCCCAATTCTG
>JAQTOF010000005.1 GCA_028713495.1 Candidatus Iainarchaeum sp.
CCGATCTCTCCCGTTCTCATCTATATCCAGCCTATCGCCGAGGAACTTCTGGCTCAGGCCGCCTATGAGCACCAACACCTCGCTCAGCCCCTCCTTGGTCTTGGCGCTTATGGGTATTATGGCAATCTGCTTGGTGAAGTCCCGCACCTTGTCGAATCTTTCGCTGTCGAAGCCATACTCTGATATCTTGCCCATCATGCCGTATATCTTCTCGTCGAACCTTTCCTGGACATGCTGCGGTTGGAGTGCCAATGACTCCAGGAAAGAGGTCGTCTTATTGCTCCTCCATCCGCTCAGCGCATCCACCTTGTTGGCAGCTATCACGAACGGCGTCTTGTATTGCTGCAGTATCTTGATGCTCTCTATGGTCTGCGGCTGGAACCCCTGGTTTATGTCGACCACGAGTATGGCTAGGTCTGCCAGGCTCCCTCCCCTGTCTCTCAGGTTGGTGAAAGCCTCATGGCCTGGGGTATCTATGAAAAGCAGGCCAGGTATGGTCATCTGGAGCCTCATCTTCTGGGAGAGGTCCTTTGCCAGGGCGTCTATCTCTTTCTTGGGCACATAACTGGCGCCGATCATCTGGGTTATGCCACCGGCCTCCTTTTTGGCTACACTGGTGCCCCTGATGCTGTCAAGAAGCGTGGTTTTGCCATGGTCCACATGGCCGAGTATGCAGATTATCGGAGAACGTTTGAATGACATAAGAATACGCCTCGGTCTCAGTACTGCTTTCCGTCCCTAATCCTTTAATCATTTCGTTTCCCAAAAGCCCCCTGAAAATCCATAAACAACAACATTTATAAACACTTCCGCGCACAATAAGTAATGTGTGGTAATATGGCTAAATTAATGACTGATACTATAACAGGAGCTGGCGTTGCACCTGAAACCTCCAAAACACCTGAGAAGAACGGCGGCATGTTTGAAGGCCTCAGGAAGCGCAAGGAAGCTAAGAGGGTATTATCGTTGGTGACCTCTGCTATCTCACAGCCGAACGGTCAAAGCGCTGCGAGCCTGAAAGAAGCGACAGAGATTTTCAAGACCCTTGAGGTGGAATACCAGGATAAGGCGCTCCTGAAGATCAAGACGCTGCTCGAGTCCAGCACAAATTATCCTTTTGAGAACGGGAACCCGCGCAAGCTGCATATAATCTCTGACTTCCTCACGGCCATAGCTCCTTCTCTTCCGAAAGATGAATCAGGAAACCTGGCCCGAGGGCCCCAAGAGTCATTAATACCGCTTCTGGCTAATGTCGCTGATTATTACGATCCTGAAGGCAAGTGCAAAGAACATCCAGAGGTCGTCCTGGCATGCACCCAGGCACTTTGGGGGCTCGAATACGGTTTCTATGATTTCTGGAAAACCCAGGCAACCAACCCTGTCACGCAGGAGTTCGTGGTCACCCAAATGCTTGAGATGCCCCATGTTGAAGGCCAGGACCCTAAAGCCCATGGATGGTACCTGCTCAAAGACACCCTTGCTCAGATCGCCCCTGCACTCGCTGCATCCTCCTCACCGAAAAAGATTGAGTTCCTTGACAGCATCATGGAAGACAAGGACCCCACAATCATGAAGCTGGTGGCTGGACTTCGCGTTCCGATGTCTATGGATGACATACCTAAGAAGCTTCTTGACTTTGAGACCCCCGGTATAAAGCAATTCTGGCATGAAAGGATCCGTGATAGCCGTGCTGTTGCACCGCTGACTCAGGAGGCTGCAATCGGCATAATGCTCGAGGCAAAGACAGAAGATGGAAAGCTGCCTGGTTGGTCCCTTCTCAGAGAGAACCTGAAGCATATCATCATCCCGATGGCAGACCACCCATCTGAGAAGAAAGTCGCATTCCTAGTCAAAGCGGCAAAGAGCGATACCCCCTCCATCGCTGAAGCTGCATTCAGAGCAACCGCTTCCATGAAACCGATACCTGGCGAGATGATCACAATCGCAAAGGAGAGGAAGCAGAAAGCAGAAGCTGACAGGGCAGCTAAAGTCGAGGCACCGAAAGAAATTCGTGAGGCATTGCTCAGTGCCCTCCGTTCGGCGCTGGCGGCAAGAGAATCAGCCAAACAGGCCGCAGTCGAAGCGATATCAATCTGTAACGACACAGAGGCAACTCCACAACCTACAGCAAAGGCAAAGCGCAAGGAAGCTCTGGAAACCCTGGCTGCCATAAGAAAGGAGGACCAAGAGGCCAGAAGCCGTGTAACGCAAGTGCTCACGGCCACAGCGGAATTCCTTGATATTGTGGAACGCAGGAGAAATATCGCGAAAGGCGGAAAAGACGAGCTTATCTCAATGGACGAGCTTCTTGGGATGTACGCCAGCGACCACGGCATCAGGTTCGGCTACATGGCGCCTTTCATCAAGCGCAGGCATGAGAAAGCCATGAAGGACGCGCTTGAAGGGAACTCAGACCAGCAATCGCGTGCAATCCTGATACTCCAACTCTTCGAGAGGCACAACCTCATAGTGGGCGGGACTAAAGCTCACAACCAGACTGTCGTTGATGCCCTTCTTGAGAAAGGGCCTGATGGTTGGAAAGGCGTGCTTAAGGATCAGTTCCCTGGCCTTGCGCCTTTGATAATCTCGAGCCAGTCTTCCAAGAAGGTGCCTTTCCTGGCATCGCTGGTCCAAAGCGGCAATCCGATCATTGTATCACGCGCACTGGATGCATCGCTTGTCTTAGAGCAGACCCCTGAAGAAATAGTTGCGACTGCCGAGAGCATGAAAGACGACGTCAAACTGAATGCTATCGTAGCGGACTTCCTTGACACTGTGCAGCTGCTAGGGAAGGTAGACCTAGGCAACGGCGAGCAGTTCGAGGCAGCAGAGGCCCTCGTGAAGAAAGTCAGACAGGGTAAACCAGGATTCATAGTAGCCCTGCACAGACTCGGGTTTGAGATGAGGGATGTCTTCATGGAGCCTTCAGGTTCCACTCATGAAGAGCAACTCAGCCAGAGGCAATCGGCTGGAAAGATACTCGTCATGCTCGATGGGATTGGAATAAAAGTACCAGGGACCCAGATCGCGCCAGTTGAAAAACAGTGATGGTGGACGCTATGGACAAACTCTCAGAGATCATACGGATGCTTTCAAGCAAGAGCGTCGTTGAGCGGAAAAAAGCCATAAAAGAGCTCAAGAAACATATCCATGGCCAGCACAGCAATGTTGCTCGCCTCTCGCTCCACTACGTATCTGAGCACGATCCTTCCTACACCGTCCGCAATATCGCGAGGCAGGCTTTCTACACGGCAGGCATAAGCCCGCCGCAGAGCGGCGGATGGGAGCGAGTCTTCGTCTTCGACCAGGGCAACGACAACGATAAGGTATAAAATCCGTTGCTGCAACAAAAAGCTGCAAGGGCCCGTAGTCGACATCGCTTTTTAGTAAAAAGCTCGGCAAAAACCGGGTTGCTAATCGCGACGATTTTGGTTAAGACGCCTGCTTGACATGCAGGAGATACGCGGTTCGATTCCGCGCGGGCCCAATTTTCTTATTCCCACCATTGTCCTATAAAGAATATCTTTGAATCATCCTTTGAGAACGCTGGTGAGTGGCACAAAAAGCCTGGCGGGAAATAACCTGGCGTTACATCCTTATTATCAGTTCCATCCGTGTTCATCATGTATATGTCGTATTTTCCCTGATCTCCAGTGGCAGCGACCATATACACGATCTTATCTCCAGAATGAGACCAGCTCGCAAGCCCCTGGGCATATCCAGTGTCTGTCAATCGTCTTTCTCCGGTCCCATCGAAATTTATGGTAAAAATATCGTAGGAGCCATGTGTGGTGTCCGGGTCTTCCAGACGTTCGAAAACTATCTTAGTAGCGTCGGGGCTCAAACGGGGATCATAATCCCCTATGGGGAGGTTCGCTGTCCCCCACTGCCCTGCATCTGCAGGATTGGTGACCTGGGTCGGCTGCGTGCCGTCATCCGTTATCTCCCATATTGCGAATCCTGAAGTAAAAACAATCCTATTACCTGCCCAGTCCACATCAGCATCATTGGAGCCAGAATCATACAGCTCGTGTTCATTGCTTCCATCAGCGCCGATTACATAAATGTCAAGGTCAGTATCGCGCTTGGAAAGGAAGGCTATACGGCTACTATCTGGCGACCATGTTGGATAGAGGTCCCAGAACGAATTGTTGGTTACCTGATGCAAATCGTTTCCATCCGCCCCTATAGTAAATATCTCCACATTTTCCTCGCTGGTGCCGCCAACCTTTTGGGCGAATACCAACCGATCGCCCTGGCCATTCAATCGCAATGCAGACGCATAAATCTCGTTTGGAGGGCTATAGAGCAGCTCAACATCCCCTGTGGCAAGATCCAGTGCGTAGATCCCCCATGCATTCTGGTGCGGCACGGTTTTTGCAACCGGTCCAGTGACATTGGTGGCTGGTGCATTCTGGGTACATCCTACAAAAAGAAAGGAGAGGACGCAAAGCGCCAGCAGGGTATGCCTAATCCCAACAGAGCCAGGCATCTATTCCGCTCCATGCACTTCTGCTGCTGATTTGCTGGGCTTCTCACGGTAACTCTTCGCAGCCTTCATGAACTCCACGAATATCGGCCCAGGCGTCTCCAATCTGCTCTTCAATTCGATATGCGGCTGCGTCGCGACACCGAAAGAACCTTTCCATTCTGTGATCTCGACGATGTTGTTCTTCGTATGGGTTCCGGATATCACAAGCCCGGCCTCCTGGAGCTTACCGACATACTCAGGATTCACTTCATATCTGTGCCTGTGTCTTTCTGATATCATCTCGGCGCCGTATGCCTTGTAAGCCACAGTGCCTTTCTTCACCACGCAGTCATAAGCTCCGAGCCTCATCGTCCCGCCCATCCTTGATATCTGCTGCTGCTCAGGCAGGAAATCCACGACGGGATGTGGCGTCTTCTTGTTGAATTCTGTGGAATTGGCATCTTCCAAACCGCAAACGTTCCTTGCATACTCAACGACCATGAGCTGCAGTCCAAGGCAAAGGCCTACGAAAGGCACCTTGTTCTCCCTTGCATATCTTATCGCCTTTATCTTGCCTTCGATGCCCCTCTCTCCGAATCCGCCTGGTACCACGACCCCGTCATATGGTGCAAGCACCTCAGCGACATCATACATCTTCTCAAGATCGCTGGCTTCTATCCAGCTTATCTCCAGGCCCGAGTTGACGGCGGCAGCACCATGCACCAGCGCTTCCCTCACGCTGATATATGCGTCCTTCACCGCAGTGTATTTCCCTACTATCGCTATCTTCAACGGCTTCTCCTTAGGCTCCATTATCCTGTTCACTTTCTTCTGCCACTCCTTCAGGTCAGCCACTGCATCCACGTCCAGACCGAGCTTCCTCGCCAACTGCTTGTACACGCCCTGCTTCTCAAGCACCAGCGGAAGCTCGTATACTGTCGCCAGGTGCGGGTCATCGAACACAGCATCCTCAGGCACATTGCAGTAGGTGCTTATCTTCTTCTTGGATTCCTCGGCCAGCTTCTCCTGCTCACGCGTGATTATGATGTCAGGCTGGATACCGAGGCTCTGCAACAGCCTCGTCGCCTGCTGCGTCGGTTTTGTCTTCTGCTCGCCCACGCTCAGGCTCGGCACATAGGTCAGCTGTATGAAAGCCATGTTGTCCTGCTCGAAATGCAATTGCCGCATGGCCTCCAGGAAATACCCGCTTTCCAGGTCTCCTACCGTTCCTCCGACCTCTATCAACACGATATCAGCGTTGTTCTCCTTGCCGACCTTCTGCACCCATTCCTTTATCTCGCCGGTCAGATGCGGCACGAACTGAACGTCCCTCCCAAGATATTCGCCTTTCCGTTCCTTCTCTATTATCCGCTGGAACAGCTTGCCGCCTGTTATGGAGCACAGGCCTGGCAGTGATTTATTCAAAAATCGCTCATAGGTTCCGAAGTCCATGTCCACTTCGGTCCCGTCATCCAGTACGAAGACCTCACCATGCCTGAACGGATTCATCGTTCCGCAGTCAACATTGAGATAGCCATCGAACTTTATCGGCACGACGCTAAACCCGCGTGCTTCAAGCAGTTTCGCTACAGAAGAAGTCACTATCCCTTTGCCGAGCCCTGACATTATGGAGCCGGCAATCACTATGAACTTTGTCTTTTTTTCTAGCATAGGAGATATTTTCGTGCAACTATTTTTAAACATTGAACACTTCAGATGCGGTTGAGCGCTTCCTTTATCTTGTCTATGGACATGCTGGTCGCTATCATCGGTATGCGCTCCCGTTCGGATATCTTGACCGCCAGCTTGTCAACCTTGGCCGGATCGATGTTGTGCAGCACCACAGCGGATGGCTTTGAAGAGCTCACCCTCACGACCACGAACGGGCTGCGCCCTGTGCTCACCCCTGTGAATATGAACACCCTCTCATTGACATTGCCATAGAGGTTCTGGAAATAGGAGAATGGCATGTCTAGTATGACCTTGATGCTGTCTATCAGCGTATAGCCGTATATCTTCTTGGTCTCAAGCAGATCCGCGTTGGTGAGCGCTTTGCCTTCGATTAGCCCCACGAAATCCTTCAGGGTTATGGACCTGGCGAACTCATGCACCTCGAAATACTCGCTCACAGGTTTCTCCTTCTCCCTGAACTTCTGGGATATCTCGCCGCCCTTCATCTGGTCTATGTCGAAAAGGGCGTTCACGAACCGTTTTATCACACCAGTACCAGGCGATTTCCTCCTGTTGCCCTCGTAATCGCTGATGGTGGAGACGGTTATGCCCAGATGTTTGGCCAGCTCCACCTGTGAGATGTTGAATATCTCGCGCCATTTCCTCATGGTCGCGCCAGGATCGTCCGAAAGCGATATCTCGCCGGCAATCTCCATTTTTATTTTTTCCATCTTCCTCCCACCCTACTCTACAGACGAACGTTTTTATTCATTCCGACTATCGTCATAGCCTACTTCGGCAGTCCAGACAGCGATTTTTAAACAATTGCCATCAACAAAAAAGCATGGCTCTCAACATCGTAGCTGATTTCTTCAACATAATCAACGTGCCGCTATTCGATGCCATGTCGGTCGTATTAGTAATATCATTCATAATCTGGGAGCTTCCGCGTTCGGTCAAGATGATCTCTGAGGAGTATACCAAAGGCATCTATCCTGAAACCGGCCGCGTCGTGGACCTCTTCCTATTCCTCTTGGGGCTGTTATCCATAGGTTATTTCATGCTAGGCAAGAACGCAACGAACATAGTCGCCTTCATCAAGACGCCAGGCATAACCTCGTTTTTCCTGATCCTCATGGTCACCCTGGCATTGCTCATCATCCTAGCCTATTTCAAGAGGTTCTTCGGCAGGATGGATAGCCACACTTCAATAACGGTCTTCCTCACGCATTCCTTCCTTGACCTGATGCACTCGTTGTTCCACCTGGCCCTGGTCATACTGCTTTCGCCTGCGCTCGGCTACATCATTTTCAAGGGGCTCTAGTTTTTATTAAAAAGCTTTCTATAGTAATTTCTCTAAGGTGAAACACTATGCCTCCCAAAAGAAAATCGAGCGAAAAGAAATCACGCAGCGTATGCACATGCGGCGACAACTGCACCGAGAAGCACTCACATCTGCCCGGCCTGCTTTTGGCGACCTTCGGCATCCTCGGCCTTGAAGCGAATTACGGCCTCCTAGGCATGGATGCGCTCCGCGCGTGGCCGCTTTTCCTGGTGCTGATCGGTATCGTTCTCGCAGTGAAAGTAACGATTTGCAGAAGCAGGTCCTAGTGTCCGTTGCCTTCCAGGTATTCAACCGCATTCCTGAACAGCCTGAGCCCCATCGCTTCCTTCACTGTGCCCCTGACCCAGTAGGGGCAGTTCTGTATTATGTTGAATGCCTCAGGATGCGGCATCATCCCGAAAAGCCGTCCGGTCTTGTCGCATATCCCGGCGATGTTCTCGACCGAACCGTTGGGATTGTATGGATAGCCGGCCAGCCCGCCGTTCTCATCGACATACTGGAATACTATCTGGTTAGCGCCTTTCATCGCATTCAGCGTCGCGTCATCCTTTATCACGAACTTTCCTTCACCATGGCGTACCGGCTCCAATATGTAATCGATGCCTTTGGTGAACACGCACGGCGATGCCTTATTGGCCTTCAGTATGACCCACCTGTCCTCGAAATGGCCCGAGTCGTTGCCGATCAGGCTCACCTTCTGGGTGAAATCAGGCTCTGGCAGGAGCCCCATCTTGACCATCACCTGGAAGCCGTTGCAGATGCCGAGGACAAGCTTGTCAGCCTTCACGAACTGCTCCAGCGGCTCCCTCAGCCTGAACTTCATCTTGTTCCCGAAGACCTTGCCTGAGCCCAGGTCATCGCCGAAAGAGAAGCCTCCAGGTATCATGAGCATATTATAGTTCTCAAGAAGCTTGGGGTTCTCAAGCAGTTTGTTGAGATGGAGGATATCAGCCTTGCCACCGCTCTTCTCGATGGCATATTTGCTCTCGTTCTCGCAGTTTATGCCATATCCATAGAGCAGAAGGGCCTTGAGCGCCATGTCCTTTTATTGAAAGGAAAAATTATAAAGCGAGGGAGTATCTCAGAACCGTTTCAGCAAGAGGAGTCGGTGCAGTTTGAAACCGTATTTCTTATACAATAAGATCGCGGCCCGGTTCTTCGGCGCGACAGTGAGCGAAACATTCTTCACGCCTTTTTTCTTCAATGCCTCAAGGCATCTATCCATGAGTGTTTTACCGACTCCTTTCCCCTGCCATTCTTTCTTCACGAACACCGACCCTATGTATGCGGAGTCCGTGGTGAATGTGATCTTTCTTTCAGTAAAAATGGCCCCGATGATATCGCCGTCCACCTCGGCGAGGAGGCACGCCTCGCTTATCCGAGTCTTCGTCAGATCCCTGAATACTACCAACGCCTGCTTCTCACTCGTATCCCCGAATACCTCTGCATCCAGCTTCGCAAGGGCCCTCAAATCCGAGCTGGCGATCTTCCTTATCCTCATCATACCTTCCTCAGGCCCTTTATACCATCGAATTTCGCAGCGTATTTGAAGTCGGATTTGTAGTAAAGGAGGGCGTCGTTCGCCATACATATAGCCGCAGTCAATACGCTATCACTCATCCTACCGCCGTCGCCGCGTTCCCTGAGATCGATGGCTATCTTATTAGCGAATTGAGCCGCCTTCTTGTCAAATGGCAGTATAGTCACGCTGCCAGAGAAAGCGTTCACCACGTCGGTCTTGTTCACGCTCTCCAGCAGGTGCATCAGGGTGATGCTCGTGATACATATCTCTTCCCGGTCTGCGTAATATTTCAGCTTCTCTATGGTGGCCTTATCGCCTCTGAGGAAGTCCAGGGCGATATCGAAATCCAAACATATTTTCTCCATCATCTCACCCAGACGCGTTCGTTCCTTATCTGGTATACAGCACGCGAGTCTATGTCATCGTCGTTGATGCTGCTCGCGAAATTTATGATGCTGTTCCCGCCGCCTTTCCTCTCGGCCATAAGATAGCGCAGAACCTGGCTGAAACTCATGTCCTTGCCTTTTTTGATCTGGTAGAGTTCAGCATACACGTCGTCCATTATAGTTATTACCTTCACCATAGCCATCCCCACACTTTTGGTCGCCTTTTACCATCGTTTCTACGTCCATCACCCGATCATAGTTCCACGATCGTCCTGGCAGGGTCAATACATTCAGTAAATGTATTTAAATTTTTCCCTCGAAAACCCCAAACCTGTTTTCTTCAGTAAATTTTTGTGAGTGAACCTTTTCGAGGTGAAAGCAAATCTATTTTAACGGCCGGGTGGGGGTTTCTGCACTCTCAAGTTCATGAGAGAAAAACAAGCAAGAGCGACCAATAAAAGGTGAAAATATGGAAGACTTGGTAAGATCTGTAGTCGGGGAAAACACGCCGCAGGCTGATAAGCCATCTTCGGACGCGATGAGCTCAGAGAGCATCAAGATCGTGACCGTCGGTGTCGGTGGTGCAGGAAACAATACCATCAACAGGCTGATAAAGTCTGGCGTGAAGGGGACAGAGCTCGTGGCAATAAACACGGACAAGCAGCACCTCAACATCGTCCATGAAAGGGCGAAGAAAGTGCTGATAGGCAAATCGGTCACAAAAGGCCTCGGTGCGGGCGGATACCCGGACATCGGCGCCAAGTCATGCGAAGTGGACAGGCCGCTCGTCGAGAGGGAACTCGAAGGCGCGCACCTGGTCTTCATCTGCGCAGGCATGGGCGGCGGAACCGGTGGCGGTGCTGCACCAATCGTGGCGCAGATCGCCAAGGAGCAGGGCGCTATCGTAGTGGCGATGGTAACCTACCCATTCGCTCTGGAAAGGGCTAGGAAGAAGAGGGCCGAAGAAGGCATAAAGCTCCTCAAGAAGAGCTGCGACTCGGTCATCATCCTGGACAACAACAGGTTGGTCCAGTTGGTGCCGAACCTGCCAATGGCAGAGGCGTTCGCGGTTGCTGACGAGATCCTCTCGAGGGCAATCAGCGGCCTGGTCTGGACCATCACACAGCCATCGCTCATCAACATCGACTTCGCAGATGTCCGCGCGATCATGGAAGGCGGAGGAGTCGGCTTCATCGCAGTGGGCGAGGGCAAGGGCAACGACAAAGTCAAAGCGGCTTCAGAGGGCGTCATAAAGAACAGGCTCCTGGACGTGGACTTCGAAGGCGCAAAGGGCGCGCTCATCCACATCACGGGCGGCAGCGACCTCACACTCGGCGATGCTATCAAAGCAGGAGAGATGATTACCGAGAAGATGGACGCAGAGGCCAACGTGAAATGGGGTGCAAGGATCATGCAGAACTACGAGGGCAAGCTCGAGATAGTTGCCATCGTGACTGGCGTGAAAGGCGCTTCCATAGTGGGCTCCTCGATGGTAGAAGAGGAGAGCACAATGCCGGCTTACTCCCAGGAACTTGAAGTTCTTGGCTGAAGTGTAGTTTCAAAAGGGACTTTGATCCCTTTTCTTTTTCTCTTATTTTTCTTCATCCCCAGTTTCCACAATATTTTTAAACAGTCGTAATCAATCAATTCCTGTGTCTTCTATGCCTAAACAGAATCTTTTCGCCCAGTGGAGCGGCTGTGCTACGTACGGTCAGACTATCTACCTGGTCAAGGTCATCGCCCCGTCCGGCGCTTCACATAGCGAGATATGCACAGCCATCAACACAGCCCGCGGCTTCAGCCCGCAGGTGGAAAGAGACAAACAAAAATCCGACGTCAATCCGATCGAGGCACCGCCTCCAGGAGCCAAGTTCCTGGTGACCTTCACTCCGGATAACCGCTACACAATCAACGCCTATGCGAAGAAGGAGGTGGTCGTGCCGCTCAAATCCAGCACCATGGTACTCAATGACGGGCACTTCATGTCGCACAGCCATCTTTCCAAGCACGCCTCCTCTGCCCCGCAGGGCAGGGTTCGCAGGTAATCGTCATTTTAAACAATCCGGCAGATTGATTCTTATGCGAGTGAAGATTCTAGCCAATCCCAGGAAGGATTGGGCAAAACAGGTCGCCAAAGAAGCAAAGGCACTTCTCAGAAAATCCGGCCACCGCATCATAACGAAAGGCGCTGACGCCACTATCTGCATCGGCGGTGATGGCACCATCCTCTATGCCGGCCATAAGGGAAGGCTGGAAGGGCCGGTCCTTGGCATCGGAGGGAAGACAAGCTACATCTGCCAGCTCAGGAAAAACAACTGGAAGCGTTCGCTCGTGCGCCTGCTCGAGAAAGGCAAAAAACAAAAAATCATGACGCTCTCCTGTTCCATCGCAGGGAGAAGGTTCACGGTCATCAACGACGTGGTGGTGCATGCCACCAATTACCGCGTCGCTACCATGCAGGTCGCCATAGGCAAGAGAACGCGCGAGTTCGAAGGCGATGGCGTAATAGTTTCGACTGCATTGGGCTCTGCAGCATACGCATATTCCGCAGGAGCAAGGAAAATGCGTCCAACAGAAAGGAAAATAAGCGTTGTGCCTATATGTCCTTATAGGCGCGCATTCTCCAGCGCAGTTCTCCCGCAAAACCAGAAGGTGGACATAAAAGTCGGAAGCGACTGCGCTTTCATAATGGACGGCATCTTCATCCGTCGTCTCCGCAAGGGCGAACGGGTCGTTGCCAGGAAAGGCGCAGATATGATGTTCTTTGAAGGAGCAGGGAAATGGGTTTTCAAATGATATCGAAGGAAGAGATACTCAGACGCGGTTATGTGGATGTCAAGGTCTTCGTTTCAGGACTCAGGCAGAGCCATAGGATGGAGGTCGTCAGGGAGAAGACCAGCCAGGGCATGGTGCCGTTCCTGGTATCCAAGCACTATATCCCGACAGCAGAGCTCGTACGCCTCGCAGAGGAATTGCAGCTCCCTGTCAAGCACAAGGACATAGCGGTTTTCCCTAAAGGCAAGATGGCAGGCCATTTCACGGAGAAAGTCAAGAAGGACGAGACCGTGGTCACTGTGGAATCAGACACTGTCGAAGCAGAAGTAGAAGAGTGAATCATTTCAATTCTTCTTTCAGTATCCTCACGAGTTCCGTCCCTATCCTGGCCTGGGCCTCTTTTGTGCTGGCCCCGAGATGCGGGGTGAAATAGATATTCTCCAGTTCGAGCAATCTCCCTTTGTACGGCTCCTGCTTGTACACATCGATCGCTGCTCCTGCGATCTTCCTGCTCTTGCATCCCTCATAGAGCGCATCCTCGTCTATGATATCGCCGCGCGCAGTATTCACGATGTAAACGCCGTTCTTCATTTTAGCTATGTTTTCCTTATTTATCATGTTCATGGTCTCGGGAGTGGTCGGCACATGCAATGATATCACATCAGCCCTTGACAGGAAAGCATCCAGGTTTTCAACGAACTCTATCTTCCCATCGTCATGCCTTGGCGGCGGATTATACGCGATTGTTTTCATGCCAAGCGCCCTCGCTTTGGCAGCCAGGCTTGCCCCGATCCGTCCATAGCCGATCACCCCGAGCGTCTTGCCACTCACTTCGCTGCCAGTGAGGTTTTTCTTGTCCCATAATCCGCCTTTCATCTGGTGATGAGCCTTCTGCACATTCCTGAGCATCGCCATAATCAGCGCCAATGCCAATTCCGCAACAGCATTGGTGGAAGCGCCAGGCGTGTTCATGACCTTTATGCCTTTTTCCTTGCATGCCTGCTGGTCAACATTATCCAGACCGACCCCGGCCCTGGCTACTATCTTCAGCTTCCTTGCCCCGGCCAGCAGATCCTTGGTTACCTTGGTGGCGCTCCTCACGATAAGCACATCAGCATCCGCGAGCGCGGCCTTCACATCAGCCGGTTTATAAGCGACATCGCCAAGCTTCCTTATCTCTGACACTACCTCTTCTTCCATCTGGTCTGCAATGATGATTCGCATGGCCATTTATCGTCGCTAGATTATTTATTGGTTTGTGGCTCAGGGGTAGTGGTAAAAACTGTTCCCAAACCACAATGTAACGCTAATATTGTGTTTTTGCTCACAAAGATTATAAATAAAAAGATTTTTTTAACACTAAAAATCCAGAAACATATAAATATACATCCTGCTCTATACCATATCGGTGGGGGTATGGTTATGTTTGGTACCGAAAAGGTGAGGTCCCGGACCAAGAAAAAGTTCATGGGGCTCACATCCGCTCTGGAGATGGCATACGAAGATCCGACACGCTACGGTGTCGTCGTGGATGCTGCCTCTCAGCTGTGCGACATGCTCAGGCAGGATGAGGTATCACTCACGACACCCGAGAAGCTCAGGGTCATGAAGTCCGTCACCAAGGCCAAGGTAAGGGCCTTCATGGGCGGAGCATCGGACAACTACAAGACGTTCAAGACGCTGGACACAATCAGTGGTGATCTGGTCCAGCTATTGTAAGGTGATATGACATGAAATCAATAACTATCGTATCAGAAGACAGACTGGGTCTCCTAGCTGACATATCGTACATACTCGGCAAATCCAGCATCAATATCGAGGGTCTTTTCGTCGATGTGATAGGCGGCAAGGCAGTTATATCCATGGACGTCAAAGACCCGAAGAAGGCATCGGGCGTCCTTGTGATGAACGGCTTCAAGACCACCCATCCAGAATCCATAATCATAAAGGTCTCGAACCAGTCCATGGACAAGATAACCGAGATGCTGGAAGGCGAGAAAGTGATGGTGAAAGAGCTATCATTGCTCTCCTCGGACAAGACGGACGGCATCTTCGCGGTCAATGTCGACAAGCCAAGGAAGGCCTACAAGATGCTGACGCCGTTCCTTCTGGGCAAGACACCGAACCCGAGCTACTACTAAGTAGTTATCTTTTCCATCTTTTTCATTTTCTCTGCGTCTTTGACTTCCATCGCTATCCTTCTTCCGAAGCTGACGCTTTCCCTGAACAAATAGCCTGAATACGGCGTGAACCTTGTCCCAGGGGACCCTGGCATCCTCAAAGACACGTCAAAGCATGCGAACTCCTCTTTGCCCTCTTCAAGGAACGCTCCCTGCAGGGCGAATGGCCCGATGATGCCATGCTCGTACTCCTTCTGCGCAGCATGCACCATCTTCTCTCCGAGCTCGAACACCTGCTCCAATAACGACTCGCGCAGTGTGCATGCTATGTGCCCCACTTCAATCGTGGACGGCTGGGCCATCTTCAACAGCTCCAGTTGCACATCAGCCGGCATCCTGAGATAGCCATCTATATTCGTCTGCCTCCGTGTATCCAGACCGAGCAGCTCCAGCTCCTCATGCACAGGAGAATAGAAGAAATTGAGATTGAAATGCGCGCCGACTATATATTCCTCTATGGTGGCCTTGGCCAGTTGCTCCTTGGTGGTTTTCCCGGCCTTCACCAATGATTCGCTCCGTTCCTTGTACTCCTCATAGCTCCTTGCCAGGAAGAACGCCCGCTCATATGTGCGTTTCGCTTCACTCACCTTGACGATGCAAAGCCTGTCTATCTTCTCAGGCGATGATATCTTCTTCGGAGTCCTTATCCCTGCCTTGTCCATCAGGTAGTACTGGTTCTTCGGCGCATCCCTTTCCTCAGCCCTGAGCAGATATTTATTGCCGAAGACAGGCACCTTGAAATCCTTCTCTATGGCATCATAGCCCACATACACCGCGAATGAGCGATTGGGGACAAACACCGCGTTCCTCTGCATCAGGAAGTCCTGGTTCTCCTTCTTCACGATGTCCTTGAAGCTCTTCAAAAGCAGCAGCTCATCGACCACGCCTACCTCACGCCCACCGCGTTTCCTGCTCTTATAAGGGCCGAGATAAGTCTTCTCCCTCCCTTTCTGCGCGACGACCAGGCTATCGAATCCCTCTGCCTTCGCGCCCTCCGAGACATCGAGCGCAGAATGGCTTCCTAATGTAGAAATCGTATGCTTCATGATAATGATTGCGGCCTGATATTTTAAAATTGAACTGAAGCAGCCTATCCGACCAGTCCGCTCCTTATGAAGGCGATGCCCATGGCTATCAGGAAAAGGCCGATCACCTTGGAAGTCACCATGATCACCCTGTCGCCCAGGACCTTCCTCACCCTGCCGGCGTTCATCAGGATGACCCAAGAGACCAGCAAGGCGCCCAGCAGCGCCGCGAACACAGGAAGCGTGCTGTACTCCTTGTCCAATATCACCAGGCTTGTCATCAATCCAGGGCCGGTCAGCAGCGGCGTGCCTATCAGCACTGCGGCCGAATCCAGCCCTTCCCTGCCCTTGCCATTGGATGACAGGTGGAGGTTTATCGAGTTCTCCAGACCAAGCAGGACAAGCACGATGCCTCCTGCTATCTTGAAATCAGAAAGCGTTATGGAAAGCGCGCTGAGCAGCAGCGGTCCGACAAGCGTGAAGATGAAAGCCAGGCAGCCTGCGATCAGCACTGCCTTCGTCGCGACGCTCCGCAGCTCCTTCTCATTGCATCTGCGTGTGAATGCGAGGAAAAGCGGCAGGCTGGCGAAAGGGTCCATGATGGCGAATATGGTGACAAATGAAGCGATGACCATGCTGATGCTGTCCATGCTTCCCTATCCACAGGTGGGATTAAAATCGTTCGCGGCCGCACGCGATTATTTATATACATTATCTGCGAGATAAAGTCATGCGGAAGGTCCTCATACTGCTCCTACTTTTCACCATGCTCCATGCCGAGTTCCTGATCGAGCGGGTGGATGTCAGCATCAGCGATATAAAGAGCGATGGCAGCGCGAATGTCCACGAAAGCATCAAGTTCATCATGTACGGCGATTATTCCATGTCGCTCTATGACAGCGGAATCGCAAGCAATGACCTCTCATTCTGGTCCACCAGCACCGGCCTGAAGGACGTCAAGTTCCATACCAATCCTGCCACTGTGGACATACGTGACTTCCGTCTGAGGCCCCAACCGCGCACCAAATGCAATCCCATCCAGGGGACCTGCCATGGCGAGCTTATCCTGGACTATAGCGCCTATCCGAATTACAAGGCCAACGCATCATCTGAGATAGAGCCAGGCACAGGCCTGTTCACCGTGGAGAAATACAAACCACGCACCCTGAGGTACACGATCAATCCTGCATCCCTTTCTTTCACGACCACCCCGGAGGGCAACATCATCCTTGACGACACTGTCTTTCTCACGATAAAACTGCCTGCTGACAGCGTCCTCCTGGATGCCAATCCCCAGCCGTCCGATAGCATCGAGCTGCCGGCCTATGTGGATTCGCTCTCATGGACCGATGTCGTCCTGGTAAAATTCTCGCTCATATTCGATGTCGAGGAAGGTATAGACAAGGAGGTCTCGGACTTCTTCGGAAGCATAATCACGAGCGTAAGCAACACACTGGGCAGCCCGCACGGCATCGCCGTCGTGGTCCTCATAATAATCCTTATAGGTTCCTATGCGTATATCCTGATGTCAAGGCGGAGGGGCGAAGACTGATGTATAAGGGAGAGATGGACGTCCTCAAGCTCGTGACGAAACGGAAACTCACGTTGGAGCAGATCGCCAAGGAAGCATCGCTCAACGAAGACAGCGTGCGCCGCATCGTGGAGTCCCTCAAGTCAGCTGGCTATGTGGCTGTGGATATCTCGGAATCCGTCCGCGGCGAACCGACCGATGAGCTGGCACGCTACGCCAAGAGCATCTTCCCGGAAGTGTCGGTATTCAGGAAAGCGCTGGCCGGCGCAGCCATCCAAGGGCTTTCGCCAGAGGAGCGCTCCATCGGCATGCGCTGGGCCAAGGTGAAAGGTTTCATCACCATAGAAGGGGGCAAGCTGGTTCCGGCCAAACAGGAAGGCGAGGTGGCCTCAACCGAGCAGGCCTTGAAAGCTGCGTACTCACAGCTCCAGAAGACAGGCGCATGCGACAAGGTCATCATGGAGGAATTATTCGAGCGCAAGCTCGTCACCAGGCACGCCATCCGCTCAGCCGTGGTTTCCTACAGCGGCAAGCACCTGCCTGCCGACCAGCAAGGATTCGATGTCAACATACCCGCAAAGGATGCAGCGCTCGGCAAGAACCACCCGATAACCAAGATGAGCAAGAGGATAAGGACAATAATGACCGAGCTCGGGTTCCAGGAGATGGATGGCGGCGTCATAGAAAGCTCGTTCTGGAACTTCGATGCGCTTTTCCAGCCCCAGGACCACCCGGCAAGGGAGCTCGCGGACACGTTCTACATAGACAAGACGATGCCGCTGCCGCAGGACAAAGCACTTGTGGAGCGCGTCAAGAAGGCGCATGAGGATGGGTGGAGATACAAATGGGATCCGAAGGAAGCCTCAAAAGCGGTCCTGCGTCCTCACACGACCTGCCTTTCAGCCCGTTATCTCGCAGCGATGAAGGACAAGAAACCGTGCAAATATTTCTCGATCGGCCGCGTCTTCCGCAATGAAGCGACAGACTACAAGCATCTCGCCGAGTTCCACCAGGTGGAGGGCATCATAGGATGGGAGAACGCGAAATTCACGGATCTGCTCGGAGTGCTCAAGGAGTTCTACCGTAAGCTGGGCTTCGAGAAGATACGGTTCAGGCCCAGTTTCTTCCCCTACACAGAACCCAGCCTCGAGGTGGAAGTCTATTTCGAGCCAAGGAAGCAATGGCTGGAGCTCGGTGGCGCAGGCATATTCCGGCCTGAGGTGAGCGTACCACTCGCCGATGTATACCCTGTCCTGGCCTGGGGGTTGAGCCTGGAGCGGCCCCTCATGCTCCTGCTGGAGCTGGAAGACATTCGTGATCTCTACCGGAACGATATCGATTTCCTCACATCAGCAAGGTTGAAGATATGAGATTGAGAACAATCATACTAGGCACCATATTCGTGCTGCTGCTGGCAGTGTTCGGCATAGTCGCCTACATGCTGCTGGCAGAGCCTGAAGCAGCCGGTTCCCAGGCCGGGGCCTCTTCGTTCTCTGTACTGGAGACCGGCACTGCCGGAGATTACGGCTATGCGGTGTTCAATTACCGCGGCAAGGGCAATATCACCCTCATCAGCCTTGACTCAGAACCCAAAAGGCAAGTCGTCATCATAAATGACAGCCAGGCCATCCAGGCAGAACGCCTGCCAGAGCTCATAGACCAGCTCAGGATCCTGGAGCGCTATGGATACACGGTAACCGTCACTGATGAGCCCAAGATCGGGAACGAGATCTATATCGTCCCGACCGGCGCGATCCCTGCCTATGCATTGTTCAATCTGCAGCAGAACTCGTCCAACGGCACCATAATCTACATCGGCGCCAAGGATCTGCTGCTGAGCAATGGCATAAAGGAGACTGGATGGTACAGCTCCCTATCATCGCAGCAGAGGAAACGTGTCGTGCAGTACGACGGCACCCTGGACGACTTCATGGACCAGGGCAACGTATCCCTGGCCGATGAGATACTCCACAACACCTGGATGGCCAAGAACACCACCACGCGCCAGTTGGACGGCAGCGGCACCGGCAGCTCCACAGTGAAGCTGGGCCCGACCGGCTATGTGCGCCTGATCTATGAATTCCCTGACATCGCAGGCTTCTATGACTCGTCATATCTCCGTGCTCCGGCCCAATATCTTGTCCCATCACCGCAGTCCATCTATCCATGGCAGAGCTCATCGCTCAAGTTCGAGCTCACAAGGACCAACGGCACCGCGTTCCTGACCGTGCGGAAGGACGGCAAGGTCATAGAGCACGATCAGTTGCGCAGGGTAACCGATGAGAACGTGTTCATGGAGCGGTTCGAATATGAAGAGCCAGGGGATTATGTCATAATCGTAGATGACAACTCAGGCACCCTGGCCAGCGGACTTCTCCATATAAGCGACATCAAGATAGACCTGCTCCAGCGCCAGGGCTTCACTTATGTCTTCTCGGTCATCGTGGACGGCCAACCGCTCAAGGATGCCGAAGCGCTGGTCTCGCTGGGCAATTCCACCCCGCGGAAGTATTATGTGAGCGACGGCACCCTCACAGTGAATGCGAATCTCCCGCGTGGCACCAATACGTTCAACATCGAGCTCGCCGGCGCTTCCATGCCTGTGGTCATAGAGAACACCCAAGACCCGCTCATCATATTCTATCTCAATTACGGTGTGCCTAGCTTCCTCCTGGTGGTCCTGGTCTATTTCGGTGCGCGCATGTCCAGGAAACCGGTGTACAGCCTCCGTTTCGGAGACAGTGCCAGCACCATCCGGCAGGAAATGGTCCTTCCGACCGAGAGGGCCATGGAGAGCTTCAAGAAGATACGCGAAGACATGGACCTTGCCGGTTCGCCAATCACTCCGCAGGAGTTCACGATCTCGCTCAAGCGCTATCTCACCAACGGCGCAGAGGTCACAGAAGGCAACGTTGAGGAGGTCCTCAAGAAGCTGGTGAAAGCCGGCCGCCTGGAGTGCCACCGCGACTACTATCAGGTCAAGGGCGAAGGCGATGTCAAGCGCAATGTCCTGCGCCGCATCATACGGGAGAAGCTCATAGAAAGCGGCACCATGTTCAAGGAGGTCGGCAGCAAGTTCGTGACAAAAGACTTCGAGATCGGCTTCTTCGGAGATGTCTTCACGGGCAAGGCCATGGTCGTGGTGGACGACAAGGCCGAAGAGAGGCGCATCATAGACGGGCTCAGTGAAACCGAACGGTCCAGGCTGAAGATAATGCAGTCCAATGATATGCTGACATTCGTCCCAATAGACCGTCTGAGCGATGTGCTATGAGGCTGCTCCTCATCCTATTGGCTATTTCCTCTGTCCTATTCTCCCAATACAGCGACCCGCCGTTATCGAACGTGAGCGATTATAACCTGGACATGGCAGATTCGCTGGATGGCCACTATAACGCATCCATTGCTCAGAACAGCACCTTGACTGTGGCCGACCAAATAGTCTCAGTTTCAATGAGCATGGACATCGCAGGAGTTTCTCTCTTAGTTGACAATGCCACCTACCCTTACGATGATCTTCACTTGATAGTGGCCCGGGGCCACATCCTAGGTGATCTGGATGGCAATTGCTCGTACAACTCATCTGCCATCTATGAAGTGAATGCCACGTTCGCCTTCGCGAATGTCTCTGAAATCGTTTTCATGGAATCCAATGTGGTGGAGATACCTACTGGGATTCTGGATTCTATGAACTCCGCATCAGGCAATGACAGCATGGATATCTCCCTGGATGGCGAGGTCCATTTCATCTACCATACAGACAATTGCAGCGGCAGCAGCGATAACATCTCCGTATCGATTCCTGTCTCAATCAACCGTTCTTTCACTGTATGCGGGAAGGGCAAACTGTTTTTCCTTGCCGCGCCTGCGCTCCGCGAGCAATGGTTCAGGAACAACCGTTTCAATGTCGCTGTCCTTTCCCAGAGCCCGCTCTATGAAGCCAAGATATACGAGGGGAAAAACATCACCAGGAACTTCACACTGAGGAATTTTTCCATAATCTCGAACAGCTATGGCCTCCAGGAGATAATCTCCAACAAGGCGCTTCCGGACGGTTGGATCGAGAATTCATCCTTTGTCGTAACACCCATACCGCTTGAGGCAGCTGACCATTCATTTGCCTATGCATACCTGTTCGGCTACAACTATTCCGGTCTTGGCGAGCACGAACTTTCCCTGTTAGTCAAGGACAGCTTCGGCGGCTCAGAGAAGTATAACGAGACATTGACAAGCGTCATGCTGTCTTACAACGGTTCCACGACGGAGACCGGCTCTCCGATCGATTCCCAGCCTTCAAGGAAAAGCTTACCGTCCACCCAGGAATCCCTTGTGCGCCTGGATATCAGCCTTGGCCTTGTTGCCATGCTTCTCCTCCTGGCATTCGTGAACTCGTGGCTATTGAAGTAGCTATCCTGTGGGCCCGTCCCGGAATGGTTCGGTCTCGTCTTCCATCTCTTCAGTGGTCTCTTTCTTCCCTGCTGGCCCGGTCTTCTCTCCTATGGCATAGGTGCGCTTGACATCCACTATCCTTATCCTGCACCTTTCGCCCTTTTTCACGCCCTTCACGAACACGACGAATTCGTCTATCTTGGCGATCCCGTCGCCCTGCCCGCTCAGGTTCTCTATGACGACCTCCCTGACATCGCCTGCCGTGACCGGCTTGGGCGCCTCGAATCTCCTTTTCGTAGGCGTCTCTTCCATAAGGATCAGCTCACTTCTCCAGGGGTCCCCTGGCAACTATCACGCCTTCTATCTCAGGCGTCGCATCATGGTTGAAAATTATACCGTTCTCTTCCATGGCAATATATCGCATTCTAGCATTTAAAACCTAGCGCCAGCTTATCCTAATCCGATGTACCGCCTCGTGATATTCGATTTCGACGACACGCTGCTCACGCTCGGCGTCAGCTGGACTGCGGTCAAGAAAGATGTCCTCACCCTGGCGAAACAGGAAGGCATAGCCGTGAGCGACCAGCACCTGGTTTCCCTAGGCAACTCCCTTTCGAACACCCCAGAGAGGAAAAAAGCCATAGATGAAATCTATCTCAGACACGAAATGGGATGCGTCCAGAAGAAGGCCTACACGGTCTTCCCAGACATGTTCGATCTTGCCAAGGAGATCAAGGCATCCGGTCGCATGACTGCGATCGCCAGCGGCAACCACTCGTCCACCATAAAACGCATCCTATCCGATCTGGACGCGCTCGATTCGTTCGATTATATCTGCGGTCGTGAGTCTGTGGAAAACAACAAACCTGCACCTGACCAGCTGAATATGATCATGGAGCGTTTGGGAATTGACAAACAAGAAGCATTTTTCGTCGGCGATTCAATGAATGATGAAGCGGCCGCCAAATCAGCGAACATCTCCTATTTCAAGATCCGGCCTGGCAACAAATCAGACATAATCAGGCTCAGGAAGCTGTTGTTCATATAATCTCAACAGGAAGCCCTGACTTTTCCGCGAACTCCTTTATCTTCTGCCGCTGCGGGGCGCTCGTCTCATCCTTGATGATGACGACCTTTGTTACCTGCTCCACACCCCTCTCCACAGCCTGCTTGAACATGCCCTCATCCATACCGTCTATGGCATATTTCGGCGCGATATGGCCTATCGCGAGATTCGTTTCCAGCACAAGCTTCGTGAACACCTTCGAGTAATGCCCTCCGCCTGCACCGAACACGGTCCCGTACGTCTCCTTATTATCCAGGCTCGCCATCACCGCATTGGCCACAGCTTCAGCAGCGCTCTCATCACGCCATTGCTCCTCTCCATTGCCTATCTCCACGAACATTATCGGCGTATCGCATGTCGGTCCGTGATGGTCTGCCTCCAAAGATACCGGCCAGCCTATCCCGTCGCCCTGTTTCTTCAGCTCGATGATCAATGCCTTCAGCCTGGAAGCAGGTGCGATATTCAATGTCTTTGGTTCGCCGCCCAATCCTGCCTCGCCCCAGTTCCCAGGCACATGGGCTGTCAGCATCTTTCCAGGGGTCTTGCTCTTGTGGGTGCTCAGGACAAGGATCGGCTCCTTGAAATCCGTAGGCACCTCCAGCACTGTCGGCGCCTTTGTGTCGATCATCCTGACGCCGCCCCTGCGCCATTCGTTCTCGCTGATTTTCTCAAAACCGTGCTTCCCTATCAGCATCTCAGCGATATTCAAGCTGGCGATGTTGTTGGAAGTGAACAGGATTATCATAAGGCCACCAGGAAGAACGCCACGCACGCGATCGGTATGGTAAGGTTGTCGTCTATCGCAGGGATGGTCTCTGCGATGGTCGCTACCAAAGCGACCGGTATCGCTGTCGGGCCGACAAAATACCATGAGGCGAGGGATGTGAAGAAGAATGCCAGGGTGCCCTCGATCGTTTTCTTGCTGTTGTACGGCAGCCTGTTCTTCCCGAATCTTGTTCCAACCACTGTGGAAACGCTATCCCCTAGCGCCAGAATAAGCAAAGTCGCAGCGATCTGGCTGGTGTCTGTAAGGAAAGTGATAGCTATCAGAGCGCCTGCTGCGTAGCATGCGGATCCCCAGCCAGGCACAGGCGCATCTTTCCTCTCGAACCTTTTCTCCAATCCCTCTATGATCGGCACTGGTATCCCGAGCATCCTGAGATTTATCAGCAGGGTGCCGCCTACCAGCACAGCGAAGATGATTGCCATCGCAGCTTCTCTGCCGAAGGCGAGCAGGATGGCTATGGCAATGATGCCTACAACAGCATGGAACGACTGCCTCTTGAGCTCAAAATCCATCCTTTTTCGCCTCCTTGGCCCTGGTTGATTTCCATGCGATATCAACCAAGTAGTAAGACAGCAGAGCGACCGGCAAGGCGCCGACTATATCCTGGAAATAGTGCACGCCTAGGTTTAACCTTGTGAAACAGACAAAAAGCGCGAACAGCAGATAGAGCGGATATGTCCTCTTGTTCAGGAACGCTATCATCAAAGTGAATGCGGCGGTCGCATGCAGGCTTGGCAAAGCATAATCCTCAGGGCACCAATCCTGCCCTGCGCACGGCCTCTCCTCAGCCATCGCATACTTCAGCCCTGTGGCCAGAAGCAACGCAAGAGCAAGCGCGAGCATGACCTTCAGCCTCTTGCTCCATCTCATCTCTCCTATGAACAGGAAAGCCAGGATTACAAAGCCATAGACGAGCGAGTCGTCAAGAATCAGGCCGATGGTCCTGAGAAGCGGCTCGTTGACTGAAGCAGCCAGGACGGTTATGGCATCCATCGGCCAATCCTCTCTTCATAGATTTATAAAATAGAAGGCGGTCAAGCATTTTGGCCGTTCCTCCAGTTACGTTTATTAATACATAGTTACATCTATTACAACATGAGACTGAGGCACGAACGGCCAGTGACCAAATCAAACGCACGACCCGGTCTGGCAGCAAATGTACCCATAGCGGCGTCACTCTTATTCACGGCCTCGATAATCGGCTGTGCGAAGAACAGCGAACCAGTGAGCAGTCCTGCTTCGATACCATCACAACAAACTGCAGCATCAGATGCCCAACTAACCAAACCAATGGCCAATCCGTTCTCTGGTCTTCAAGGCGACGGCCCATTCTTCGAACCTATCTGCCAAGCTCCTGAAAAAGAGAATAACGCGTCGCTTTCGTCTTCTACTCCAAAATCATATTCCGAATCGCTCGCTTCCCTTCGTAGTAGTGGTTTTGATGGCGCAGCAGATGCATTGGAAGGTCGGGCGAATCAGAAAAGCCAGAAGATGAAGATAGATGAGGAACGGGCGGTCAAGATATCAGATTACCTCCTCAACAAGCTTCCAAACATGCCGAACGCGAGCGAATTGGAGAAGTTGATGCCGCGATCGGTAGTCGAGTTGGTTGTCGCAGTAGAAGAACGAGGGGTGTCGCAAGTAGAAGCAGAGAAAATCGCTGATTTCCTACTTCGCTTCACAGGAGCGATGCGTTTCCAGAACCTCAAACAGTTCGATTCCAATCATTCCCATGTCATAGGCAGGGACTGGGACCAGATCGACTACTCAGGGGAGGGTACAACCTGGCAGCAAAGGAAGAGGCAATGGACCAAGTTCGGAGTGGTCAGCTTCAAGGAAGCGCAATACATACGGAACTATTTCGAAAGAGAGAAAGAGCTTGGGTATTTCACCAATATCTACAGGCCAGAAGGGCAGTGGCCCTAAAGGCCGATTCGTTTCCTAATCAGGTAGATTCCGATATCTATACCATGGAATACAGTGAGTTTTGTCTCCCCTTTCCTGGTCCCATAGCTTATCGGGACCTCACAAAGCATCAGCTTCTTCTTGGCGCACTCGGTATAGAAATTAGCCTCAAGAGAGAAATGTCTCGCGTCTATATCCATCTTCTTGTAGGCGTCTTTCCTGAAAGCCCAGAAGCCTGAGCACACATCGCTCACTGGCTTCCAGTAGAGCACATTCGCTATGGTCGTCAGTCCCATATTCCCGAGCCGGTTCGTGGTTCTCATGGCTCCTTTCTCTATATTCCCTTTGAACCGGCTTCCGACCACCACATCATAGTTTTCCAGGGCCTTCAGCAGCTTAGGTATCTCCTCTGGCGCATAACTCATATCCGAGTCCAGCAGCACTGCTGCATCGCTGTCTATCTCGGAAAAGGCCTTCTTTATGGCCAGGCCCTTGCCCTTCACATCCAGCGTTATGAGTTTTGCTCCTGCCTTCTCGGCTATCTCAACCGTGCCATCAGTACTGCCGCTGTCCACTACGCAGATTTCATAAGAAGAATCGACTTTCCTCACACGTGCTATCATGTCAGCTATGGATTCGGCCTCATTGAGCGTCGGAAGCAGCACGCACACTTTCATCCTGCCACCTTGAATACGATGAACGCGTTGTTGCTCAGCTGCTGTTGCGGCTGGAACCTGCTGTCGATAAGAAGGCCGTTCAGTTTACCATTCACCTCATCCGGGGTGAAGCTCAACAGGCATGTTTGGTCTATCACTGTGTATTCATATCCATATTTTTTCAGGAAGTCGTAGTTGCCCTGTACGCTATCGTTTATCGACTGCATCTTGTAGTCTCTCACCTCAGTAACCCAGCCATATCCGAACAGCCCCATTCCATTGATCAGGTCCTCGTTATCACAGAATCCGAATACCTTGGTGTTCGCAGGCAAGGCCTTGAGACCGGCATAACCAGCCACCTGTTCATTTGAAACGAAGCTTGTCCCAGGAGGCCATGCCGAGGTCTCAACAACATATTTCGCTGATGCTGCCGTCATTATAAGCCCCAGCACGATCACACCTGCCACGACGCCGCCCCAGTTCTTCCCTGCTTTGTCAATGAGCCACGCCGTGCCCATGGCAGCCAGCACAGCAACAGGTATAGCCAGGAAAACCCAGAACCTGTGCGGCATCATCTTCAACGGCATGGCATTGCCTTCCACGCCTATCATGCAGAAAACGAACCAGACAATCAGCGCAAGGCAAAGCCAGCGCTTATCGCCTTTCAATCCCTTCACTGCAATCGCAAGACCCAAAACCATCAGGATCGTCACAACAATCCCCCATCCTGTGGGCTGGTCCATCTTCGAGGCGAATGGCGCATCAAGGAAGTCGTTTATCCCATAAACCACACCGCCGCTGGTATCTGGTGCTGCTTCGGTCACAAAACCGAGATTCAGTCCCATCTGCCCGAGCACACCTTCTGCGCCATACATCGCGAACATCGGAATCCAGAACAGCAACAAGGCGACCAAAAGCGCAAGCAGCGGAACCATAAATGCGTCCAACAAAGCAGTCGCCTTTCCAGCCGCACCCAATATGGCCGGTAGCCTTAACACAGCGACGTAAAGAAGGGTCATGACGAATATTATGCCTGCAACGGATGGCTGCGTCATAAAAACAGCTCCTAGCGTGACGACCCCCATGGCCATCAGCGCTCGTTTCCCATCTCCCCCCTGTAGATATCTATCAAGGAAATAGAACGCAGGGAAAACAAGGAGCATCGCCAATGTCTGCGCCCATATGAAATGGCTCATGAATGACGGCAGGCAAGCGAGTATCGCAGTGGCCCAGAGCGCAGTTCTTCCATCAAACCGTTTCTTTGTCCAGCAGTAGAATAGTGGTATGACCAAACTAACAAGCAACGCATTGAAGAATTTCAGTGTGAACTGCAGCGCGCTCCCATCTACCTGGAAGATCGTGCCAAGCAGCACATCGAAGAACGGTGGATACGGCGCCAGATAGTGTATCAGGGTCGTATCCGGCTGGATATATGTGCCGAATATGGAGACATATCGCACTGCAGTAGCATGGTTCCATGGGTCGTCATCCTCCAGCCATGGATAGTTGAACGCGCCAGTGGCATAGACGTAAAGGTGTATTAAGAAAAGCAGAAGTACAATGATCCAATCCCATTTTACTTCAGGCATCTTAAGCGAGACCATCTCTTTCCGCACGGCTAGTCCTATCAGTACGAGCGTTATAACTCCATAGACGTACCATATCGCGAGGTTAAAGAATCCAAGCACAGTGCTCAGCAAAACAAAAGCAGCCAGCCCGCTGGCGATATAGAGAAAGAAAGCCGCAATGCTATCCTCCTCCTTGATGCCTAGCAGTCTCCATAAGGCGAATCCAAGGCCAAGACTTATGAGCGCGAAATAGATGAGCTGAAGTATCATGTGCCCCCACCCAATTAATCTCCTGTGGTTTTTTAATGCCAATTCCACCGGCCTGTGACCGGTGGTCCCGAGCGCCACGTTGAGTATTATCTTTATATTCGCAGCGTGGTAATATCATTCTGGGTATTATCGATGGATGATCAACTTGAAAAAAGGATCAAAGACGAGAACCGTATTTTACATGATTTCAGTGCAGACAGCTATGATAACTGGCCACCATATGTGACAAAGCAAAATAATCTTATGTTTTATACCGACATTAAACTGATTAGTAAGTTGTTAGGCAAAGAGACCTTAACTGCATTGGAATGTGGGTGTGGGTCTGGTAAACTAACGCTAAATCTCGTGAACAACGGTTTTCATGTCGATGCAGTCGATATCTCTTGTAAGATGGTTGATATTAATAGAGAAAAAATGAACCAATTCAATCTTCAAAAAACTCCGATTAACTTTCATGTTTCTGATGTTGACGAATTCCTAATCAAACCAGGTCATCAGTATGATTTGATCTGCTTCTCGGCAGTATTACACCACATCGGCGACTACCTCAAAACTTTGAAATCCGCATGTACGCGCGTAAGTCGAGGTGGTTTTATCTATATCGGGGGAGAGCCCCAGCTACAAAAGGGCAAGACCTGGGTGCACAAATCTATTGATTTTCTTTCTGACAAATCAATCATCGGCTATAAGTTCCTGAAGAATCCGGGAAACTCTATCCGCTTCGTTAAGCATGCTGTATTCAAACCAAAAACAGGTTCAAAAATCAATGTCACTCTGGCCGAATTCCATGCCGTAGATGGGGTTGATGACAAGCAGATCATCCAGCTTCTGAAGGACGAGGGTTTCAAGATTATATGTCATGAACCGTTTTTACACCATCCATTTGAAATTTTTGAAATTACAAATCGGCTATATCGTGACGGCCCTAAAAATTTCAAGATAATCGCCCAGAAAAATTGACTCCTGCCCGATTAAAGCTTTCAAGTTAAGTTTAACGCCTAATTCCACCTGTCTGTGGTCGGTTGTCCCGAGCGCCACGTTACATATTTAATATTCCTTGTGCATTCACATACGGTGTCTTGATTGGAAAAGCGCTTTCAGCTCCTACTCAATCTTTTGCTATCAATAGCCCTCTTCGCGGTCATATTCTACCTGGTCGGCTTCGACAAGATAGCTACAGTCCTGGTCAGCGCCAAGCCAGAGTTCTTTGTTTTTGCCCTCATGGTCTATTTCGTCCTCAATCTGGTCATGGCCTATAGGGTGAAGATAGTTCTGGAGAGCATCGGAGATACACTCAGCACGTTCGAGGTGTTCAAATCAAGCCTTGCAGGCATGTTGGCGTCTGATTTCACCCCTGCCCGCATAGGCTACTTCTTCACTGCATTCTCGCTCTCTGCCAGGCACAAGATCCCGTTCGAGAAAACCCTTCTCTCAATATTCGGTCCGCAGCTCTTTGATTTCATGATAAAGGTGACATCTGCGGCCATACTCCTCTACCTCATAATCTCCATGGCTGGCGGCGACATCCTACTGAACGCCATCGTTCTCGCGGTTTTCGCAGGCGCCATAATCTCAGCCGCCCTCCTGGTCTTCTATCCGCCGCTCCTCAAACTCCTAGCGCCATTCGAATCGCTCCCACTGGTTCCGCATATCTTCAATTTCATCAGGAGGATGCACCTTCATTCGCACAAGGTCCTTGCTGTCAAGTGGAAGATCGCAGCTATCACAATCGTATGCTGGCTCATCAAGGGTCTGGAATGGCTCTTCCTCTCAAAGGCGGTCGGAATACAGCTTTCAGGAGACCTCATCAGCGACCTGCTATTCATGATGGTCTTCCAAGCAGCCCTTACCATAATCCAGTTCTTGCCCATACCTACTTTGGCTGGTGCAGGAGCAAGCGAAGCAGGATTTGCAGCCGCTCTTCTTCCATTTGGAGTGCCATTGGAGACTGCTGTAACCTTTGGTTTCCTCACCAGGATAGTCATGATAGCCGTGGATTCGCTATCCCTTCCGGTGCTTCTTGACTATCTTCATCATCACAGCCTCGAGAGTTCCTTGGATAAGATATTCAAGCTGGAGCACTGACTTTTAAGAGGTTGCAGGCTTATTCCCATCATGAAGATCGCCGTAACCGGTGGTGCAGGATTCATAGGTTCGCATCTCTCCGATGCGCTTCTCTCAGAAGGTCATGAGGTCTATGTCATAGATAACCTCTCCTCTGGCTCAAAGGAGAACGTCCCTGAGAAAGCCGTGTTCATGAAAAGGGACATCCGCAATGACCTTTCCATGGAGCTCGAAGGGGTGGACGCAGTCTTTCATCTGGCTGCTGATCCCGAAGTCCGTTCCAGCGCCACAAACCCGAAAAACTCGTTCGATATCAACGTCAGTGGGACGTTCAGCGTGTTCGAAGCCTGCCGGCAGGCTGATGTCAAAAGCATAATCCTCGCTTCCACATCCACTGTATATGGAGATGCGAAGGTCATTCCCACACCAGAAGATCATCCGTGCATTCCAATCAGCAACTACGGGGCTAGCAAACTAGCCTGCGAGGCATATGTCTCTTCCTATGCCGCTTCCTATGGCATGAAAGGGACTTCTCTTCGCCTTGCTAACATCTTCGGTGAAAGGAGCAATCATGGAGTGATATTCGATTTCTATCATAAATTGAAGAAAAACCCGAATTCGCTAGAGATTTTGGGAGATGGGAAACAGGACAAGTCCTATCTGCACGTTTCGGATTGCATTTCAGCCATTTTGACTGCATGGAAGAACCAGAAGGCCCAGTATGACGTGTTCAATGTCGGCAGTAAGGACAAGGTGAATGTGGATTCGCTTGCCCGCTTGGTCTGCGAGATAATGGAAGTAGAAGCGAAGTTCAGCTATACCGGTACGAAGCGCGGATGGACTGGTGATGTGCCCCTGATGCTGCTCGACGTATCCAAGCTGGAGAAACTTGGGTGGAAGCAGAAAGTTAGTTTTGAAAGTGGAGTGGAGAGATATTTGGAGTGGCTTGCAGGCTTAGCATAGTCGTTTGAACTGTTTTTCGAAGTTCTCCAACTGTTCTTTCCTATTGAAAGGTTTCGCAGCTTCCCTGAATGCCGCTGAGCGTTTCTTTTTCTCCGTTACACTCAATTGCAGATAGCTTATCATTCGCTGCGCCAAATCCTCGGCATCGCCTTTGCAGACCATCTCGGCATCCACGTTTTCCACAATCTCCTTCGTTCCGGTCTCCACAGACACTATGGATGGGATGCCAGCAGCCATGGATTCGAGCGAAGCCCTCGGGAAGGTATCGCCCCTACTAGGATGTATATATAGCCCGGTCCCGGCCAGAATGTCCATGACGTTCGATACAATACCCGTATATCTTATACGACTGGTTTTTTTCCTATCAAGCGCATCGATGTTTATCTTGTCTATATTGGTCACGATGTTGAGGGCCAGATCTTTATCGTGTTCTAATACGATGTTGAACGCTTCCACGGCCACGTCTATCCCCTTACAGGATACGTCGTCATTGCCGATAATCGTTATCTCCTTCGACCCCAAGTTGGGTGTCATCCTGAAAAGCGCGTTGTATCTATCATCGCCTATAAAAGGATAAACAACCCCGATTGGTTTTCCAGGGTCAATCCGTTCAGCCACCTCCACGCCATACTTACCGAAAACCAGGTGCGCATCTACTTCTTTCAAAAGCGACCGCAACGCATTCCCTTCAGTACCCCTGAGCTTTCCTGACCATATGTTGTAGAGCAGTGGGCCGCAGTTTATGTTAATTATCCTGCTTTTCAGGCCAAAGAACCGCTTCTTTATGGCAGGATAGTAGTAGCAGGATTCGCACAATATGGTCTTGTATCCGCTCGGGATGGCGAGCGAGTTCCTGGCCAGCCGGAATGCTTTCAAAGGGGCGAATTGTTTCTTCATGACACGTTCGTTTATGATAAAGCTGTCAGCCCCTACTGCCTCCCCGAAAGCGACATGCACGGGATTGGCACCGTTGAGAATGATTAGTGTTTCTGGCATTTCGATACCTTTTAGATGTTTCCACCTCATGATTTATAATACAAATTTTGGGATAATACAATGAAACAGGATGATTTGTGATCTCGACTCCCTGCATGGTTCGCCGCGTTCTTATCATTCCATGTGGGCATCCATCCCGCTATTGATGCAGAAACCATGAAGCATGTCGCTCATATCTTCGAAAACTTCTTCTTCAGGACCGGAAAGTAGCGCCTTCGGCTGCCTGTGCCAGCCGCGGGTTAAATATTTATATATCAGCCGTCAATCTAAGTCATGCGTCTTCTCTTCGTCTTCGGTACGCGGCCCGAAATAATAAAAATCGCTCCGGTCGTGCATGCCGCAAGGAAGGCCGGTCATGAGTGCAGGCTAGTCCACACTGGTCAGCACTACTCGCCTGAGATGAGCGCGGAGATACTCGCCGACACCGGCATAAAGGAAGACGCCAACCTCGGATGCTCAGAAGGCTCCGCGGTTTCCCGGCTCGCCACCATGCTATCCGGAATAGAAAATGAACTCAAAAAGCAATACGATTGTACCCTTGCAGAGGGAGATACAGACAGCGTCCTCGCGGCCGCCCTCGCATCCCACAAGCACGGCACGCCATTCGCTCATATCGAGGCTGGCCTGCGTTCGTTCGACAGGTGCATGCCAGAGGAGAACAACCGCGTGCTGACAGACCAGGTGTCGGATTTCCTTTTCGCTCCCACCAAATGGTCCTATGATTACCTACTGAGGAGTTCAGAATGCCGCGTGGACCGCGTCTTCCTCACAGGCAACACGATCATGGATGCGATGGAAACGGCCATGAAGAAGGCCGCCAAGAGTGATGTGCTTTCCAAGAACTCACTCGGGAGAGAGGAATACGCTGTCGTTACAATCCACCGGGCGGAGAACGTGGACAAAAAAGAGCGGCTGGCTGCCATTCTTTCATCTCTCGAAGGCATAGACCGCACAATCGTCTTCCCCATGCACCCGCGTACAGAGAAACGGATAAAGGAGTTCGGCCTAGGCAGGCAACTCTCCAACCTGAAAGTGATAAAGCCGCTCGGTTATATAGATTTCATCGCACTTTGTATGAATGCGTCTTTCATAATCAGCGATTCCGGTGGCATACAAGAGGAATGCACTGCCTACAAGAAGCCCGTGGTGCTCGTGCGCGACAACACCGAACGGCCCGAGGTCCTCGGCACCTTCGTCCATCTAGCAGGTGCAGATAAGAAAAAGATACAAAGCGCCATATCGTTCATCCAATCAAACCACGATTCCATCATAGCCGAGCTAAAGCGCATTCCATCTCCCTACGGCGATGGCAAGTCCGGCCATCGCATGGTAAAGATACTGGAGGGGTATTTCTGAAGCGTATCCTCATCGTGACACAATACATGTTCCCGCACAGCGGCGGCATCTCGTCGCACATCTCATCTTTGAAGAAAGAACTGGAGAGGCGGGGCTATGGCGTGGACGTCCTTTCGCTCTCATCCCTCAGCTTGCTGGGGCTGCTTCTGGTGCGCGCCCCTTCAGCTTTGCTCAACCGCATCGACAGAGGACTCGGATACATCTACCGCTATCCTGCGCTCTGTTTTTTTCTCGGCATATGGTCCTTCTTCGGAAGCATTTTCCGGCGCTACGAGCTCATCCACTGCCATGATGTCGTAGCCTATTCATCCACCCTACCGGCGCGCAAGCTCCTGCACATGCCGATTGTGCTGACCCTACACGGCTATCTGAAGAACGAAGCGCTCTCCCAGAAAGAAGCCAAGCCTTACTATGCCCCCGTCTTCGACTTCTTCGAATCCCTCGCAAAAAACGCACCGGTCCAGCTGGCTGCAGACACCCGCATCCGTGATTACCTGGTGAACGAGGTCGAGGTCAGGCCCTCGAATGTTCGGGCATACAGGAATTTCGTGGATGCCTCACTGTTTGAGCTTCCGAAGGCCGGAAAAGAGGAAGCGAGATCAGTCTTCAAGCTCCCAAAGGACAAAAAAATCATCTTCTGCCCGCGCCGCCTAGTCGTGAAGAACGGGGTGATCAATGCAATCAGAGCAATGGCATATCTCCCCAAAGGCTTCCTCCTTGCCATTGCCGGTATAGGGCCAGAGGAACAGAACCTCCGTGCAGAGGCAAAAGGCAAGGAAGTTGTTTTCCTAGGTGCGGTACCGAATGAACGCATCTCCCAGCTCTACCGCGCTGCAGACTACACTGTGATTCCATCAGTGACTGTATCTAATGTAGAAGAAGCCACAAGCATATCCGCCATAGAGAGCATGGCAAGCGGCACGCCGGTGATAGCTTCAGGCATCGGTGGCCTGCGCGAACTGATAACTGATGGGAAGGATGGCATCCTTGTTCCGCAGGCCGACCCTAAAATGATCGCAAAAGCCATCCTGAAGCTCGAGAAAGATACGGCAGCAGCCGCGAAAATCATAGCCAGCGCCAAAGAGAAGGTGAAGAAAGAGTTGTCATCGGAATTCGTGGTCGGAGAATTCATCACACTCGATTATTCGAGGGCCGTAAAGGGGGCCAAATGATGGAGAAGATGAAGGTTTTCCTCAATCTGATGGGCAGCCATCATTCTGTCTACGCCGAGCTCCTAAAATATCCACCTGAAAACGTTAGCTACAGCTACCCTGAAACCAAAGGGCTCTACGGCCAGTCCTTCCGCCCCGACTCCCTAAGTAGGAAGGTCCTCAAGGCCATCTACTCGCCTCTTCCGGCGCTCTATTATGTGCGCGGGGCAGGCCATGCTGACCTTATCCACTCCACGAACAGCCTCATGCTTCTTAATAACAAAAATTGGGTGGTGGACACCGAGCATGTCGGCGGCTTCCTCCGGTTTCGCTCCGAGCGCTACAGTTCAGTATTTTACAAAAATATTATCTCGAGAATTTTGAGGAGGAATTCATGCAAGGGCATTCTCACATGGAGCGAAGCCGCAAAAAAGTCTCTCTCAGCCTATTTTGGTGACGCCTCCGCCATAATAAAAAAAACCCGGACAATCTACCCTGCCGTGCATCCATCAGATAAACCTACGCAGAAGCCAAAGAAAAAATTTCGTTTTCTTTTCGTCAGTCGTCTGTTCTATGAAAAAGGAGGCCGTGAGATTCTCGAAGCATTCATGAAAACAAAGAAGAAAATCGACTGTTCGCTGACTTTCATCGGAAACGCTCCAGAAGAGTTCAGGAACAAATACTCCGCCCATGTGGACTTTGTGGAACCTCGGCTCAACCGCACACAGATGGCAGAAACGTTTTCCAGACATCACGCGCTTGTTTTTCCGACTTATGCTGACACATTTGGCTTTGTAATACTTGAAGCGATGGCCGCCGGTTTGCCAGTAATAAGTACGAACGTCTTTTGTGTTCCAGAGCTGATTAAGGATGGTTCCTCAGGCATCGTTCTCGAGGCCCCCGTGAAATGGCACGACGAACATTTTC
>JAQTOF010000006.1 GCA_028713495.1 Candidatus Iainarchaeum sp.
GGTGTACGGAGAACTCATCGTGAGCGATTACCGCGGGCTGTTCCCGGCCAGAGACACTGAGGAGGCGCTCGTGCGGAAGGGAGCGATCAATGTCCAAGGCGAGGAAGAGATCCATGCGCACAGGTTCGCAGAGCGGGTGCTCGGCAATGATATTTTACGCAGGTGGCTTGAGAAGAGGTATGATATAGACCTTGAAGGCGCAGAGACATCAGAGGATGTGCTAGCAAGGATAGCAGAGCGGCGGAAATGGTACCTCAAAGGCGGAGAGCTCAATATCGCCGAGGCAGCGAGAAGTTTGTTGAGAGCGATGAAGGAAGCCCCAGAGATATAAGTGGCCCGTTTATAAGTTCTATGTAACAGAGGAATGGTTATGATGTGCTCAACAAAATTGCTGCCGCCACATGAAGGCAAAGAGATAAGGGGATTGCCACCACCCCATAAAGAGAACGGCGGCTCAGGCACATTGTCTCCTTTCCCTACTCTGAAGACATCAGAACCGGACACTGTGAGGACCCAGAAGAAGCTATTCATACTGGTTGTTGATGATGAATCGCAGAATAGAGAGACCGTGGCCAGGGTTGTGGCACGGATCGGCCATAGCGCAGAACAGGCGGCAAGTGGGAAGGAAGCGCTTGAGAAGCATGCCGCAGCAGAGGTAAAACCTGACCTTGTGATAAGCGACTATAATATGGTTAACATGACCGGCCTTGAGCTGTTCAGGAACCTCAAGGAGACTGACCCGCATGTGAAGATGATAATCGTCAGCGGCGGTATCGACTCGGATGAGAAACAAACCTGCCTGGCTGAAGGGGTTAAGACAGTCATCCTCAAGCCGTTTAGTATCGGGGAACTGACAGCTGCTATAGAGCGCTTCGGATTTTAAATCGCGCATGTGAATGTGCTGCATGATCCTCTCTTATCGGAAAGGCTCGCGCGCAGAACGGGAGCTGATAGACTATTTCTCAACGAGGGGATTCTGCGTCATCAGGGCGGCAGGCAGCGGAGTGAACTCGCTCAGCCCTGACATACTGGTCTTCAAAAGAGGGATGCAGCTCGGCATAGAGGCCAAGGCCATAGAGAAGGAGAACCTGAGCATAGACAGGGAACAGTTCGAGAACCTGAAACGCTGGGAAGATATCAGCGGCATAAACTGCTACATCGGCTGGAGACGGAACCGCGAGCCCTGGGTATTCGTGCCCCTGGCGGTGTTCAAGGAGAACGAGAAGACATTCGGCATAAACTGGAAGAACGCCAGCGGTTTAGGGAAGAAGATTGAGGAATTCTCATAAAGGCTAAAATACTTGCCTTGGTAGCCAAAGCATGACCGGCTTCGGTAAATCACTGCTTTTGGGAACGGCCATCGCGCTTCTTCTGATTTCGTCGCTTTCTTTCGCTGAGACCACCTGCACAAGGAACGGCTGCGACATAACCATCACGATAAAGATGGCTTTCGCAGGAGCTGATGACGCATATATCAACAAGTCCACCACTGAGATAGATAGCTTCTGGAACGGTCCGAACGGCTTCAGGCCGGTTGGCGACTGCAAATGCAAGATGCATGTGAAGGTGGAGACGCAGAAGGTGGCGGACTGCAAGAATAACGCTCCTGCAGGATACCACTGCATAGACGTCACAAAATTCTTCAAGCCTGACGGCACTTATGACAATCCGCCGAGGAACCAGACCAATATCACCGGCGCGGCTATCTATGTCGGCTACATGTAAGGCATATCAACTGGCAACGGCAACAACAGCGGATCCGGTTGGTGGTCAGACCAGATGAGCAGACCAGTGAATCCAAACAATCCTGGCGACCAGCATTACAACGATTTCGCGCATGAAGCAGGCCATATGATGGGCCTTAACCACAGCACCAACACCTCGAGCATTATGAACAACACACTGGCCACCCAGCCGAGCCAGGCTGACCTTGATGGCGTGGCAAAGGCGATATGCGGCGACAACTATTGCCCTGGCAGCTGCTGCTGCGGCAATGGCGTAGTGGATAAGGACAAGGGCGAGAACTGCGATCCGAAAGCCAATCCCACAGGCTGCGGGACCGGAGCTTCATGCTGCCCTGTGTGCTGCAGCTGCTACTCACCGCTATGTATAGCAGCCAACGGCGAGTATTTGAGCATAGAATCTTGCCAGTCATCGTGCGGCATAGGCGCCTCATGCTACAAGAACTACAAGACAGGATGCTGGGACTGCGTGAAGCAGACGGTCGTGGTCACCGGCACATGCAGGGACCCGTCCGTCATCCGCGGTAATCCTGACTGCGACCATGTCGAACGTTCTTTCGTTGACGAAGCAGTGAGGATGTACAACACGGGCTTGATGATGATGCCTGTGCTGGGCTCGGTATTCTCTGACGAAAGGGTGAATATAATCACGTTCGAAGGCGATGAAAGCCATGTGGTGACCGAGGGCGGTGCCGTGACAGGTCATGGCGAAGGCCTTCTTCCTGATCCTACGATGACCGTGAGGACGGATAGGGAAACTATAAGGCTGGTGGCTGGCGGCGAGATGACAGCATACCAGGCAGTGGCAAATGGAAAGATCATGGTGGAAGGGAACGACTTCTTTAGCGCCCTGAGACTTGGGCTTTATCGGGTGGTGTTCGGATTCTATAGCACTTTCAATCCTCCAGAGCAGCAGGTGATTGCGGAGGAAGGGCCTGAGCTACCGCAAGAATATTATGATGAGATGAACGATGTGAACGAAGCGCCACCTGCAGGAGGAGAGCCGCTTGCTATAGGGGAACCACCGGATGCAGGTTATCGGCCTGAATGATTAGCCAAGCACTTCCTTCATCCGATCTATCCTGTAATTGGTTATCGGCACGCATTTCTTCACAGGCATGGCGCCGTACTTCTTATACAACAAGGAACCGGCGTAGGCAATCATCGCCCCATTATCGCTGTTCAGCTCGTCAGGAGCGACACCGAACGAAACGTCGGCCTCCACGCACATCTGCTTCAGCATCTGCTGGAGCCGTTTGTTCTGCGCCACACCACCGCACACGACCAGGTGCTTCTTCCTAGTGAGGAACAATGCCCGTTCCGTCACTTCGCAGGTCATGGCGAACGAAGTCTCCATCAATGAATATGCCACATCGCGATGCGGATGGCTTTTCGCGGCTTTCTCGGCAGCAGTCTGCAGGCCAGAGAAGACCAGATTCATGCCTTTCACTGAATATGGCAATGGAACGTACTTTCCGCCTTCTGCGAGCTTGGCCAGTGCCGCACCGTGCGCCTCTTTCATGCCTATCGCCCGCGCGAATGAATCAAAGAGATTTCCGATGCCCACATCCAGGGTCTCCCCGAGGATGTGGTAATAGCTATCTTCATCTTCAGCCAGTATCTGGCTGTTGCCGCCTGAAAGATAGAGGACCAATGGCTTCTCCATCCTGCACATGTGCTCGCTTATCTTGACATGGGCATAGCAATGGTTCACGCCGATCAGTGGCTTGTTGTATTTCAGGGCGAGATATTTAGCCCCGGCTATGCCGACAGAAAGAGGTGAGCCGATGCCTGGCCCTTGTGAGAATGCGATGAGGTCGATGTCATTAAATTTGGTTTTCGCTGATGCGAGGCTGCGAGAAAGAACAGACGAGAATGTGCTGGCATGATGGTCTGCCATCTTCCTTGGTATGAGGCCCTCTGCTCCGCCAGAATAGCGGTCGATGATATTGGAGAGCACCTTGCCGCCATCGGTTATCCCTATGGAAAGCGTGTGCGCTGTGCTCTCTATGCCAAGGACTTTCATGTCATCAGCTTCATCACTGCTATGGAAAGGAGGTTATAGATCATATGGACTGCGATGCAGGGCACCACGCTCTTGGATATCCTGTATATGGAGCCCAGCAGCAGGGCTATCACGAACACGCCGACTATCTCCACCACAGAGCCATAGGAGAGATGCAAGATGCCGAATACGAACGCTGCCAGGATTATGCCTGTCAGGGATGCTGCGGATAAAGCCCGAGGCGTATTCCCGAATATAGAGGATGCGAAGGATATGGCTGCCGGAACGAGCATCGCCCTGAAGAACAGCTCTTCTGTGATAGGGGCGATGAAGACTGCGAGGGCGAGCACCAGGATCGGCAGGTCGCTGACTTTCTCCACCACTTTCTCCTGGTCATTGAAGCCGATCACAAGGGCTACGAGCTGGAGCCAGAACAGGAGGGTGAATAAAGCCGTCAGGCCGATGGCAGTGAAGAGGATATGGTTCTTGATATCGAGGTTTATACCCATGGAAGCCAGGGTGGTGCGGAGATCCTTTCTCCACAAGAAAAGCAGGGCAGCAGACAGCAGGAATAGATGTATCGCTCCTGACCCGAGGTAGATGTAATTATCCAGGACCGGGACGCAGAAACCGGCCTGCAGGAATTGGCAACCGACAGAGAGCATGAATACCGCTGCTGCGATCACCGCTAGGATAAGGAACAGGATGACAGGCACTTGAAGAGGTTTCATTTTCTCTCGAAGTATCCGCATTTGCCGCAGGCGCGCCTGTCCTTGTGCTCTGCCAGCCTGACGCCGGATCCGCATTTCGGGCATGACTTGCCGGGCTTGTATGGCCCTTTCTTCTTTTCCTTCTTCTTCGGGGCCGGAGCCGCTTTCTTTTTTTCCTCAGCCATAATCATCACGCTTTCTTCTTAGGCGCAGGAGCGGCCTTTTTCTTCTTCTCAGGCTTCTGCATCATGCCTTCGCGGACCTTCACATATGTGGGTTCCGTCGCTATGAGCAGTTCCTTGCTCGGATATGCATATGCAGTGATCGTCACGCTGTGCCTGCCGAAGCTGCTGACGACCTTCCTGAGGACCATGAGCTCTGGGTTGGCGCCGATCTTCTGGCTTACAGCCTCCTTCAGCTGGAGCCTCTTTGGCGTGGCCGCATCAAAGCTCACCTCAGCCACTATCTCCTTGCGGTCAAGGAGCTTGTTGTCAGTATTGGATACTATGTTTACGTTCATTTCACCCTCTCCATCTTCTTCCTGCCCATGGCTTCAAGCACCTCGGCCTCCTTGCCGGCCGCGGCCTGGCTTTGGAGATCTGCGGGTATCTCAAGGTCGTAGACCTCGTAGGTCTGCTGATCCATGACCTGGGCGCTGTTGCCTGAAACAGACATGATCTGGACGTTCTTCCTTTCTATGATGGGGACATCAACGTCGGCATCACCCGGAGTGAGAAGGGTCTTCTTCTGCCCCTCGAACACGCCTATGGCGGTTATCCTCATCTTGGCAGCCCCGTGCTTGCCAGGCTTGGAGCTTTCTATCTCCACCACCTTGCAGGGGATGTCGTCTATGAGCACGTATTTCCCTATCTTCAGTTCCTTAGCTACGGCAAATACTTTCTCTACCATTTTTACACCTGACAATTCGAGAGCTATTAGTTATAAAACACTAGGGTTTTTAAATCTGGATTATGGTCATCGTGGATTCGCATACTCATCTCTACGACATGAAAAAAGGATACGAATTGCCAGCCGACATACTGCCTGTTGTAGCAGGTTATTCGCACTCGTCCAACAGGAAGGCAGTCGAACTCAGGGAACAGAAGGGATATCCGATCATACTCGGCATCGCACCCCAGACAGCGATCAAGAAGGACATTGAACGGCTGGATGAATGGGTGGATTTCATAAGACAGAACAAGCCGAACGGAATAGGCGAGGTGGGGCTCGATTACAAATGGGCCCAGACGACCAAAGACATAGAGAACGAACGCATCGTGTTTGAGAGGATGATCTCGCTGGCGAAGGAGATGGACCTGCCGATCATCATACATTCACGGAATAATCCTAATGAAAATGATTTGCCGAAAGATGCGGTGGATGATATCTTGCCCTTAGTGAAGGGGATGAGGGTGCTCATGCATTTCTATAGCGGGACTGCCGAGCAGGCAGAGAAGATAGTGGCTGACGGGGGCTATATATCCATGACCCATATGCGCTCCAAGGAGAGGAGGAAAGTTATTAATATCGTGCCGCTGGATAGACTTCTCGTGGAAAGCGACTGCCCTTATGTGGGCAAGAGCCCGGAAAGCATACGTGAAGCTGTGGCGTACATAGCAGAAGCGAAAGGCCTTGATGTCGAGACCGTGGGCCAGGCGACTGCTGCGAACGCCGCGAAATTCTTCAATTTCAGGTTATAGACATGTTCGACTTAGGAAAGATGTTCGGGAAGAAAGCGAAGCCGGATATAGCATTATTGGTGGATGGCCCGAACGTCTTGCGCAAGCAGTTCAATATAGATCTGATTGCAGTGAAGAAGGAGCTAGGCAAGTACGGCAACATCAGAATAGCCAAGATATACCTTGACCAGTACGCCTCTGATAAATTGATAGAGGCCATGGTGAACCAGGGATTCCAGACCGAGATAACCACAGGCGACGTGGATGTCACCATGGCGATCGAGGCCATGGAGTATGTGGTGGACCCGAATATAGATATCATAGCGCTCATGACAAGGGATACCGATTATCGGCCGCTACTGGTGAAGGCCAGGGCAAGGGGCAAGAAAAGCATAATAATCGCGACTGATTTCGGCTTCAGCGCGGCATTGAGGAACACTGCCGACAAAGTGCTGATATTCAAGGGTAAGGGAGAAATCGAGACGCTGGAGAACAGCGAATGAGTTATAAAACCTACCCTCATAGGAATAGAAAGATTTGTTTTTTGAGAGGTGAAACTATGCCAGAGAGGAGACCATTCGACGTTTTGAACAGCTCTTTGAACAACACCGTCATCATCGGTATGAAGGGCGGTTATGAATTCCGCGGTGTGATGGTGGCGTACGATGTCCACATGAACATCGTGCTTGAGAAGGCCGAGCAGATGATGAACGGCGAGGTCAAGAGAGGCGTGGGCACCGTGCTTCTGCGCGGCGACTCAGTGACGTTCATATCGCCTTCATAGATCTTTATTTGATTTTTTTCTTTTCTACTTCGGGCTCGTAGCTCAGTAGCAGAGCACCCGCTTGGCGTGCGGGGGGCCGGGGGTGCGAGTCCCCCCGAGTCCACTATTATAACTACTAGTCCCATTAGGGCAGGAACCAGAAACGCTTTTTAATCTGTCTTGATAATATACTTCGATAGTAATGGTCTTTATCTCCCGCCTCAAATTGAGGAATTTCAAATCTTTCAAGGCAGCGGATATAACCCTGCCGAAGACTTTCATATGCTTCGCTGGCCCCAACGGCAGCGGCAAGTCTAATCTTTGCGACGCCATCCGCTTCGTCATGGGAGAGACCAGCCTGAAATCCCTCAGGGCGAAGAAGGTCACGGACCTTATCCACACGGGCTCCAGGACCGCAGAGGTCACCATGATAATGGAGGACGGCAACAACGGCGGCGGTCACAGGTACGAGATAAAAAGGGCCATCCGCGAGGACGGCAAGATAAAATACCGCTTCAACGACAAACGGACCACCAGGAGCACAGTCCTGGAGGCATTGAAGAAGCACAACCTTGACGAGAGCGGCAGGAACACCATAGCCCAAGGCGAGGTCCAGCGCGTAATCAGCATGAACGGCAAGGAAAGAAGAACCATCATAGACAGCGTTGCAGGGATCGCTGATTTCGAGGAGAAGAAAAAAGAGGCAGTGCACGAGCTGGACATAGTTGACACCAGGATAAAGGATGCCAGGCTGGTGCTGGGGGAGAGGAAGACGTTCCTGGAGGACCTCGGCAGGGAAAGGGATGTCGCCCTGAAATATATAGATGCCAAGAAGGCGCTCACAGATGCCAAGGGAACCCTGCTCAAGAACGAGATGGACAGGCTCGATAAGGACCTGAAGGACTCGTCCAATCATGAGGAGAAGCTGATCGCGCTCCAGAAGGTCAAGGAGGCGGAGATGGCTGAAGTCGAGAAGGCCATAGCCGATGTGGAGGTCGAGCGGGCGAAGATCAGCCAGGATATACAGGCCAAGCAGAAGACGAATGCGCTCATAAGGAAGCTTGAGGAGCTGAAGGCTTCCTGCGGCTCAAAGAGGCAGCTCATAGACGACAAAGAGGCTTCAGTCAAGACGCTGAAGTCAGATGCAGAGGTCCTTGCCAAGGAGATCGAGAAGGAAAAACACGCGATGGAAAAGCTGGGCGAAGGGCTCAGCGAGCTGGAAACCCACCTCAAGGAAGCTGAGGAGAAGCTGGCTGCCGAAGGCGGGATGGCAGAGGACGTGAGGGTGACGGGCTTCAGGAAGTCGCTTGAGGCCCAGGAGAAAGAGCTTTCATCGGTCCGCGAGAAGCTGGCGGTCCTTGAATCCGAAGCCAACGCAGCCAAACAGCTCATGGACGCGAGGAAAGAGGAAGAGAAGAGCATCAGCCCGAAGGAGGGCGGCGAGAAGGAGGAAAGCGAGCATCCGGATGATCTCAGGAGGCAGGCAGACAGGATAGCCAAGGACATAGAAAAATCATTCTCACGCACAAAGGAGATAAACGCGAAGATGGCTGAGCTGGACAAGGAGATGCTCACGCTGAAGGAAAAGGCGGCCATCTTCAGGGTGAGGAGCTCGCCGCAGCTGGCGAATCCTGCGCTCGGCTTCATAAGCGAGCTGACGAAGGATAAGAAGACCGGCATCTACGGCACTGTCGCTGATTTGATAAGCTTCGACAACAAGCATGCGAACGCCGTGGAGGCTGCCGGAGGGGCGAGACTGCTCTATGTGGTCGTGGACAGCGTGGATACCGCCACTGCGACCATAGAGAAGCTGAAGGCCGCCAAGGCAGGAAGGGCGACGTTCATACCTCTGGATACAGTACGCACGAACGCGCCTGCGAAGGCGAATGGATTCTCATCGGTCATGGATGTCGTCGACTTCAAGGGCGAGGTGAGGCGGGCAGTGGAATATGTCTTCGCAGACACATTGCTCGTTGATTCCGTGTCAGATGCGAAAAAGCTCGGCATAGGGACAGGGAGGATGGTGACGCTGGACGGCGAGATATTCGAGCGCTCTGGCATAGTGAGCGGAGGCCGCACCCAGGGCGGCATGCTCGGGGCGAACCAGCTCAGGAAGATAGAGAACGAGCTGAACGAAGTGAAGGCCACAAAAGACGCTTTCCTCCAGGAATTATACTCCATAAGGGAAGACGAATCCAAGATGAGGGCCGAGAAGTCCCAGATAGAGATAAAGATAAAGACGCTTGAGATGACCCGGAAGATGGAGGATGAGAGAAGGAAAGAGAGCGAAGCGCTGGTAAAAAGGAAGGAACAGCTCGGCGAGGAGATAGCCAGGCTGGGGAAGGAGATAGAAGCCAAGCATGCAGAGAAGGAGAAGCTGAAGGGCTCCTTGGGTTCCATGGAGAAGAAGGCATCCGATCTGAAGGCAGAGCTGCATGCTGCAGAGGAGGAGTTCAGGAAGCACACTGAAGCCACAAGCAAGAAAAGGGCAGAGATGAGCGCCAAGGTGTCATCGTTACGCGCCAAGATAGAAGGCAAGAAGAGCGAATCCGAGCTGCGCATGAAGGAATTGTCTGCCAAAGAAGAGAGGCTGAGCAAGCTGGGCAAGGATGAGAAGGATGCCCACAGCAGGATAGGCGAAGTGAAGAAGCAGATAAAGGACGAGGAAACGGAGATCACCGCGGTCGAGGAGAAGATAAGCGCGGTCAGCAAGGACATAGAGAAGCTTTTCGAGCAATTGAAATCCTATGAGGATAAGCTCGAGAACCTTGGCGGGAAGCGCGGCAAGATGAGGATGGACCTGGACAAGGCAGGAAGGGACGTGGGCCAGTTCACCGTGAAGAAGGCGACAGCCGCCACAAGGCTAGAGGATATCAAGGCAGAGTTCGCATCATACTCAACAGCGGAGTTCATCAAGGCCAACAAGGAGGAGCTCAACAGGATGATAACCGATTCCGAAACCACCCTTGCTGCTTTAGGCAACGTCAACATGGCGGCCATAGAGATGTATGGAAAGAAGAAGGCGGAGATAGATGATGTGGAATCCAGGATAGGCAAGCTGGATACTGAACGCGAGGCCATCCTTTCCATGATAAGCGAGATAGACGAGCACAAGAAAGCGGCATTCTTCGAGACGTTCGATGCGGTCAGCCAGAACTTCAGCGGCATGTTCAAGCACATCAGCGTGGGCCAGGGGCATCTCTATCTGAGCGATCCGGCCAACCCGTTCGATAGCGGCCTTTTCATAAAACTGAGGCGGGGCAACCAGGAGCACTCGCTTGACGCGCTGTCAGGCGGGGAGAAGACGCTGGTCGCGCTCATGTTCATATTCGCACTGCAGCTGTTCAAGCCTGCGCCGTTCTACATCCTTGACGAGGTGGATGCGGCCCTGGACAAGCCCAACAGCAAGAACCTGGCCGACCTGGTGGCCAAGATGAGCAGGGACAGCCAGTTCATCCTCGTTACCCATAACGATACGGTCATGTCGAGCGCGGAATCCGTGATCGGCGTGACAAAATCCGACAATGTGTCAAAGCTTGTCGGCATAAAACTTAAACAGGTGGTGACTCAGACATGAAACGCGCGCTTTTCGTAGGAAGGTTCCAGCCGTTCCATCACGGCCATCAGTATGCCCTGAAGAAGCTGCTGAAGAAATACAAGGAAGTGGTGGTCGTCATCGGCAGCTCGACGGACTCGTTCACCCTGGACAACCCGTTCACGTGCGGGGAGAGGTTGGAGATGATCCGGGCATGCTTCAGCAAGAGCGAGCTCGCCAGGCTGATCATCGTGCCGGTGCCTGATGTGAACGACAACAGGATATGGGTGGACTACGTGTTCATGCACATCCCGCCAATCGATGAGGTCTACTCCAACAACCAGCTGGTGAAGATGCTCTTCTCAAAGCACGGCATACTGGTGAAGACCGTCGAGTTCTATGACCGCGGGCCGAAAGAGGGCTCCACCATAAGGAGGCTCATGGCAGACGGGAAAAGGGAATGGACCATCCATGTGCCCAAGAATGCGGTGCAGTATCTGGACTCCATAGATGCTGACCAGAGGATAAAGAAGCTCGTCAGGATGGGAGCGAGACACTCCTGACGGATATCACTTTGTCCCCTACGACCAGCGCGGTGACGTTCAGCGAGATGTTCTCATCCACAGCATGTTCTTTCTGGGTCTCCAGCACGAACGGGGTCGTCCCGAAATCGTACTGGGTCGATGCGCCTGATATGTCCAATGTGTAGCCATAGCTCACAGAAGCATTGAAGGGTATGTCAGGCGTCTGGTTTGTGGTGATGACGAGCGTGGATGCTGGAAGGCTGTACTGCACATCCTGGAAGTTCAGGCCGATCTGCGTCGCGTTGGTGAACGAAGGCTCCACCTGGGCGCTCGACGCGTCTATGTATGTTATGTATGGGAACTGCTTCTTGGTCAGGATCTGGTCCACAGTCAGGGGAGTGGTGAAGATGATCGAGTCCAGCCTCCTGTAATTGGCTGTTCCGTATTGCGTCAGGTCGCCCAACGAGCTTCTGCTCTCCCATGGTATCGAATAGACGTATATCTTGTAGTCGAGCGAGGCGACCCTGGCTTCCAGCGGGATGACCGCTTCCTGCATCATGATGGCCGCGGAGCGGTAATCTATGATGAAACCTTCGTTGACGACCGCTATGAGGGAGACTGTGACATCGCTGTCAGTATCAAGCAGGGGCTCGGTGACCACGCGGATGACGCCGTAGGCAGGTGTCGCGTTAACCTTGCCAGTGGCAGTGTCCACCACTATGTCTTCTGTCACCGCGATGTTGGCTATGGCAAGGGCGCTGACATTCTGCTGCCTAAGGAAAGCGCCGAGGGGATAGACATCGTCCCTGGTCTCGGTCTCCACCACGTAGCCATCGGTATCAGACTTAACGTTCTTCACGCCGCTGTGCAGCCTTAGGTCTTCTATGACGGACTGGCTGGTGTTGAGAGGGAGGAAAAGCATCGGATCGTAGGTCCTAATGGTGCCATTGAATGTCGCGGTGCCGGTGCTATTCATCCCGGTCGGCGTTCCGGTGCCGATCTGCGTGTATGCGCCGCCGAAGAAGAACAGTTCGGTTATGAATCCGATGACCACTACCAAGGCCAGTATCTTTATGATGTCGCTCTTTTCCATGTTGAACTACCCGCACCTGAAACAGATTCGATGAGGAAGCTAATGGGACGGTTAAAATTAAAAATGGGAGCGCGCCCCTCAGATGCCGTCCATCGCCTTCGCGAGGATGGCCATTGGATCCAGCTTTTCAGCTGTGTCCCTGTAGAGGGCGAGCCTCTTGTGATTGAGCGTCTTCGCATAATCTATGGCTGCCTGGAGGGATTCTGCTGTCAGAAAATCTTTGTCCAGCAACACACCGATGCCTTTCTTTTCCAGCATTAAAGCATTGTTGTATCTCTCGGAATATGTCTTGTCCACGATGCAAAGCACAGGCTTGCCATAGGAAAGCGCCTCCATGATGGTCGTATGGCCGCCGTGGCATATGACGAGCTCAGCATCCGCGTAACAGGACCGGATGTCGGTCTTGCCGCCATAGATGGCCTGGCCGCCCAGATAGGGCTTCAGCTCTTTCTCCAGGAGGCCTGCGACCACGAACCTCTTGTTGTGGCTGATCTGCTTCCGCCTCTCGACCAGAGGCCCTATGAATGCGAGCGGGAACGAGCTATCCAGGTTGAGCGCTGTAACCGTGAGCGGTGGGGGGAAATCAGGCACGATGATGATGCGGGCCGACAGCATGAGCCGGTCCAGCAAAGAGCCTGCGACCTTCTTCTGCAGGTGGCCGTGCACGCCGACAAGGGCAGAGGTATCATTGCTTATGTATACCGCCTTCTTGCCAGCGAGTCCTGCTATGGCAAGGCCAAGCGGTGAACCGTCCACTATGACCAGGTCCACTTTCATGAAATGCGCCTGTATCTTCGCAAGGCTGGCAGGCTTGAGGAAGCGGATAAGGTCCGTTATCTCACTGGCGATCTGGACTTTCTCCTTGCCGGCCCTTATCACATAGGGCGGGGGGGTCTCTATGAAATGCATGGCATTGAGCCTGCAGTATTCGGCTCCTTTGCCGAATGTCATTATCGGGAAGCCGAAATGCCTGGCGATTATGCTGTCCCTTGCGGCATGGCCGTAACCGTTGCCTTCGGAGAATATGAGAGCTTTCATTTCATCACCTCGGCTGCTGTTGGGTGACGCAGTGTATGGCGCCTAATCCCCAGACAAGCGGCTCGCAATATATCGGTACGACTTTCCTGCCTTTGAAATGCTCTTCCAGCAATGCTATGGCTTTCTCGTCATTGGCATGCTTGAAGACAGGAAGCAGGACCACGGAATTGCCTATATAGAAGTTGGCATAGCTCGCAGGCAGGCGGCCATAATCAGAGCGGACAGGGCCAGGCATCGGCAACGGCTTGACTTCCAATGGCTCACCGTCCTGGTCATGCGCCTTGCCCAGCATGTCGAAGTTGTGCCTGAGGAGAGCGTAATTCTCGTCGGTTTTGTGCTCCTCTACTGCGCAGAGGACTGTTTTCGGCCCTACGAACCTGGCGATGTCGTCTACATGGCCGTCGGTATCATCGCCTGCTATGCCTTCCTTCAGCCAGATTATGTTCGAAGCGCCCAGGTATTCCTTGAGCTGTCCTTCTATCTGCCCTTTGCCCAGATGATGGTTGCGGTTGGGGTTGAGCAGGCATTGCTCGGTCGTGAGGAGCGTGCCCTTGCCATTGACATCTATGGAGCCGCCTTCAAGGATCATTCCTGGCTTCAGGACCTCCATGCCGAGCATCGGGGCGATATGGGACACCACCTGGTCGTCCTTCATCAGTTCCTCGTATTTCCCTCCCCAGGCATTGAACGTCCATTTGGTTATCTTCAGCTTGCCTGCATCCCTGACGAATATCGGTCCATAGTCCCGCATCCAGACATCCACTGTCTTTATCCTGTGCAGCAGGACGTTCTTCCTGGCGCCGGCCTCGTCCAGCATCTTCCTGATGCGTTCTTCTTGTTTTTCATCATCAACGAGCACATGGACATTCTCGCCAGCACTGAGGGCTGAGATCATCTGGGCATAGATATCCTCGACCTTGGGGAGCACGTCTCCAGGGAATGTCTCCGGGTCTTTTGGCCATGATAGCCATGTGGCTTCATGCGGCTCCCATTCGGCAGGCATCAGGTTCATATCATCCCTCTGTTATCTTCCCGTATGTCTCTGGCCTCCTGTTGTGGAAGAAGCGCCAGCCTTCTTTCACATCCTTGCCAAGCGAAAGGTCTATCTGCGCCATCACTATCTGCTCCTTGTCCCCTCCCCTGGCAAGCAATGTGCCGAACTGCGAGCTGATGAATGAACCGCCCCAGAACTGCATGCCGCCTTCCCTGCCAATCCTGTTGACAGATGCGACTGCGACGCCATTGGCTATCGCATGGCCGCGCTGCACAGTGGTCCATGCGTCCTGCCAGCTGCCCTCTGACTGCTCGGTGCCGTAGATAAGGCCTATGGCAGTCGGGTAGAATATGATGTCCGCGTCCATCAGGGAGACGATGCGCGCGGCCTCAGGGAACCATTGGTCATAGCAGATGAGCGTCGCGATCTTCCCGTATTTCGTGTCGAATACCTTGTAGCCCAAATCGCCTGGCTTGAAATAATTCTGCTCATAGAACTTCGGGTCGTGCGGCACGTGCATCTTGCGGTATTTGCCGAGCATCTTGCCCTTCTCGTCGAACACCATGGACGTGTTGTAGAATGATTTGCCGTCCTTCTCGAATATGGAACCGCCTACGACTATCACATCGTTCTCTTTCGCGACCTTTGAAAGCGCCGCACTGGTATCGCCAGGGATCGCTTCGGCATATTTCACTGCATCAGCCTTCTCCTCCTGCGGGAAATATGGCGATGTGAACAGCTCCGGCAAAGCGATCACATGCGCGCCCCGCGATGCTGCGGTCTCGATATGTTTCACCGCTTTGGCCAGGTTCTTCGCCGGCTCATCCGACATGGCCATCTGTATAAGACCCAACGTGACTTTCATAATCAAACCTCCTGTGTGAGAAGTGTTTTTAACCTCTGCAGGCTCTGCTGCGGTTTTTCTATCGTGTTTAGGAGATAGACCGGAGCCTCTGAGAAGAGCTGCATGAAGAATTGCTTCCTCTTGGCTATCTTCTCTCTTGTGCGCATGAGCTGGTGCGGGTTGCAGAAATCGTTCTTCACCATGAAAGCGAGCGCCTCTTCCGCTGTGAGGCGTTTCAATGGAGGCAATTCCTTGTCCCTTGTGAGCAGAACGGTCAGGGCGAGCGTGGAATCCGAACGTATCCTGTCGCTGCCCAGCAGTTGCCTGACATCGACCACTGCGCGCTCTTTCCCGTCTTTCTTCAATCCTTTCAGCCTGTCGCAGTATTCAGGCCAGTCTGTGCCCAGATTGCCGCGGATATAGGAGTTCTTCTCCGAGGAATAGACAAGGGTCGCGTTGTCTGCCTGCCTTACGAAGAACCAGTCGTCTGTGAGGAAATTGCAGCGCTTGTCCAGCAACAGGCCGTAGGTCAGGGTGGTCTTTCCGCTGCCTGACGGGCCGATGATGGCCATACCCCTGCCGTTCCTGTCCACGAATGAGCCATGGATGGAATATCTCCTGTGCTCTGATGTGAAGTCCTCGAGGAACTCGGCGACAAGGGCCAGGGCGATGCTTTTTATCCAGCCGTAGTAGCCGCAGCCTTCCACGATGACCGTCTTTGATGCAGGCTCGTAGAGGACACGGAGCTTTTTCCCTGAGATCGCGAAAAGGCGTGCGTGCGGCCTTATCCAGTCAGGCATGGGTTCGAAGTTGTCTTCCCACATGTCCTTGAACTCGTGGCTGTCCGTGAAGAGCTTGACACAGGTGCCATGGATCGCTGCTTTTCTTTCGAAAAGGGATGATGAGTATATCTTCTCCATCAGCTTCTCTTTGACTTTTGGGGAAATGAGCGTGACCTTGTATTCCTGCATGTAGTGGATGGAGAGGCAAAATTTATAGGCGCAACTATTTTGATGACACCGGCTTACATCGCAGGCTATCAGGAACGCTGATTAGACACTTCGTAACGAATGGTTTCGCTCATCTAGACGAATCAGCAACTGCGCGATAGACTCCGAGCACTTGATGAGCATCAAAGTTAAAGCCCCAACTCTTCCTTGATCGGGTTGTATTCATGAGGCTGTTTGTAATAATCCACGATTATATGGGTCGTGGTCTTCGCGACCACCTTGGTCGCCTGCATCCTCCTCATGAATCCGGCCAGGTGCTTCTCATCCCTCACCCTTGCGATGACCAGCGCGTCCTGCTCCCCGCTCATCAGGATGAAAGAGACGATCTCAGGGAATTTCGCCGCAGGCCTCAGGGCACCCTCCCAGTCTTTCTCCATGTTCACCCTGAGGAACATCAGGACATCCAGCATCTTGCCCACTTTGGGGAAATCCACCACTGCCTGGTATTTCTTTATCACACCGTTCTGCTCCAGCTTCTTCACCCTCTGGAGCAAGGTGTTCGGATGTATCCTGAGCTTCCTTGAGAGCTCCTTGGACATCATCTTCGAATTCTCGATTAGAGACGACAGAATCCGTTTGTCCGTCTGGTCCAGCTTATCCACACGACCACCCCCCTCTGAATGTGTATATGCCTGAAAAAGTATTTAAACCAGGGAGGGGATTGATGACGCATGTACCTGGGAGAGTGGGTGAAACTCACGCGCTTCGAACATGCGGTGATGCTTGCTTTTGCGGTCCTCATAGCCGAGACCATAGCATTAGGAGCGCTTCCACCGCCAACGCTGATAATCGCGCTATCGTTATTGATTCCTGTATTCAGCGAGATGGGATCCTTCGCGCTCAACGATTATATGGATATGGAGACCGACAAGCTCAACAAGAAAAACAGGCCATTGGTCAAAGGGACGATAAAACCAAAAACCGCGCTATACTTCTCGCTGCTCGCTCTCGCCATATCCACAGCCCTCGCTTATTTCGTGGGTGTGTTGGCGTTCATTATCGCGCTCGCTTTCAATGCAGTGGCGATATTATACAACTGGAAGCTCAAGGACCTTCCACTGGCTGGCAATGCGTATATCGCGCTGACTATGGCCATACCGTTCATCTTCGGCAATTTCGTCGTGTCGATCGCGCTCTCCCCGGTCGTCCTGATCCTCGCGGTTCTGGGTTTTGTGGCTGGTCTGGCAAGGGAGATAGTGAAATCAGCCCAGGACATGGAAGGGGATATCAAGGCAAGGAACTCAAAGACTCTGCCCGTGGTCATCGGCAGGAAACGGGCTCTCGCGGTCGCCCTGGGGTTATACCTCTCGTTCATACCACTCACCGCAGTGCCCTTCGCCATGGGATTGGATGCAGCTCCGTTACAGCTAGCTTTCATAGGCGCTGCTGACGGCTTGATCCTCGCCACCTGCTACCTGGTGGCCAGGAGGCCTAAAGAGTCCTACAAATTCGCAAGGGATGCCAGCCTGGCGGCGTTCATGCTTGGTATGGTAGGCATTTTCCTTGCGGTTTTATGACCGGATTTCGGCAAAAGACGAAAAACGCAACGCTAAAGTTTTTAAATAAGGCAAGTGGCCGATTAGACTTGCCAAGAGGTGATAGTGAATGGCGAAAGAACAGAAATATGGCGAGTGGGCATTCCTAGGCGGATTGATCCTCGCACTATTAGTTGGTGTGGCTTCAGGATTCATTGGAGCGACCATGCTGCCGGTTGTGATGGCAGTGCTGGCGATCCTTGGTCTTGTGGTCGGATTCCTGAACATCAGTGAGAAGGAGGTCAACGCCTTCCTGATAGCGACGATTGCCCTGTTGATGGCATTCAACTCGCTGGGCCCGATAACAAGCGTAATCCAGAACGCCATGGGAGATACCGGCATAATGCTGGTCGCATGGCTGAGCGGCTTCATGGGAGCTGTGGTGGCGTTCATATCGCCAGCTGCTTTCATAGTGGCGCTGAAGGCCATCTACAACCTGGCCAGGAGCGACTGAACGTCGTCTCCTTTTTTCTCTTTTTGTTTGGGTTTTTCATGGTATATCTTGTTCTAGCGGCTGAGTTATATATAGTATTAAAAAGTGTCACGTCTAATTAAGTTCCCATGAACGGACGCAGAAGGACGATTGGCGGCGCCAAGGGGCGCAGTATGGGGGGCGCCGATGCGCATCAGGGCGTAGATAGGCTCATGTCGGGTCTGATGCATACGCCTCTGACAGAAACAAGGATAGCATCTTTGGAACAGATGGGGACTGATGATGCGAAACGCATGGCCATCGCGGATTACTTGTGCGAGCACACGGCGCCTGAGGAAGCTATCAGGATGATCATGATGATGAAAGATACCAGGATACTCAAGGAGATAGTATCTCTCACGAAAAATACGAGCGTAAGAAACGCGGCTCTGGACCGGGTCGCAGCCATAGAAGACGATACGCTCAGGAGCTAGCGGTCCGAGGAACAGTCTTTTTAAAGATTACCCTATGATAACAAATCAGCCAATTCTTAGTCCTCTGAAGAGGGCGAGCCGAAGGTGGCGAATATGAAAGTGAAAAAGGACAATCAGATTCTTCTGTCTCTCATAGAGACGTTGAATAGGACGGAGAAACCGTTCTGGAAGAAGGTTGCATACGAACTCTCCAGGCCGAGGAGGCAGAGGGCAGAGGTCAACCTCAGCAAGCTGGACGCATACTCCGGCGAGGAAGGCACAGTCATAGTGCCTGGCAAAGTCCTGGCGTCAGGCTCTGTGTCCAAGAAAGTGAATGTGGCGGCATTCGCCTTCAGCGAGAGGGCGAAGCAGCTGATAAGCGCCGCAGGCGGCAAGGCCATGACCATAGAGAGCCTGCACAAGTCCAACCCCGAAGGAAGGGGAGTCATGATCCTGAAGTGAGTTGATATTCATGAATGTCGTCGATGGAACTAACATGATTTTCGGTAGGCTCGCCAGCCAGCTGGCCAAGAGGCTGATGAAAGGCGAGGAGATCCACCTGATAAACGCGGAGAAGGTGGTCATAGTGGGCAAGCCTGAGCAGATATCACAGCGCTATCTCACCAAGAGGGGCATAAGGCACAAGGGAAGGCCTGAGAAATCTCCGGTCTGGCCAAAGGTGCCGCACATGCTTGTCAAGAGGATGGTGCGTGGCATGCTGCCGAGGACGAGCTCGCGCGGCAGGGACGCGCTGAAGAGGCTGAGAGTCTATACAGGAAACCCGAAGAAGCTGGTAGCGGGCATGAAGATAGAGGATGCTTCTTTCGATGGGATTTCCAAGCACATTACCATTCATGAACTTTGCAAGAGCATAGGTTATTCGAGCTGATGATTATGGCAAAAGAAGAGAAGGCGGAAGAGAAAAAGAAAGCGGCCCAGAAGCCGAAGGCCAAGAAGCCTGCCATGAAAGAGGCACCGAAGGAAGCCCCGAAGGCAGAGGTACCGAAGCCAGTGGCAGCCCCGGCTCACAAGCCAGAGGTCCCGAAAGCTGCAGCGCCCACGAAGGCAGCTGCGCCGATGCCGGCTCCGAAGCCAGAGGTGCACCCGGCACCAGCCCGCAAGGAGCCCAAGAAGAAAAAGACGGCCCCGAAGAAGGTCACACGCGCTTTTGTGGCAAGGGGCAAGAGGAAGGAGAGCGTCGCCCGTGCCAGCATAAAGGCAGGCAAGGGCGTCATAAGGGTGAACATGCTCAACATATCTGCGATAAACAATCCTTACATAAGGGAGATAATCAGGGAGCCGTTGCGCTATGTCGGCCCAGAGGCCAACAACGTTGATATATCCGTCAACATCAATGGCGGCGGCATGATGGGCCAGGCCCAGGCCGCGAGGACGGCCATCGCGCACGCCCTGATGCTGTACTTCGACCAGATGAACCTCAGGGACAAGTTCCTGTCCATAGACCGCTCCATGGTGATAGAGGACACACGGCGTGTGGAGACGAAGAAGTTCCGCGGGCCCAAGGCAAGGGCGAGATTCCAGAAATCCTACAGGTGATATGATTGGAGTTCCCGGTTAGATGTTTCACGTGCGGCGGCGTTATCGGCCATCTCTACGAGCAGTACAAGGGCTCAGTGAAGGAGAAGAAGCCAGATGTCGTGCTGGATGAGCTCGGTGTTGAGAGATACTGCTGCAGGAGGATGTTCCTCTCGCATGTGGATATCGTCCCGAGTGTCCTGAGATATCCCCGCGTATGACTTTCTTTTTTACATTAAACATCCATAAACTAAAACAATCGTTTTAAAACATTTCCATCTATAATATAGTACGGGTGGATATGGAATTTCCTTCTGCAGGGGTTCCCTTGCTCAGGGTTTTCCATATATAATGTGGTTTTGATGGCAGGAAACCGTAGATTCGATGAAGCTCCAAATGGTTCCTCCAGTCCTACCACAATCGATTCTTTGAAAGGACTGGGCCGGGACGCCTTCAGACACTTACGCCGGAGGATCGGCCTTGCAATCATGGGGCGAGTTACACCGTCAGCTATACCAGAAATTTTATATGCTATTAAGCCTGCCTTGGACGGCGAGCCGGGATCCGCAAAGCAGCCCACCGCGGAACGCCGTGATGGATCAAGTCTGGGAAATGGGCAAGGCACCGTAGAGGAGCGGATAGCAGGATTGTGCGACCAGAAGGCTGAAACCGATGAGAGGTTCGCGGCTGAGAAGAACGCGCTGCTGTCCAAGCTTACTTCGGCGACGGATGAGGAACAGATAAGCGCTATACGGATGCAGATTGCAGAATTAGATAAGCAGACGGCTGAAAGCGATGAGAAGTTCGCGGCTGAGATGAAAGCGCTGCTGTCTGAAATCCCTCCAGAGGATTATTCAACAAAAGTCATGTTGATGCTCTTTGCAAAGACAGTTGGAAAGAAAAAGGGCTGGGCCCAGAGCTATGATCCACATATGTACGATACAGGGCATGATCCTGCCGTAGAGGGGCTCATGATAAATATCCTCGAGGTGGACAGACTTAAAGTCAATCCACAGTCCACTCCCATCATAGGAAAACGGATCCTTGAGATGAGCGGCGGCACAGGCACAGTCATAGACATCCTGTACAGGAACATGCTGGAAAGGAACAGATCCGCCATGATAAAGGAACAAAAAGCCCTGCAAGGGCTCGGGGAATCGGACGAGATAGCCAGCGATGTCGCTGAAAAGATCCACCAGAAGGCGGTGGAGAAGACAAGGGCGGAGCTAGATGTGACGCTCAATGATGCCTCTGAAGACATGAAACAGCTCGCGAGCAAAAAGCTCGAAGGCAAGTGCGATGTCAAATATACCGGCCAGGATCTGAGAGCGCTGGATTTCCCACGTTGGTCAGTTGACACCCTCATACTCTCCCAGACGCTCCACCTCATCACCGACCCGGCATTGCTTGCCCTTGAGAGGGAACCGAAATGGCTGCAGGGAGAGACAGATCATATAGAAGCCAAGCTCGAGGCCATCAGAAGGGGCTTCCATGCGCTTGCCCCAGGAGGCCACTTCATACTCGTGGATGAGTGGCCTGCGGTGCTTTCCAACAATCCGGTCAAACCCCTGGACGAGATGGTCTCTATCTTATTCAAGGCGACGTTCAGGCCGGTAGCAGACCGGACTATCATGGGCAACGCGCTGCATGAGGAGATACCAGAGGCGAAGTTCGTGGCTGAGCTGAAGATGCCTATCGACAAGCACCATTCTATGTATGCGCTTGTCTATGAGAAAGGGAGTGTTGAAAGGGAACGTGAAGCCCTGCCCGTCAGCGATTTCAAAGGGGATACCTCGCCGGACAACGATGAGACGCTCCCGAAGGAAGTCAAGGAAAGGCATGAGGCTGAATCACGCATAGTCGGAGCCTTCCAGGATCTGGATGTGCAATTCATAACCGCTTATCGACGCATGAACGGTGGCCAGTACTGGCAGAACTTCGAGCCGCTGAAGCTCGACCAAGAGCACCATCTCAGGCTGGCCGTCATCAGGGAGATAGCTAAGAAACCTGAAGAGCAGATTGAATGCATCATGGCGCAGCTCAAAGAGGAGAAAGCGAAGCCTGAAGCAGAGAAAAGATTCAACAGCATCACCATCAGCCAGGTGCTGCACTGGATGGAGCCAGACCAGAGAAAAGAGTTTATAGAGAGTGCCATAGACGCCCTCAAGCTTGGAGGGGCGCTCGTGATAGTGGATGAGTGGAAACCCCCGGCAGGGATGCCGCACCCCATCGAAAATGACGATTTCAGGAGTAGGACCATGGGGCGCTTCCAGAAAAGGACCAGGAACAGGATCATATTCGAAGCTGCCCTCAAAACCCCGATAGTAGGGGGCTATGAGGCCAGCAACATGTGCGGCTATGTCTATCGAAAGATAACTACTTCTCAGGGCCCACAGCTGCAAGCGGATTGAACTGGTAGCTCTCCTTATAGGTCACCAGCACCAGATAGCTCGTTGTCCTGAGGACAGCCGGCTCGGTCTGGATCCTTGTCAATATGCGCACCAGGTCGTCCCGGTTCTTGGCCTTGACCACCGCGATACAGTCAGCACCCCCTGCGACAGCATATAGGGATTGCACCTCTGGCAGGGCAGCAACATGCTTGAGAAGGTCCTGATCCTCGAGACCGCTCTTCTTTATCTTTATCATGACCACCGCATGCATGTCATAGCCGAGCTCCTTGTAGTCTATGTCGGCATGGTACTTGCGGATTATCTTGGACTTCTCCAGCCTCTTTATCCTCTGGAGAAGGGTATTCGGGTGCATGCGCAGCTTCTGGGCCAGCTCCCTCATGGGGCGCTTGCAGTCATCGCGTAGTTCCCTAAGAATCATCAGATCAAGCGTATCAACCTTGTTTTTCATCCCACCACCCACCTTGTTGTTTTATCACAAAGCCCTGCCCGCGGCAGCTTGGTTTTTGTGTTTTTCACATTTTCCCATTTGTTTTTGTGCATTTTCTACTTTATATATGTTATATGAGGTGTTGGTCGCTTTTTAAATCTTTTGATTGGTGAAGCGGGAAAAGATACAAAAACTACAAATTTTGTAGCGTATTGTTGTAGAAAATCACGGTCAGACGCTCGGAAAAGCGTCCTTATGGCTCAGACGGTGCTTATAGAAACATTTAAAAGCGTCAGAGAACCTGATATTCCCGGGTGATTCTATAGTAGAATTGAACCAACAAGTACTAACGGATGCTTTGTATCAGGCAGGACAGAATGTGCTCACGTCGATTACTGAGCTGCTTCCGGGCCTGATCGCGGCAATACTCGTGTTCCTGTTAGGATGGGTAATTGCTATCCTGATAAGCAGGATCTTCCGCCGCATCCTCAAGGCAATAAAGCTTGAGGAGACGCTCAAGGAGCACAAAGTCGAAGATGCCTTGGGCACCGTGAAGATAAGCGATGTGCTGACGAAGATAGTGAAATACTACGTCCTGTTGATCTTCCTTCAGGCCGCCGTGTCACTGGTGTGGCTAGGAACCATAAGCAGCTTCCTTACGATGGTGCTGCTCTATGTGCCGGTGCTGATCGCTGGCATTCTGGTCGTGCTCGCCTCTGTGATAATCGGTGAGTACCTCAAGGAGATGATAATCGAACTGAGCAAGTCACCTGTGGTGAGGCTCACCGGCAGGGTGGTCAAGCTCCTCGTGGTATACATCGGTGTGACCATGGGCCTGGCAACCATAGGATTCAACACGACTCTGATAACAGGAGTATTCCTGACCATATTGCAGGGCCTTGTGTACGGAATCGCGTTGGCTGTCGGCATAGCGTTCGGCCTCGGCGGACAGGATGACGCCAGGGACATGATAAAGAACAGCAGGAAGCACTTCAAGGTCTGAAGCGCCTTTTATTTTCTTTTTCTCTTCTTTTTCCTCTTCCCCAGCCAGTAGTAGGTATAAAAAACCTACGTCCTAACCTTCTAATTCACTTGGGGTCGTGAGGTAACCTGGTATCCTGCAAGCTTGGGGTGCTTGTTATCTGAGCGGGCTTTTTAGTAAAAAGCTCGGCAAAAACGGGCCGTAAATTAAAAAGCTCCAGAAATTCAACCGGCTGATTACAAATACCTGCGATCGGCTGGAATAGATCTCAGCGACCCCATTTTTCCCTTCGCCAAAGGTGTCGGGAATATCCAGGAGGATTGAGAAAATGACGACAGAAAAAACCGGAATGCCTGTGAAACAGGACGTGTTCCTTGAGGCCGGCGTACACATCGGCACCAAGATAAGGACAAGCGATATGAGGGAGTATATCTTCAAGAGGCGCGACGACGGATTGTATATCCTGGACCTGCGCAAGAGTTCCGAGAGGCTCATGGCTGCGGCCAAGATGATAGCCAAGTTCAAGCCTGAAGAGGTCACTGTGGTCGCATCCCGTGTATACTCAGGCAACCCGGCCGGAAGGTTCGCGGAACTCACCGGCGTGAACATCGTGAAGGGCAGGTTCGTGCCTGGCACTATGACCAACATGAATGTGGCTGGGTTCATGGAACCGAAGCTGGTCCTTGTCTGCGACCCTAAAGGAGAGCATGAAGCGCTTGTCGAGAGCGCCAAGAACGGCGTGCCAGTCATAGGTTTGTGCGACACAGACAACGAGACCAAGTTCGTGGATCTGATAATCCCGATAAACAACAAAGGAAAGCGCTCGTTGGCACTCATCTTCTACATCCTGTCAAGGGAGGTCATGATGGCCCAGGGCAAGATAAAGTCCTACGACGAGTTCACTTATGACATAGGCTACTTCGAACAGCTCGTCCTTGAGGAGAAGAAGGCCCCCGAAGGAGTGGAGGAATCAGCGCAGCCCGAGGCCGCTGAAGCCACCGCGGAGGCGCCAGCCGAGGCGAAGCCTGCGGAAGCCGAGCCAGCGCCGACTGAAGAGAAGAAAGAGGAAAGCGCTGAGGGCAAGGCTAAGGTAAAGAAGAAAGAAGAGAAGGCCGAGTAGGCCTTTCTATTTTGTTTTTTATCCTGTCTTATTGGACTCGTAAGCCATGCGGCATGTTTCTCCCGAATAGCCATTCTCCGTGTAGTCGCAGAGCGAGACGTTGTCATACAGCTTGGCGGCCTCTATGTAGCACTTGTTTTTCCAGTCGAAATTGAGGACATCGCCACAGTAGGTCCAGTTCAGGTTCTGGTTCGAATAGATTATGACGCCCTGGTAGCAGGTGCTGCGCGAGGACATCTGATCTATGACATCGCAGGCGGCGGCGTTGCCGTACAGCTTCGCGTATTCAAAGACGCAATTGAAGCGATGGCTGGTGGCAAGCGGATCGATTGCCCTGCAGCCATCCAGGTCTCCGCTGCCCAGGGCATAGTGCGTGTAGCAGTCCCATCTCTCGTTCAGTTGGAAGATGTCGCATATCGACAGATCACTCCGCTGCGCAGCGAAGTATGAATAGCAGTCCACAGCATAGTCGCTACCGGTGCTTATGTCGGTGCAGGTGATGTAGTCGTTGCTGTATACGGCGTAAAGCTGGTAGCAGAGGTCCTGCTCAGCCACGGCCGGCAGCAGATAGCACTTGTCGACCATCTTGACTGTCGAGACGCATGCTTTTGATTGCGCCGCCTCGCTTATGAGTTCGCAGGTGGTGCTGTTCCTCTTGGTGATGCTGTAGTTCAGCAGGCATGTGTCGTTGCTGCCGCAGAGCGAAGGGTCATTATCCAGCAGAGCGAGGCAGAGCGTCCGGTCTGCTGCGTTTATGCAGGGGTCCACAGCGAGCCTGCATTCATCGCGGCCTACGGTGATCAGATCGCAGAGGGCGATGTCCTTGTCTGCCACTGCGAACGAAGTCACGCAGGATTGCTTCTTGGCGGCATCGGTCAATGCCTTGCAGGCGTCCATGGATACCTGGGATAGCTGGTAGTAACAGTCCTGCTGCATGCTCTCGCCTGATATGAGCTGGCAATCCGAAACATTTTGGTCCGCTATCGCCCTTGTGTAAAGGCACTCATCATCGCACGTTGTGACATTGGTCATGTTGGTCTGGTTGCCCGTCTGGTTGGTCTGGTTTTGGGGCGGGACCCATTCTTCAGGGCCTGGTTTCTGGGCCATGAACACAAGCAGGGCTCCGCCGATTATGATGATTAGGACCAATAGGATGCCGATGACCAGCACGGGTGGTTTTGCCTCTTCCTTGCCGTAACGATAAGGCTTTTCCTCAAGCGGTTCCTCGGGCTTCTCCTGGGGAGCCTCCACCAGCCTTTGCGGCGGAGCTTTCATCGGGGGGATCCTGCCTGGCTCCTCGCTTGGTTTCTTGCTTGCCTTCTTAAGTGATCTGTAACGGGATTTTTCCTGGGCCATGCGAATATGAGGAAGACAAGATTTAAAAAGAAACTCGCCGGGGAGATTGCAGAAAAGGAATTTCTGTGGTTTGGATGCTCCGGGGAGAAAATTCAGCTATATAAATTTTTTCAGCATAAGCCATTTCCCCTTTTGGGGAAGAGTGGGAGGCGGGATGGAGCCTTCGGGTCTACCATCCTCCTCACTTCATACTTATCTTCGGCGTCTGCACGCGGCACCGATTTGAGAAACCTTTAAAAACATCACGTCCTAAATTCAGTTTTACCTTTTTCTAAAAGGTTGGTCAGAATCAGTAATGGATAGGAGGTTATGAATATGGCAAAGAAAGAACACTTGAACCTAGTGTTCATTGGACATGTCGACTCTGGTAAGTCGACCAGCGTGGGAAGGATACTTTACGAGACCGGCGCGATCTCAGAGCAGACACTCAACAAGCTCAAGGACGAGGCCGCGAAGGTCGGTAAGGCCACCTTCGAGTTCGCGTTCGTCATGGACGCGCTGAAGGAGGAGAGGGAGCGCGGTGTCACCATAGACATCTCGCACAGGGAATTCGAGACCCCGAAGTACTACTGCACGATAATAGATGCGCCAGGCCACCGTGACTTCGTCAAGAACATGATCACGGGTGCAAGCCAGGCAGATGCTGCGGTCCTGCAGGTGTCAGTGAAGGACGGAATCCAGCCACAGACCAAGGAGCACGCGTTCCTTTCCAAGGTGCTGGGCATCAACCAGATTGCTGTCAACATGAACAAGATGGACGCTGTCGGATACAAGAAAGAGGACTACGACAAGGTCAAGGCAGAGGTTGAGAAGCTCCTCAAGAGCGTCGGCTACAAGACCGAGGATGTCAAGTTCATCCCTTGCTCAGGATATGTGGGAGACAACTTAACCAAGAAGTCCGCCAACATGCCATGGTACACCGGCCCGACCCTGCTTGAGGTCATAGACACGTTCAAGGTGCCACCGAAGCCGACCGACAAGCCGCTGAGGCTGCCCATCCAGGACGTCTTCACAATCACCGGCCACGGCACAGTGCCTGTCGGCAGGGTTGAGAGCGGCAAGATGAAGCCAGGCGACAGCGTCATAGTCATGCCAGCTGGCGTGAAGGGCGAGGTCAAGAAGATAGAGATGCACCACCAGGAGCTCACCGAAGCCAACTGCGGAGACAACGTCGGCTTCAACCTCAAAGGCGTGGACAAGAAGGACATCAAGAGAGGAGACGTTCTCGGCTCGATCAGCAGCCCACCCAAGGTGGCTGAAGAGTTCACCGCCCAGATAGTGGTGCTGAACCACCCGACCGCCATCTCGATCGGCTACACTCCGGTGTTCCACATCCACACGGCGCAGTTCGCAGGCAAGGTAAGCGAGCTTGTGGAGAAGAAGGACCCGAAGACCGGCCAGTCGCTCGGCAAGCCAGACTTCATCAAGACAGGCGATGTCGCCATCGTCAAGATACAGCCCCTGAAGCCCATAGTCATAGAGAAGTTCGCGGACTTCCCGCCTCTGGGAAGGTTCGCCCTGAGGGATATGGGACAGACAGTGGCTGCAGGCGTCGTTCTTGATGTCAAGCCGAAGGCTATGTAAAGCCTTCAATCTCTTTTATTTTTATTCTCTTATTTTCCTTTTATCCGCTTCTTATTCTGAGCTGAAACGCTGTTTTATATTATTTTCCGCCTAATTGAGCAGCATGATGATAACCAATATAGGCACTATTTTTGCTGAGAAGCTGGATGGCAAGGACATCGCCCTGCGCGGCTGGGTGCACAGGCACCGTGCAAGCGGCAACATGGTATTCGCGGTTATGAGGGATCCGACAGGCATCATCCAGATCGCCGTCAAGAAGGACAAGGTCGGCGAAAAGGACTGGAAGGATGCGAACAGCGCATATGTGGAGAGCTCTTTCACGATCACAGGCAGGGTGAAGAAGGACGACCGAGCGCCTGGCGGCTATGAGATAGAAGCCGCAGGATTCACGCTGATATCCCAAGGCGAGCCTTTCCCGATAGCGAAGGATTTATCGGACGAATATCTTCTTGATGTCAGGCACCTCTGGCTCCGCTCCCAGAAGATGACTTCCATAATGAAGGCGAGGCACCACATAGTCAACTACCTCAGGGAGTTCTTCGAAGTGGAGGGGTTCTATGAGATGGCCCCACCCATAATAACCAAGTCGGCATGCGAAGGCGGGAGCACCCTTTTCGAGATGGATTATTTCGGCGATAAGGCATACCTCACGCAGAGCTCGCAGATGTATGCGGAGGTCTTTATTTTCTCATTGGGGAAAGTTTATGTGCTGGCGCCGTCTTTCAGGGCAGAGAAGTCCAGGACTATAAGGCACCTGGCGGAATACTGGCACCTCGAGCCCGAGATGGCTTTCTATGACCACAAGATGAACGTCGACCTCCAGGAATCCATGGTGAAATACACTGTCGGCAAGATGGTGGAGAACTATTCCGACCTGCTGAAGGCCTGCGGAAGGGAGCCTGAGGACCTCATGGCCACGATCCAGAACCCGTTCCGGAGGATGGAGTACAAAGTGGCAGTGGAAGAGGTCAACGAGGCTGGCGGCAAGATGGATTTCGGCCAGGACTTCGGCGCTGACGAGGAGGCCCTGCTCACCAAAGGGGCCACTGAGCCCATATTCGTGACCAAGTTCCCGAAGGAGATCAAGGCCTTCTACATGAAGGAGGATCCAACCGACCCTGAATTCGTGCTGAACGACGATTTGCTGGCTCCTGCAGGCCATGGCGAGATAATAGGAGGGAGCGAACGTATCTGGCACTACGATGAGCTGATAGCCAGGATGAAGGAGCAGAACCTCAATATCAAGGATTACCAGTGGTACGTGGACCTCAGGAGATACGGTTCTGTGCCCCACTCAGGCTATGGCCTGGGCGTAGAAAGGTTGGTGAAATGGATCCTGAACCTGGACCACATCAGGGATGCCATACCGTTCCCTAGGAATATTACGAGATGCTATCCGTAGCTCAGTTGCCCATGGATTCTTCCAGGCAGTCAGCCATCTGCTGAGGCGGGAGATTGTTGCACTTGCTAGGATCGCTCATGCCGCCAGAGGTCGTCCCCCCAACGTCGACTATTTCTCCCCCGCTGTCTCCGGCAACATTTCCACCTGTCTGGCCTTGGTCTATGTCCTCATTGCCAGTCTGCCCGGTTGAGCCGGTCCCTTCATTCCCAGGAGGAGTTATGCAGCAACCAGCCAGAACCATGAATGCGACAATCAATCCAAGCGCATGACTGAACTTCATTATTTCACCTGCCAGGCATTACCCGTCAAGGATTTTAAACACAGATTTCCCTTATCTATCCGATGAAAGCAGAGAACAGCTTAGGTAAATTGCTGGCGATATACATACCGTTCAGTCTAGCCAACGGCCTGGCTTCAGGCCTTTTCAACTTGTATTTTAAGAACGCCGGGATTAGCGACGCTGACATAATTACAAGCTTCATTTTCTTCTCCATCGCGCCCTTGCTCGTCATCCTCGCCCTGGACAACAGGAAGGCGGGCTCGCGAGTCCTTATCTGGCTCGGGCTCGCCGCCAGCGGCGCGGCTTATGCACTTGTGGCGCTGCTGCCCCCGACGAGAGAGCTGCTTTTCGCCAGCTCGTTCCTTTTCGGCACCACTTGTTTCCTGTTCTGGGTGCCTTTCAACATAATGTACTTCGGAGCCAGCCATGGCAGGGCGGCCAGCCTCGGCACGGTATACTTCTCCATCGGTTCGCTGCTGGGCCTGGCGCTGCCGCTCGTCGCTGCGAGCATAGCGCAGGACATGGGATACGGCATGCTCTTCCTTGCCAGCGCGGCGCTATACGTCATTCCAATGATAGCTGCCCTGATTCTGGCGGAAAGCACCCATAGCCATCAGCTGAAGCTCTGCATGGACGAGCTCAGGGGATTCAAGACCCTGGTGCTGCTGGAAGGCGCGTACAGCGAGGGCACGTTCGCGGCAGTGGCGGTCATATCGCTGTTCTATTTCACGACACCCATGGAGATGGGCGTGTTCCTCTCGATAACAACCCTGTTCGCTGTCCTCGCTTCAGTGGTGGTAAGCAGGCTCTCGGACAAATCGCGCAGGCGCATGGTGTACATAAAGCTTTTCGGCCCTGGCCTCGGCCTTGTCACATTCCTGGGGGCGCTCGCGAGCAACGCCGTGGCATGGTATGGCGCGATATCAGCTAGGAACTTCTTCGCCTCCCTCTTCTGGCCATTCACCACAGCCATAATCGTGGACAACAAAAGAGACATGGCAAAGAGCATGGTGAGCAGGGAGTTCATGCTCAACGTAGGAAGGATCATCGGGATTGGAATCGTACTGTTCTGTTCCCTGTTCCTGGATATCTATCTGTCGCTGGTCATCCTGGGCGTTTGTATAATGGCCTATCCTCTCGTGATAGAACTGAAAAAAGACATATAAAAGTGGAATGATCAGCGCGGGGTCATGGGCCTTGCTTCGCTCACTGTGAGCGGGCGGCCTTCGATGTCCTTGCCGTTCATGTCGGCGATGGCCTTGTCTGCGGCAGCATCGTCGCTGAAGGTCACGAACCCGAAACCCTTGGACCTGCCGCTGCGGCGGTCCATAATCACGGTCACTTCAGTCACTTCGCCGAAAACGGCGAACATCTCCTTGAGCCTTTCCTGCGTTATGCTGAAAGGCATATTCCCTACATACAGTTTCTTCATAATATCACTCATCTGAATAACATCATTCATCTGATGCGTATAAGAACGTCTCGTTGAGCTTGTACTCGAACAGCTCGTTAGGCTTGAAGAAGCGTTTTATCTCCTTCTCTGCGGTCTCCTTGGAGTCCGAGGCGTGTATCACATTCCTGGATGTGCTGTTCGAGAAGTCTCCCCGGATGGTTCCGCCAGGCGCCTTGGACGCGTTGGTCGGACCGACTATCAGCCTTGTGACCTCCACGGCCTCCTTGCCTTCCACGACCGCGGCCACGATAGGCTGGCTGGTCATGAACTTCTCCAGGTCATGATAGAAAGGTTTCTCGACGAGGTGGGCATAGTGCTCCTTGGCCAGCTCTTTGCTCACATGGAGCATCTTCAGGCCCACTATCTTGAAGCCCTTCTTCTCGAATCTGGCGAGTATATCTCCCATGAGACCCCGCTGTATGGCATCGGGCTTTATCAGAAGCAGTGTGCGCTCTTTCATAGGATCACGCATTCTTGGCTTCGGCCTTAGCCGGCTTCTGGCCGGTCTTCTTCACGGCTTCCATCTCCTGGAACTTCCTGGCTGCAGGGGTCCATTTCTGGCGTCTTCCCTCGCGTCCGAGCCCCAGAGCGCCTTTCTTGCACTTGCTGGAGCAGAAGTTGTAGATGGTCCCGTCCTTCTTCACGAAGATCAGACCGGTGCCCTTCATCACAGGGCTGTCGCAGAACGAACAGTTTGGCATGCGTTCACCTTGCTTTTATCTCTTTGGCTTCGCGGTCGGTCTCCAGGAGAACGATCACCATGCCTTTCTTGACAGGGCCCTTGACGTTCCTGAGGATGACCCTGCCTGCGTCCGGGCCTTCAAGGACCTTGCACAGGACCTGGTATATCTCCCCGTAGACGCCGGTCTTGGCGCGTATCTCAACAATCTCAGCCGGATATCCTTCTGGCATCCAAATCACTTCTGCGGCTTGGGCAGCTTCTTGATTATGTCCTGGAGCTTCTCTGTCGCTCCGCCGGCATTCTCGACCGCCACTGCAGAGGTGCCCACCGCGATGCCCACTGCCGCGCCGAGATCCTTCTTGGTCGGCACGAAGGCATATGGTATGCTCTTCTCCTTGCAAAGCATCGGTATGTGGATCACTACCTCTTCAGGGGTGACGTCGCCTGCGAGCACGACGAACTGAGCGGTCTTGCGCTCTATGGACTTCGTCGCTTCGTTGACTCCCTTCTTAACCTTCCCGCTATCCTTGGCTACCGAGAGCATCTCTATGATCTGCGGAACCAGTTCCTGTGGTATCTCAAGATCTACGTATCCCATTCTTTCACCTCGATTTCTGTCATCGGTTTCAGATAAAAATCGGTGAAAATACTTAGATGGGGCGGATTTAAAAGGCTTGTGCCGTCAGAGGAGCGAACAACTTACCGAGTGAACGCCCTTGACAAGCATGGCTTCTCCAATTTATTAATAAACATTTCCCCGCGAGAGCAGGTTATGCTTCTTGAGATATTGCTGGCCACGCTGTTCGTGAGCCTCCTTTCGCTCTCTGGAGTCCTTCTGCTCTCCCTGCAGAAGAAGATGCAGGAGGCGGTGGTCTTCATCATACTCAGCTTCGCTACAGGCTCGCTTCTCGCAGCGGCTTTCTTCGACCTGCTCCCGGAGGCCATAGACGGCCTCCCAAGCAGCACCGTGTTCGCCTTCACGCTTGGCGGCATAATAACATTTTTCATCCTAGAAAGGGTGGTTCACTGGCACCACGAGCACCATGACCACAAGGAGCATGAGAAACCAGTGGCCTATCTGGTCCTTATCGGAGATGGAATACACAACTTCTTTGATGGGGTGGCCATAGCAGCCGCGTTCCTCACCTCGCTGCCGCTCGGTGTAGCCACCACCTTCGCCATAATGATGCACGAGATACCGCAGGAGATAAGCGATTTCACGCTGCTTACCTATGCTGGGTTCTCCACAAAGAAAGCCCTCTTCACCAACCTGTTGAGCGGCCTTGTGGCGGTCCTCGGGGCGCTGTTCTTCTTCTATCTGTCAAGCTATGTGCAGAACCTGCAGTTCTACGGCTTGGCATTCGCTGCAGGGGGCTTCATCTACATAGCAGCCAGCGACCTCATCCCTGAGCTCCACAAGCAGAGCAAGATACGGATATGGATACAGCTGGCAGCCATACTAACAGGCATCGCAGCTATGTGGCTGCTGGCGAACCATGTGTCAGCCTAGCAGAACTCGCACACGCCGCTCTCTTCGCCCTTCTTCTTGTAGTCCTGGAAGCACTTGGGGGAGCAGAAATAAGCCTTGATGCCTACTACATTCTCCCGTTCTATCCATTTCTTCGAGTTAG
>JAQTOF010000007.1:0-27329 GCA_028713495.1 Candidatus Iainarchaeum sp.
CCTCATAAAAATAGTGGAAGTTTACTATGGTGCACGGGCTTAATAAATCTATTTTCAGCTCATTTCCGCGCGCTTTTTTAAATTCTTGGTGCGACACACAACCATGAAAAAAGCCATCCTGCTCGTGATAGACGGATTAGGGGACCTTCCGACACCGAAAACGCCTCTTCAGGCTGCCAAGAAGCCTAATCTCGACAGATTGGCCAAAGAAGGCATCACAGGCATGCTCGCGCCTGTCGGCAGGTTCATCGTGCCAGGCAGCGACACATCGCATCTCCAGCTGCTCGGCTATGACCCTGAGATATACTACTGCGGCAGGGGTCCTCTTGAAGCTTTGGGTGTCGGCATAAAACTGCAGGAAGGCGATGTCGCTTTCCGCGCGAATTTCGCCGCCATCCAAGGCGATAAAATCACTGACCGCAGGGCAGGCAGGATAGACACTGCGACCGCAGCAAAGCTCGCGAAATACGTCCCGAAGCAGGTCGATGGCGTGCAGATAATCTTCAAGACCTCGGTAGAGCACCGCGGAGCGCTCGTCCTCAGAGGCCCTGGCCTTAGCTGCTGCGTCAGCGATACTGATCCGCATGCCCTGGGTGAAATGGGCGAATGCCATCCTCTTGACGACAGCCCTGAAGCCAGGAAGACAGCAGACATAATCAACAGATTCACCACGTTCGCCATGGATGCGCTATCAAAAGCCCCTGAGAACAAGAAAAGGCCCAAGCCAGCCAACGTCATCCTCCTGAGGGGCGCAGGACACTACAAAAAACTGCCTTCTTTCCATGAGCGTTTCGGTTTCAATGCCGTCTGCGTGGCGGGCGGAGCGCTCTATCGGGGTGTGGCATCCTACCTGGGCATGGATGTCGCGATGGTCCTTGGAGCCACAGGGGACAAGAACACTGATCTCGCCGCAAAGGCAAAAGCAGCAGTGAAGGCTTTAGGGCAATATGATTTCGTCTTCATGCATGTGAAGGGATGCGACAGCGCTGGCCATGACGGCGATTTCGCAGGCAAGAAGAAGATGATTGAGCGGTTAGACAAGGAAGCGATTCCGCTCCTTGCCAAGAGCGGCGCCTGCCTGGTCATCACCGGAGACCATTCCACCCCGGTCAGCCTGAAGGCCCACTCCGGACATGAAGTCCCTATCATCGTATATGGCGGAGAGAGGAAGGACGACGTCAAGAAGTTCGATGAGCTCAGCTGCGCCAAGGGCGGGCTCGGCCACATCAGAGGAAAGGACGTCATGCCGCTTATCCTGAATATCACCGAAAGGGCGGAGAAGTACGGCACATAGCAACCATTATAAACATTTTATTATATATATTATAACCATGAGGGCTTCAAACGGAACGCCCAGCCGATTCGTCTGCTGGAACATGGGCGTACTAATCCATCGTAACAATCCTATGGCGAGCGAAGCCAGGTTCCAGTCCATGATCCCTCTTCTTGAAAGCCTCAAATCCAAGGGATGTACCAATCTCCTTGTCGCATCGACAAAAAAAGAGCAGGCCGAAGTGACCATGGACGCTTTTGATATGGCTCCGCACTTCAGTGCGCTCTTCTCAAATGAGGATGTGCTCCCTGACTCGAAGCTGGTCCGCTACCTGAGCATCCTTAAGTCCTTGGGGATTAGCTACGATTCGGCTTCAGATCAGATGATCGCCATCTGCAAGGGCATCGAGCATGTCCCTGTGGATGTCGACATCGTCTCACTTATATATCCCAATTCCCCGTCGCCAGAGCTAATTGGTGAAATGCTTTCCTTTCTTATCGATAGCCAGGAGTCAATGGTGAGGGCCCATACCGTGCTGCATAGGATCCCCGCATCCCACATAGTAGACACCGACGCCATCCGCGGTCAGATTCAGCTTCCGAGCGGCGCCATAGTGGATGTGGGCCTGGTCCAGAATCCGTTCTCACCGCTCCAGTGGAATCGAGTCATGGCTGTCATTAAAGGGGTAGAAGAAGATCCAGGGAAATAAAGAGGATAAGAAAAAAAGGAAAGAGCTTATTCTGACTGCACTGTCCCGCTCAATGTCGCGGTAGCGAGCCTGTCCGGTGCGCCTTCCACTTCATCCGAGAAGCTGTAGACGATCGCAAGGGTTCCCTTGAAGTTCGAGCCTGGCGTGAGCACCACATTGGTCGCGTCTGCCTTCGTGCAGGGCACCAGATTGTCTGTGGCTCCGCCGAACTGATGGCTCTGGCCGGATGACAAAGACACGGTGCTGCTCAGCAGGGGCACGTTCGCTTTCTGCACGTTTGCCGCGGTCTCATCGGTGCACAGCACTCCTTTCACCACGACCGCTTTGCCCTGGCTGTTGTCCAGCTGGAACAGAAGCCTGACATTATTGGCAGAATCCGCCACCAGCACATGCTCCTTCTGGTTGCATGTGAAGCCCTGGCTGAACGAGCACATCTCAGGCGCCTTGAGCGATGGCAGGACGACCGCCACCAGTATCGCGAGCACCACCAGTATGACGAAGAGGGCAAGGCCGTAGGTTATCAGGTATTCCATGACTGCCTGTCCTTTCTTGTGCGACCAGCGCCTTTTGTCCATAATCCCCATAATATCAGATTTCATGCTATCATCCCGAAAAGCGATTCAACAGCGTTTATGACTATCCAGTATATAAGGTAGGCCACCACGAGCACGACCGGGAAATATTTCATCCCCTGGCTCTTGGAGCCTGTCCGTATCACGCTCACTATGAACGAGGATATCAGCGCGGTGACGAATATCATCGGTATGCTGAACCAGAAGAAATCATTCGAGCTTATGGCAGGCCCTGCGAACTTGAAGCCAGAGAACGTGCCGAACACGCCGCCGGCGGAAGCTGGCACGCTGCCGGCCTGGGGCGCTATCTTCTCGAAAACCTCTATCAGCTTGGCCGCCACCGCGAAAAGGAACGGGGTTCCAACCACAGCGGCGAAGAGCACGAATATCTCGTAGAGCACCAGCGAAGCAGCGATCTCCTTCTTCATTATTATGTTGTTCCTCACGTCCTCGGCTGTCCTCTCCAGCACGCTCGTGAGCTCGCCGCCAGTGGCCGATGCCTGCTTGAGCAGGAGCAGGGTCCGCTTGAACACCCTGGAATCGAATCTCCCTCCGAGCTGGTCCAATGTGCTTTCCAGGCTCTGGCCGCTGAAGGAGCTCTTTATCCGTGATTTAACTTCCACGGAAAGCAGGCCGAACTCAGGCTTCGCCGCGTACCACATGGCCTGGTCCAGCGTCATGCCTGCCTTTATGTTGGATGCCACCAGCGCCAAGAAATCAGGCAGGACCGCCTCAAGCTTGTTCCTGCGGTCGTCAGCCTTCATCAGTATGTAGCTGGATATGAGGGTCATGACCGAGAAGTACACGAAGATGAAGGAGATCACGAGCACAAGCAGCGCGATCACAGGGTAGGGGACATCGATGAACTGCTTCACACCGCCGGTCATCATGTCTGCGGTCGGCTGGTAGAGTAGCAGGAACAGGGTAAGTACGATGGTCACCACGATCACATTGATGCTCATGTAGCCTGCGAAGGAATCTGCAGGCATGTTCACGCCGGCGATGTTGAGCTCCTTCTCCAGGCTCTTCACGCGCTCCCTGCTGAAGAAGAGCCTCCCGACGATCTCAAACAAATTCTCGTTGGCCATGAGCATGCACCTATATGAGGTATTTGGGCCTGGAGCTCTCTATGAACCCCAGGAACAGGAACTGGATGAGCGCCACGATGACAAACACAATCGGCAGGATTATCGGCGGGAACCCTCCGCCTATGGCCGACAGTATCACCGTGGTCAGCACCACACCCAGCGTCGGGATGATTATCCCGAACACCATGTAGAACATCACCACCGGGGTGAGTTTCTGACTATACTCCTTGAGCGATATCAGCTGTTCTTTGGATATCTGGTCCAGCACGTTCTCCATCGAGCTGCCCACATCCGCGCCGCTGGACACCGCGTTGGCTATCTGTATCAGCATCCTTGTGAAATATTTGGACGGATTGTACTCCACCACGTCCCTTATGGCCTGGCTCACCGAAGCGCCCAGCATGACCTGATCCACTATCTTGGTGAATTCCTTGCTCACGGCTCCGTAGCCCGTGGCCGCCCCTGCGAATGTGTCGAACAGGGGCATCCCTGACTTGAGCGCTATGGCGATGTGTCTTCCTGCGAACACGATCTCGTAGTCCATCTCCCTCTGGCGTCTCATGATAGACGCTTCAGGATACAGCATGAGGTAGAAGAACATGCCCACCGGCAACACTATCAGGGGCGCGATCACCAGCAGCAGGAACGTGACGATATCTGTCCTGAGCAGGAAATCCAGTCGCTCAGCCAGCAGGATGTATACCAGCAGGAGCAGGCCGGCGGATATCAGGATTGTGGACGACACGGTTTTCTCTAGGAAATCGACCGGATTGTCATCCATGTCCGCCATCCTGAGCTTCTTCTTAAGGTCCGGGAAGCGGGATGCCAGGAGCTCTGCGATAGGGGTGAAAATCCCTTTCTTCTTCTGCGCTGCCTTGGCTTCACCTTTCATGACCATCGTCAGCCCTCCATCCGGCCGAAGAACTTCTTCACCATGCCGTCGCTGAGGCCTTTTTCCTTGGCTATGAGCTGCTTGGCCCTCAGCAATGCCTCGGCCTTGGCCAGCTGCTTCTTCTCGTATCTCTTGTAGTATTCAGGATCGTTGGTGTGCAGGTAGTAAAGCAGCGTCCCCTCCTCGGTCTCGTTTATCTCCGTGACCAGTTCCTCGGCCTTGGCCTCTCCTGGCGTCGGCTTCTCTTCCTCGGCCGTCTTCAGGACCTCTGTGCCGGCCTTGTCTATGAGATTCCCTATATCCCTTGCTATCATGTCCCTGACCGAGGTGAACTCGTCGCCATAGCCCTTCTTTATGAACGCCATCCTGTCCTCCACTGCCTTGCGGATGTCCTTCTCGCTCTCTACCAGCGAATCGCTGAGCTTCTCCATCTCAGCCGTGTGCTTCTTGGTCGTGAAGTCCTTGTATTTCGTCACCACCTCTGGAAGCTGCTCCACCAGCGTGGTGATAGAGAAGGCGAAGCCCTCGAATATCTTCTTCCTCTGCACAGGATCCTCTGTGGTGGCTATGTCGTCGTAGAATTTCTTCCTGATCTCAGAGACCTGCTTGTTGTAGGAATCTATTATGCTGTCCTTGGTGTGCGCCAGCTCTGTCTGCTGGGATTCCAGCATGGACTGGAACAGCCTGGCGTTCGTGGTGGCCTCCTTCTTCTTCGCACCTGCGGCCGTCCTTCCTCCTGTCTGGGCTCCTGCCAGCATGTTCTTCAGCGCCGTTATCTGGAGCTTTATCTCTTCCCTCTTGCTTGTGATCTTCTCCTTGAACAGCTGCTTGGTGAGCTCGAGCATCTTCTTCTTGATGGTGGCCGCGTCCGCGCTCTCGCCCAACGTCGCCACGATCTGCTCCTTCATCTGCGTGTATCTCCTCGCTGCTGCCGCGTCAGGGCTTTCCTTCAATGCAGGCGGCACTGTGGCCACGATGACCTTCCTCTGCATCGGCACTTCCACCTTTGGCCCTTCCTCTTTCTCAAGGACCTTGGGCAAAGGCCTTTCTGGCGGCCTTTCCAGCTGAGGCGGAGCCTTTTCCCTGGCCTCTTCTTTCTCTGGCTCGGCCTTGGGTTTCTCTTCCTCTATCTCAGGAGCAGGCTTCTCTTCCCTTTCGATCTCTATCTTCTCCTCTACAGGGGCCCGGGTAGCCGGCCTCTCCTCGAATTCTATCTGCGTTTCCTTGTGCTCCTCTTCAGCCTGGACTGGTGGCGCTTCCCTCTCAACCACTATGGGCTCCTTGGCCACCTCCTCTGCCTTCTGCAGGGTCTCAGTGGTCATCTCTCTCAGCCTGGTCTCGACCTCTCCTGTCTTGACCGGAGCTGCCGCAGGAGCCGCTGCCTGTGCCTTGGTAGTCAATATGCCCAGGCCAGCCGTGCTTATTATCTTGTGGTTCCTCTCATACAGATTGACCATGTCCGGATAGGTCAGGTCCATATAGTCCCGTGGTTCCATGTCCATGGTCCTGGCGATGTGGATATCATCCTGGTAGGGTGCATACTCCACCAGCTTCTTCTCCAGCCGCTTAGCCTCGGAAACGACATCCACAAATCCAGCGTCCGCCATTGAAACGTTCCTCCGTATTATAACGTGTCCTTATTGAATTCCAGCGCCTTGCCTTTCCGCACAGCGTCCATCACATCGCCGGGATTCGCATAGTAATGCGAGACCACCTGGCCGACCTGGTCGACATCGTCATAGTTCTTCTTGACCATCCAGTCCAGGACCTCAACCTTCTCGGCTACGTCGTCCTCTATCTCCTTCTCGCTCATGCCTGAATAGAGCGATAGCGTATCAGCGAGCGTGGTCATCTTGTTGACGGCTTTGGTCTTGTCGGTCCTGACATCCCAGCGGTAGAGGACATTGACCTGGCCTTTCTTGCTCATCTCAGCGAACTCCAGCACCCTCCTTATGTTGAATCTCCTGTGCCTGAACGTCACCACTATGCCAGAGAGCGCGTCCAGCATCTCTCTTGGCACGTTTATGGGCGGGTTCGTGAGCCGCGATATCGTCTGGTCGGCATTATCCGCGTGCAGCGTCGCATAGACGCTGTGGCCAGTGTGCATGGCCTCGAACATGACCTCTGCTTCCCTCTGCCTCCTTATCTCTCCGACCAATATGCGGTCAGGCCTCTGGCGCAGGGCATTCACCATGAGGTCCAGCATGGTCACCTCGCCCTTCCCTTCAGGGTTCGGTTCCCTCACGGTCATAGGCACCCAGTGCAGGAATGAAGGCAATGTAAGCTCGCGCGTGTCCTCTATGGTCACTATCCTCTGGTTGGCAGGTATCAGTCCTGCCATGGCGTTCAGGAAGGATGTCTTTCCGCTTCCTGTGCCTCCTGTGACGAGCAGCGAAAGCTCGTTCTGTATGCATAGCCATATCAGGGCCGCGACATCCGCGGTCACCGTCTTTGATTTCAGGAAGCTGGTTATGGTCCAGGGATTCCTCGAGAACTTCCTGATTGTTATCGTGTTTCCGAACGAGGATATCGGGAACAGGGTCGCATTCACACGATCCCCGCTCGGCAGGTGCGCATCCAGCGTCGGGTTGAGCACATTTATCTGCCTGCCCACCTTCCTGGCTATCATGGACGCGTAGTCATATACCATCTCTTCGTTCTTCAGCCTGAGGTTGGTCTTGCACCATCCGTATTTCTTGTGATACACCCAAATAGGCTCCCTGGAGTTGTTGACTACAACCTCTTCCAGCTGCTCATCGGCCAGCAGGGCCTCCATCTCGCCCAGGCCCAGCGTCTTCTGCAGCAGGTAGACCGCCAGCACATCCTTCTTGTCCTCTGGCAGCGATGGGAAATTGCGCGTGAGTATCTTCTTGGCGGCTTCCAGGAACCTGACCTTGACCGCCTCGTATTTCTTGGGGTCGAGTATCTCGCTGATGTCGAGCTTGACCTCGGTCACGAGCTCCGCCTTGAGCTTGGTCTCCAGGATGAGCTTGGTGCCTTCTGCTATGCCCGGTATGGTGATCTCGTATCTCGGGACGAAGTCGGCCTTCCTCAGTATCTTGACCTCCACAGGCAGGCCCTCGGAGCTGAAGCTGTATGATGAAAGCAGCGCGACCTTCGCTTTGCCCGCCTCTACGCCCTCTCCCGGCCCGGCCCAAGGATCATCCCTGACCTTCACATCTTTGATGTTCTCTTTAGGCATGGCAAATCACCAACATACATCCTGCTGACTGCTTTTAAACCGAGTCATTCCTCCCACAATCTCTGTATGAGCTTCTTCAGCTCGTCCCGCTTCCTGCGGAACTCCAGTTCCTCCTCTTCCGTCAGCTCTATCTGCTCGCGGATGCTCTTCTCCTTGGCAGCGACCTCTTCGGCCGGCACCGCAGGCCCGGCCCCGGTCCGTATCTCCAGCAGCTTGGCTTCCCTGGAAAGCAATGTTATCCTCTTGGTGAGGTTGTCGGATATCGTCGTCAGGTCATCCAGCGACGTCCTTATCTCGTCCAGCATCTTCTTCTTGTCGCGTATCTCCTCTGCGACCTTCACTATGCCCTGGAGCTGGCCCCCTTTCAGCGACTCCTGGAGCTTCATGGAATCTGTCCGGATGCTCTTCACCTGCTCGGATGCATCCTGCCTTATCTTGGTGATCCTCTCTTCCATGGAATCCAGCTGTTTCTGGTAAGCTTCCATGGACGGCACTATGCGCTCCTTTATCTTCTGGAATGTCAGATACGTGCCCTTCTCGTCCTCCAGCGCCACGGCCAGAGAATCCATATCCTTCCTCAGCCGCTCGGTCTTCTCCTCTGCCCTGGCCGAGATATCAGCGAGCTGTTTGGCAGTGACCTGCTTGCCTCCTGAGGCCTCAAGTATCTTGCCGAGGGACTCGGTCTTGGCCATCAGGGCATCCTCCTCGGCCTTCACCTTGTCCAGTTCCTGCAGCACCTTCTCCTGGCTCGGGAACTTCTTGAGCACGTTCCTCGCGACGCCCACAGAGTCGCCCAGCCTCTCTGCCATCTCCGCGTTCTGCTTGACCTTATCGACAGCGCTCTCGGTCTTCGCCGCCAGCTCCTCTGCCTCTGTGGTCAGGGCCGCGATCTCATCGTGGAGGCTCTTTATCTTGTCTTCCTGGCCCATTATGGATTCTGCCACTGTCTTGAGTATCTCAGAGCTCTCGTGCAGGCTCAGCATGTCCTGCCTGAGCTGCGCGTTCCTTGACCGCAATGACACGAAGTCCTTCTGTATCGTATCGAACTTTTTCTTCATGTCCTTCATGGAAGGCAGCTGGACCTCCGCCTCTGCGGTATCCCGCTGGGCCGCCCGCTTGCGCACAGCCGCCATCTCCTCATGCATCGCCTGGAGATCGGCTTGCATCCTGCCCATCCGGTCCATGAGCTCCTTGGCCGGGCCTGCGGTCTTGCTTATGCCCAGCCCGGCGATCTCCTTGCGTATGGCTGCCAGGGCGTTCCTTGTCTCCTGCAGCTGAGCCCCGGTCTTTGCCATCTCCTCCTCATACCTCAGGAAAGCATCCTGCGATATGGCCTTCGCCGCAGGGACAGGCGCGACGGCCTTCTCCATCTCATCTATCTTGGAATATGTCTTCGTATAGAAGTCCGAGAACGACTTCCTCAGCTCCTCAAGCCCGCTGCTGCCTTCGACCGCCTTGCTCTTGAGCTGCTCGAGCTCGGCTTCCACGCCTTTCTTCTCCTCGTAGAACGATTTCTTCTCGGTCGCGACCTCTTCTTCGGTCGGCTTCACCCATGACAGGTATATCTTCGCGAGGCGGTACTCTATGCGGAGTATGCCCTCTTCTTCCAGCACCCTGGCCCATTCCTCTATGGTCTCCTGGGGGATGTTCAATACGGCAGAAGCGTTCTCGAGCTCTATCCTCTGTTTTTCCTTGACAAGACGGACAAGCGCATCTACACCTGTGGTTATCAGTAGCTCGTCGAACTCCATGACTAGTATAAATTAAGTATGTTAATAAACATTTTGATGGTTATACGGAGTAATTGTGTGGTCCGATGGCGAAAGGTTCAGATTATAAAATAAAAAAAATCGAAAAAGGCCCCCTCCAGCGTTTCAAGAACCAGAACCTACTGATAAAGAAATTTGGGGAGACCGGCCTCCAGGTGTACAAAGCGATCACCGGGAAGAGGACCACCCAGGAGCTCAGGAAAGACCTGGGCATGGACCAGACTCTTTTCGACCAGATACTCACGTACATGCAGGACGCCGGCATGATCGAGTTAGAGCCGACGATCGGCAAGGCTGCGGAAGAGGCACCGAAGAAGCCTACAGTCTCGGAAGAAGAAGAGGCGCCGCCGGAGGAGGAAGAGAAGCCCGGCAGGACCCTCGAAGAGATACCTCCTGAGGAAGAGATGGGGCCTGAAGAGGAGACGCCGCCTCTTGAGGAGCAGCCGCAGGAGAAAGAGGTTCCTGAGGAAGAAGCGCCGCCAAAGGAAGAGGAAAAGGCCGAGGAGGAAGAGAAACCTGCCAAGAAGAAGAGGCAGGAGACCGCCTGGGCTGAAGAGGACGAGATCAAACCAATCATGGAAGGCGAAGAGCTTCCAGCCGAAGAGGAGAAATCAGAAGAAGAGAAGGCAGAAGAGGAAGAGAAGACGGAAGAGGAAGAGAAAACCGAAGAGGAAACCCCTGCAGAGGAAGCTGCCCCTGAAGAGGAAGAAGCTCCAAAGGAAGAGAAAGAGGAGCTTGAGCTCGGAGCACTTGAACGCGAAGGCAAGTACGAAGAGGAAAGCGAGCTCAGCCCGGTCGAGAAGATAATATCTGACAAATACGGGGACATCGGCCTCAGGGTATATGCGCTCATAGACGGGCAGAGGACCGCAGAGGAGATAATGAAAGAGACCGGCCTCACAGAGCCCAAGCTCGTGGAGATCCTCGATTTCATGGACGAGCAGGGCATCATAAAGCTCGATTATCCGAAAGGAGGCGGTGCGCAACCGCCGCCATCAGGATTCGCAGGGGCCCAGCAGGCCCAGTCCGCAGCAGCGGCCCAGAAGAAGGAGCCGGAATCATTCGGCCCGATGGTGGAAGCCGATGAATCCCTGGACGAGGCGCGGGCCGTGCCATCGCCGGTCGAAATCCCGATCAAGGCCCCGCTCGACATCGTCAAGTCGGTGCAGATGAAAGCCAGGATGATGCTCAAGTTCGGAGACAAGGGCAGCAAGGTCATGGAGATGGTGGACGGCAAGAACGACGTCATAGACATCTCCCTCAAGCTTGACATGCCGCTCTATGATGTCACCGGCATGCTCTCCTTCATGATGGAGAACGGCATGGTGATAATGAAGCCCATGAGCAGGGCAGATGTCCGCAAGAAGTACGGCGATGACGGCTATTCAGTCTATAAGAGATATGGCAAGGAAGGCCTCATGCTCTACGAGCTGATCGGCAAGGAGATGACCATAAAGCAGATGGCGGACAGGATAACAAAAGACAAGTCCAAGGTAATAGACATGTTCATATTCATCCACAAGGTGCTGGGGATAGACCTGCCCATAGACCGCGATGTGCTGTCGAAACAGCTGGGCATCTGACTATATCCTAGAGAGCGATATCTTTTCCAATGCGAGCGGATCGGCTTCCTGTTTCAGTCCCAATGGCAATTCCTCTACATCCAATGATTTCAAAAGATTCTCGTGCTCGCGTTCTGTGAACAAAATCACGAAAAATTCTTTTTTATCCTGGGGCGCAGTGGCCTTCATCGCGCTCGCGATATCGGTCTTTCCGGATATCCAAAGCAGGAATTCGTATTTCAGCTGGCGGGCGATGTTTTTTTTGTTGGCGAACGCGCGCTGGGCGAGATGCAACGCGAGCGCTGCCTCCCCAATCGATCCGATGGTTCCTGTCCTCATCATGACCGCATCGGCCTTCCCAAGCCTGGAAAACAGCGTTTTCGTGTCCAGTCCGCTCCTAAGCCTCAAAACCCGCATACCAATATTTTAAAATCCGTCCCGTTATAATCATTCCGCTAATTAGAGGTAGTTATATGGATCAGTATCACAGGCCACATGATAAGAAAGTCTGCGCCGGCACAGGGGGCAGGAGACGGAAGTTCAGGGACAAGAAGCTTTCTCACGTCGGCGGAGTATTCGCCGCAACCAAAGTCGCTGCCAAGGATCTCAAGGTCTCTGTCCGCGGAAGGGGCGGAAGCATGGGGGTAAAGCTCAAGAAGGCCAGCACCATAAACGTGGTGGCCAAGGACAAGATGAAGAGCGTGAAGATAATCCGCGTCCTGGAGAGCCACAACCCTGAGTTCGTGCGTATGAACATAATAACGAAGGGCGCAGTGGTGGAGACCGAGCTCGGCAAGGCCAGGATCACCAACCGCGTGGGTCAGGACGGCATAGTCAACGGCGTCCTCCTCTGATTTTTCCATCATTTTCTTTTATTTCGGCCAGAGCCTCAGCAAATTGTGCTATTTAAATCCTTTTTCTCAGTAGTGAATCCGGTGATAGGATGATCCGGATATTGGCTTTATGCGTATTCTCTGCGTTCCTGCTTCTTGCAGGCTGTATCGGGCCTGGCGGTCTCAACAACCAGACGAACAACAATCAAACCAACAACACCCAGATCCCGAATCCTGCATCAGTCTATTGCGAGAACAATAGCGGGGTCCTTGAGATAAAGACAGATAGCACAGGTGCCCAGTACGGCATCTGCAAACTGCCTGGCGGTGTGGAATGCGAGGAGTGGGCATTCTTCCGCGGGGAGTGCAATGCCACCAACCCGACCTACTGCGCTGAGAATTCCGACTGCGCATGCGGCGTGCACAAGACGACGAGGCAGTGCTTCTACGGCAACAAGGATTATGTCGATGTCTCCCAGCAGTGTCCTGACTTCTGCAATGGCATCGCGGCCCACCTCCAGATAAAGTGCGTGCAGAACCGCTGCCTGCAGGTGCGCATCGTCAAGGACTTCGCGGAATGCGCTTCACTGGACGACAGCGTGATCATGGAAAGCTATCCGAGGCAGTGCAGGACCGTTGACGGCATCACCTTCGTGGAAGAAGTGCCGGCCTGCGAGAACCTTTGCGGCGACGGCACATGCCAGGAAGTCGTGTGCATGGCGATCGGTTGCCCTTGCGCAGAGACAGAGGAATCGTGCCCAGCGGATTGCGCCGAATCCCTGGGCTGATCTTTCTTTCATATTTTCGTTATCCTTCTCATTATCAGGAATGCGTTGAACCAGGCGAAAGGCAGCCAGAGCGGTATCACCGCGGTGATGGCGAACGGATAATGCCAGTTGCCTGCCAGGATGCATGTCACTTCCATCCCAGCTCCGAAAACGCCAGCCAGGATTCCTGCCCGGAGCTCATCCATGCGGTAGAATCCCAGCGCGAAGAATACTGCCGTCGCGATCGCGAAGCAAAGCGCCATGAACACTTCGACAGGGGCGAAAACGCCAGTCAGGAAAGCGCCGCTGAACGCCGCCAGGATCGCCCGCTTGGAGAATCTCGGCGCATGGGCGTCTTTTGTGAACGCTTCCTCGAATATCACCATGGCCATGCCCCAGCCTATCGGCACCCAGAGCGGAGCGAATATGTAATTCGTATTGGCATAGCCCCACGCGCCCATCATCACGGTGATGTTCTCGCAAAGCCCGCCCACCAGAGTCGCTACCACGAACAGCTTGAGGTTCTTCCAATCATCGATTGCAAGGCATATCATGGCAGCGCAGAGCATGAGGCCGGTGAGCAATAACTCGTTCCAGTAGAACGCGATCATCAGCAGGGTCCCTGCTGCAAAACAACCGATGCCTACTGCCGGTTTCAACATCTCACCCTCTCAGTCCTTCCTGCACAGTTCGGTGTAGGGATTGTAGCGGTCGTATCCCTCAGGACAGCATACCGCATACTCGTCTATCCATTCGCCATTATCGAAGCATACAATGCACAATCCCTTGTCATCACCTGTCTTGGCGCAGTTGGGATATTCCTGGTCGCAGCCGCAGGTAATGCAGTCGGCTATCATCTCACCATTGTCGCAGAACCACGGCGGGTCCTCAGAGCATTGGCCATAGAGCGTGCCATCATCGCATTTATCCGCCAGAGCGGAAGTAATCACTTCCTCGCTCTTATAGCAGTACATTATACGGCCTGGATAGTCAGCCTGCGGCACTGGCCTCGGGAGCAGCGGCGCATTCCCATCCTCGTCCAGTGGCAGGTAATCCCCTGGCGACCAGACGCTCTCATATATCAGGAACGTGCCACCATCCCTCTCAACACCCACCGTGAGGTGGTCATATTCGTCATCGCCATTGGTGTCCACTTCGCAGAGGTTTGTTTCCTCGACCCCTGCTCTGCGGAAGAGCGATGCCAGGAGCACGGCGCTGTCATCGCAATCTCCCTTCCCAGTCATCAAAGTGTAGGCCGGCGGTTGGACCCAGTCTGTCTGCCAGTCCGGGTCGCTGACATATTGCACCGAAAGGTAAACCTTTTCAAGCAGGGCCTGTGGCACATCCTCAACGGCATAAGCAGCGGTGGTAGCATCCGCGATCTCTATCACGACAGGATCGTTCGGATCGACCTGGAATGCGTATTTGTAATCATAGCTGCCCATCTCGTCATAGAGCGCGTTTATCTGCTGGTTCACTCCCCTGTATCTTTCAGCATAGGCAGTGAACAATGCCTCGTGGGTGTCATCCCACTGGTCTGCATAATCGTTCTTTATGGTATAAAGCTTGTAGATGGCCGACTCCAGATGAGAGAGGGCATCCTTGATGTCCTCGAGATACATGAGGTTGTCGTACTCTTCCTCATCCATGGTCTCCTTGTTCTTGTCCGTTTCAGCCATGCCTTTCATGAAATAGAGCTCCTCGCGCTCGCTTTCCAGCACCAGGCGCTCGCTATCTATGGCATCCCTCTGCTCGTCGCTCAAGTCCCTGCCGCTCTTGAGGGTCTGCACCTGGCCTATGGCCCGCGAGATCCCAGCGCTGCAGTTCTCTGAAAGCGTGATTATCTCATCGTTCTTGCCGAGCGTCCATGCATTGAATACCTCCTGCCTGCAGCTCTCAACGCTGGAGTTCTCTGTGATAGAATAGAGCTCTGCGGTTATCTCGTCCATGCACACCCCATGGCCGCATACAAGGCCGGTGGTGCAGGGGCAGTCGTTAAGGCAATCCCCGCAATCCTCTCCCTGCTCGCACATCCCATTGCCGCAGCACGGTTGGATGAGCGTGTGGACGCAGCTTCCTGAAGTCGCATTGCACGAGTCCTGGGTGCATGAATAGTTGTCATCGCAGCTGGCCGGACAAGTGGGCATCTTGCATTTGTTGCCATCGCACGTCAGACCCTGACAGCAATCCGCAGGTATGTCGCAGGTCTGGTCTTCTGTCCTGCACTGCTGCTCGCTGAGCTTCGCGCAGAACCCATCCTTGCATATCTCATCCGACCCGCAATCAGTCGTCTTGTCGCATAGCTTGCCCATACATCCTGAGAAAGCCAATAATCCAATAGCCAGAATCAGCAGAATATACTTGTTCATAATCTCTCCGGTCCCATTCCGTCTTTTGCCGCTGCGAACTCATCTCTGGAATGTTCGGTTTCTCCATTCGGTCTGCTCACCAAGATGTTGAACAGTATGATCTTGCCTTTCGTTTCGAGTTCTTCTATCTTCTCAGTGAAAGGCAGGAAACCAGCGAGCGCTTTGGCAATCTTCACGTGCCTACGGAAGGACTCCTCGGCCTTCTCTGCGGCTTTCTTCATAGCACTCAAGGCCAGCCGCTTCACCCTCTTATCGCCCAAAGCAAGGCGCTCCCCCAATTGCCTCATGATATAACCATTCCGTCATCCTATTTAAAATGGCTATTTTAGGAACGACAAAAATCCAGAATCCCAGACCTTTCAGCTGACGTTCCCTTCCTTGACATTCTTCATCCTGAGCTCTTCGCTGCCGCTCGCCAGCTGCTTCCCTTCGTTCATGACAGCGAAATCCTTCACATCTATCTTCACTTTCTTGAATTCGTCGAATGTGATGACTGGTTTGGGCGCGTTCTTACCGTCTTTGCGGCTGACCTTCTCGCCAACCTTGCTCTTCTCGCAGAATATGACTTCCACAGCGCCTTGTTCCATCGCCCCGCCTTCCTTTGGAGGCGCCTTTTCATGGCCTTCTGCGGCCAGCAGCATACCCTGCGATTCCACACCGCGCAATTTCGCAGGCGCCAGGTTTTTGAGGATGACGACCTTCTTACCCACCAGCTCTTCAGGGAAATAATGGCCTGCGAGCCCGGAGACTATCTGCCTCTCGCCATCCGAAAGCATCACCTTCTCAATGAAAAGCTTCTCTGCATCCGGGTGCTTCTCAGCGCTGATTATCTGGCCGACTTCCAGGTCCAAATCAGCGAACGAGACAGCGGCTCCCTTCTTCCCCATAGCCTTTCCCTTATCCGCTTCCACGTCTTTCGGTTCTATCTTCCTGAACAGCGGCTTCGGTTCTCCTATCGCATGGCCTGCAGGCAACGGCTTGCCTATATCGCTCCATTTCCCCGCCTCAATGCTAAGCTGCTTGCCTATCTCCACGCTGGTCTGCGGCAGGAACGGTTCTATCATTATGGACAGGTCCTTCACCTGGGTTGCCAATACACCTATCACAGCGCTTGCCCTTGCCTTATCGCTCTTCACGCTCACCCATGGCTTGTTGTCCTGGAAATACCTGTTCGCGTTCTTGGAATATGCCATCACTTTGTGGAGCGCGTCCTTGATCCTCATCTTATCCAGTTCGCTCGTTATCTCGCCCGCGAGCTTCGCTTGCGATTCCAAAAACCGCTTATCCTCGTCATTAAGATCCCCGCCAGGGATCGTCGCATCGAAATTGTTCTTTATGAAAACCAGGGTCCTGTTCACCAGGTTGCCCAGGTTCGCGAGCAGTTCGTTGTTGTTGGTGTCCATCAGCACCTTCTCTGAGAAATCGCCATCCTCAAAGGTAGGCACCTCGCCCAGCAGGCAGTATCTTATCGGGTCCACTCCGTACTTGTCGGTGAGGACTACCGGATCCACTATATTACCTAGGCTCTTGCTCATCTTCTGGCCTTCCACGGTGATATATCCATGGACGAATACTGTCTTGGGCAGTTTCAGGCCTGCAGAAAGCAGCATGGCCGGCCAATAGACCGCATGGAACCTGAGTATGCCCTTGCCTATTACATGGACGTCTGCAGGCCAGTATCTCTCGAACGTCTTCTGGTCAGTTCCATAACCTATCCCAGTGATATAAGTGCCGAGCGCATCGAACCACACGTACAATATCTGCTTCGGATCATTTGGCACAGGCACCCCCCATCCCTTCGCCCTTGTCACTGACCGCGATATGCTGAAATCCTTGAGGCCGCCCTTTATGAAACTCAAAACCTCGTTCTTCCTTGTCTCAGGCAGTATCTGGAGCTCGCCGCTCTCGATCATCTTCTCCAGCGTGTCCTGGTATTTCGACAGCTTGAAGAAATAGTTCTCCTCCTCTATCGCCTCAGGTGCTACCCTGTGCTCAGGGCACAGCCCTTCTGTCAGTTCATCCTCTTCATAGAACGCCTCGCATCCGACACAGTAGAGGCCCCGGTATTTCTTCTTGTATATATCTCCGCTCTTGTCGCAGAGAGCCCAGATGTTCTGCACGCCTGGCCAGTGCATCTTCTTGTCAGAAGTCCTCCTGAAATTGGTGAATGACAGGCCGACCTTCTCGGCAACTTGCTTGAAAACAGCAGAATTCTTCTCGCACAGCTCCGTGACTGTTATGCCCTTCTTCTCTGCGGCATGGACGTTCTTCAGGCTGTTCTCATCTGCGCCTGTTATCAGGGCCACATCCCTGCCGCGCAGCCTCTGGTATCTGGCCAGCACATCGGTCTGGACGAATTCCAGCACATGTCCAAGGTGCGGTGCCGCATTGACGTAAGGAATAGCTGTCGTGATGTAGAATTTATCCATACTCTCGGCTTATGCGAGGATAACTTTTAAACAATAGGCGGACCGCGAGGTCCGGTTTGTCGTTACGGCCCAGCTGCAATTGAAAGCGACTTCAATCCCACTATTATATTAAAAATCTAACTTTTCATCAATCCCTCATGCGTTCTGTTTCTGACACTGCGAGCGGGGGTGCTGCTAAAACGGATCAGCATCCAAGAAAACCCCGGCTCTCGCCGCACAGCCCCCTTCTCGATACAGACAGGATAAACAGGCTCCAGCAGTTTTTGGATCGCGTTGGTCTTTCCCCTGGTGATCCGGTCCACCTTAGCCGCGACAGCGCTAAAAATCTGTGCCAGAGACTCGCTACTGAGTATGAAGCTATCTTTGGCGAACCACCAGCCGTGAAAAACCTGACCAGACAGGGGTTTGCGTGGTTGCGCCACTCCATCATTGGCGTAGAAGAGTTTGACTGCACGGACAGGCGGATGAGAGAGCATCCAGAGTCAGTATCCGTAAAGGGGCTGGTCTCCTCCGTTTCTGCTCCGTTGACCGAAGGGATCGCCAAGACGTTGAAGCGGTTCAGTACCGACGAGATTACACGCATCGTAGAGCGAAGAGATGAGCTGGCTGCAAAAGGGATGCAGGATACTGAGATCGGCGCGGTGCTCGAGAAGGAATTTGCGGGAAGGACTGCAGGTTCGATCGGGTTTAAGATATACCAACTGGTGAAGGCCGGAACTCTAACTGAGAATAAGAACAAGAGAGGGACGAAACCCGCCTCGCAAACGCCGGCAGAACACACTGGGGCTGCTGCACCAGTCTCTTCAGTAGTATCGCCCAAGGCGCGTCAGCCAGAGCTTGTTCCATCCGCTCCGCGGACCGAAGCGGTTGCCAATACGGGTGGGAGATTCGATGCTGATGATATTGCACTCATTAAAGCGAGACGGGCAGAGCTGATCGCTGAAGGAGAGGCCGACCGCGCGATAAGCCGTGTGCTCGCAAGCGAAATGGGAAGAACGGATAATGCGGTACATTGTAAGATAAGGCAGCTGCTGAAGAAAAAAATGCTTGACGACAATCCGAATAGATACGTGAAGAAGGGGCCAACTCTTTCTCCTTCGACCAGGGCAAATGAACCGCTGCCTGCTCCATCCGCTCCAGCAGCACCTAGTAGCGTTGATGCAGCCACCACTGGTGGTAGCGCCTTTGCTGCCGATGTCATCACTGCTTCCCGCGCTGCCATCGCGAGAATGTCTGGCAGGAGCAGACCAGCCCCACGGCCACACGGAACACGCCCTGCACCGGTTCCCTCTCCAGTACCGTCTCAAACCAGAACCGCTTCACCAGCGCCGGCCCCGCGCGCTTCAGATGCGCTGACCGAAGGGGCCGCCAGGACAAGAAAGAATTTCACTATTGATGATATCGTGCGCATCAGGAATAGACGTACCGTGCTGATCGCTGAAGGAGAGACCGACCGCGCGATAAGTCGGATACTCGCAAAGGAAATGGGAAGGAGCGATTCGTCGATAAATTTTAAGATAAGGCAGCTGGTGAACGAGAGGAGGCTTGGCGACAATCCGAATAAGTACACAAATAGAGTGAACCCAGCCCGTTCTTCCCGAACCAGGACAACGGAAGTCCTGCCTGTCCCATGCGCTTCTACCACGCTTGGCGCTGATGTCGCTGCTGCCACTGTTGCTACCGCCACCGCTGCCATTGCGAGAATGACGGGCGGGCTTCGACCCGCTTCACGGCCACACGGAACACGTCCTGCATCGGTTCCCTCTTCACTACGATCCCAGACCCGAACAGCATTACCGGCACCAGGCCCGCACGCTTCGGATCTGTTGACCGAAGGGATCCTGGGAAAGTGCGTTTCACCTCAATCAGAAGTACTCAGCCGGGATCACGTGGTCCTTCCCACCTCCATGCAGCAGCGCCTCATTGAACCGATAGATCAGAGATTCCTCTTAACGGACATAACCGCGGAGGCGTTCAATGACATCCTGAACGATAAAACAAGGAAGAGGAAGATGACCAAGGTCCTCGAAGGCCTCGGCTATCCATCAAAAGAAGACGAGCCGAATCCGCTTGACACTAACAAGCCGCTTCTGCTCAAAGCATTGCGGGAGTACGTGATACTCTTCGGTTTCGTCCCCCACATCCGTCATCTGAATACGCAAGGTTTCCCGCGCCTCGGTGTCTCGGTATCCAACAACGGTGGCACACTCACCCTGGCCCGGGCGCTGGGAGACATTCCGTCGCCACGCATACTCCGTTCGCCTTCCCATCCGCCTTCCATGGCACCAGCACCTGTTCAAACAAAGACGGTGTCGCCAGTGACTGAGGCTCGTTCCCCTGTGAGCCTAGTAAACTCCAATGGGCCTTTCGTCCGATTGGATGTCTACCCCCAGGACAGCGTTGATCTGGTCATGAAATTCATCAGATCGCACCTCGAGGAACGCGGTTCCCAGCAACGGATAGGCGATAAAATCGAAAAACGTTTCGCATTAGCCAGGGAAAGGCTCGCGATCCAGCTGGTGGCGAATAAAACCCACATGCTGTTCAGGGAGACTGACATGCCTGCGCTCATCTTCGTTGCGACCATGGAAAAAGGTTCCGATAGCCAAGTCGACGAAGCGATAAGAGGCTTCCGCAATGAGGTCGGTTGGTCTGTAACATTACCACCGTGGCTTGAACTGAAGCTTGCGGCAGCGACGGGATTCTGGGTCGATTATAAGGGCAATCCAAAAAAAGTCGGAATATCCCCTGAAAGGGCCAAGTTGGCTGAAAGGGCCAATCTGCTCCAGCCCATCCTAGATCGCAAAGAGATCAGAGACTATTTTGCTAAAAACCCCAGCAAATGGTTTTAATCCATTAGCGCCAGAATAGACCTGTATGCAACTGTCTTATCTTTCCTCTTCTCCTGGCATCAAGGGCGCAATCAAATCAGCGCCTGAAGATTTCCTTGTGGAGGAGATATCCGAGGACGGAACGATTCTGGAGCTGGACAAGCCATTCTCAAAACCAGATACGCCCGGCCGATTCGTGCATTTCGTGCTCCAGAAGAAAAACTGGTCCACTTCATCAGCATTATCCGAGATCGCGGATCGCCTCAGGATGAATCCGCGTTATCTCAATGCAGCAGGAAACAAGGACAAGACAGCCATAACCACACAGCTCGCTTCGGCAGGCGGCATTACGAAAGACAAACTGCTCTCGCTCGCGATAAAAGACATCAAAATCAATGGGGCTTGGACTGCTGCTGATAAAGTCCGTATGGGGGCGCTTTTGGGAAATCGTTTCACGATCAAAATACAAGACGCGAACCCGAGCGCGAGCGAACAAGTAAATATTATTTTTGGTGAGTTGGGTGGTCTGTTTCCGAACTATTTCGGGGAGCAAAGATTCGGTTCATCCAGGAAGAACACCGCCCGGATAGGGGAACTGATACTGCGAGACGGATACGAGGAAGCGGTGAAGCTCTTTTTGTGCGGACTGGAAGGCGAGGAGAACGAGCAGGCGAGATTGGCGAGAAAAGAGCTGGCAGACACAAATGATTATTCCAGAGCGTTATCCTATTTTCCGAAAAACCTCAAACTCGAGCGTTCCATGCTAGCTCATCTGTCCAAGCGCCCTGACGACTATCCCGGAGCGCTCAAACAACTCCCAAGAAACATACTTCTCCTCTTCATACACGCGTTTCAGTCCCAAATGTTCAACCAACTCCTGTCCGAGCGGATAAAAGAAAAAGAACTGACCCTTGAGAAAGGCGAGTATTACTGCGGCGAGACGCTCGGATTCCCTGATATAAGCAAAGCAGAAGCAGAAGGATGGATTGCAGGGAAGATCATCGGTTATGAAACTCCGTTGAACGAGCGAGAAGAAACGCTATTGGAGAAACTGAATGTCTCAAAGGAATCCTTCAGGATGAAATCCATGCCTGAGATCGCATCAAGGGGCACTTATCGCACGCTCCTTGCTCCGATGAAGGATTTTAATTTCAGCCGGGATAGCTGTGTATTCAGGTTCTCGCTGCCGGCAGGCGCATACGCTACAGTGGCGATGGCTGAATTCATGAAAGGGTGAAACATCTGGAAGAGGACGGAATAACATTCAGCACCGCAAAGACGGTATTCTACAATCCTGCCATGAGATTGTGCAGGAGCATGTCTTCACTCGCAGTAGGTGCCATAGGAGAGAAGTTAGAAGTAGTTGACGCGTTCTGCGCTTCTGGAATCCGCGGGATAAGATACGCCAAGGAGAACAAGAATGTCAAGAAGCTCACTTTCATAGACATAGACAAACGCGCGATAGCCCTAGCGAAAAAGAACGCCAAAACAAACAAACTCAAAGCAGATGCGGTCGTCGGCAACATATCCCGTCTCGCCTTCGAGCATGACGCGGACTTCCTCGAGATCGACCCATTCGGCACACCAAGTCCTTATCTTGTCGATGCGTTCCGCTATTTCAACACCAAGAAGCTTGCCTATCTGTCTGTCACAGCCACAGATGTCGCAGTCCTCTGCGGTGGCAAGACCGCAGCCTGCATGAAGAACTACCATTCCAGGCCAATGAACAACGAATTCACCCATGAGACAGGCCTGAGGATAATGCTGAAGAAGGTCACAGAAACCGCAGCAGAATTCAACATGGGGATAACTCCGCTCGTATCCTTCTCTGACAAGCATTATCTGAAAAGCGTCGTCATGGTGAAGCGGAGCGCTGACCTTGCATATGACTCCCTGAAGCAGCTTGGTCATATATCCTTCTGCAACAAATGCGGATTCCGTTCATCCGGAGTTTTCCCTGAGAGATCATGCGCCAACTGCGGCGCAGAGAATGATTATGCAGGGCCGCTATGGCTCGGCGAGCTCCACGATCCCTCATTCATAGGAAAGATGCTTGAGCTCAACCAGAAGAGAAAATACGCAGACCGGGAGCAGATGGACCATATGCTCTCATTGATGCTGGGCGAGATCGGCATGCCGCCTTATTTCTACAATGTGCACGCGCTGTGCAAGCTCCAGCAGCTCAAAAGCGTGCCCAAGATGGACGACATACTCGCCAAGCTCAGGAAATCCGGGCACAAGGCGGTGAGGACGCATTTCTCCCCTGTCGCCATAAAGACAGCCGCTCCATACAAAGATGTATTGGGGGTTTTAGGATGGAAAAGCTGATACTCGGCACTGGCGTGAAAGGGTCCAAGAGCGCAGCAGGCAAGACCAAATTCTGCGATTTCTCGGTCACAGTGAAGAAATGCCATGAAGAATGCGGCGATTCTGCTTTTGCCTATGAAGACGCTCAGAAGCTTATCATAGGTATCCTTGACGGGGTCAGCGGAGAGCCAGGAGCAGCATCAGCATCATCAGAAGCGGCCATAGCCCTGCTCGCTTTCCTGAAGAAATACGATAAGATGAACAGCACGATAATGAAAGAGGCATTCACCCATGCGCAGGAGAATGTCACCACCGGCTTCACTACCGCCGCGATACTTTTCCTGCAGAAGAACGGTTCATTCGTGATCGCAGCCGCAGGGGACTCGCCCATCTATGGCATAGAAAAACCCGGAGAGATCAGCCTGGAACTGCCGATCTCCCGTCCTGTGGGCGACAACGACTCCATACTCAAGTTCTTCACTTTGAGGAACATGGTCATCGGCGTGCTCGGCCCCACAGGCACTGATGTCCATGTCAACATGGCCAGCGGCACATTATGCAAAGGGCAGGTCCTTGTCCTGGCAAGCGATGGATTGACCGACAACCTCTACATGGACACCAGCGAAGGATATGTCACTGATTCATCAGGCAAGGGGGATCTCCTGGCATTGATAGACAAAGAGAGGAAGCCAGCCGCCATAGTCAGAAAACTGATGGCAGAGATCGCCAAACGCCTGAAGGCAGGAAGGAAAGAGAGACCAAACGGACTGCTTGTCCCGAAATGCGATGATATCGCGATAGCTGTGGCGAGGCGGCTCTAAGTTTAAATTATCCATAGGTGAAATTCCAACATGGCAAACATCTCCACTTATCTTCTCGCAATACTCGGCATCGTCTTCATCCTCCAGCTGATAAGCGACCCGGTGACCGGGCTATTCATTTTTGATCCTGCGCTAGCCCTCACCCAGCCATGGCGTTTCATAACCAGCATGTTCCTTCACGGCAGCATCACCCACCTCTTCTTCAACGCATACGCGTTGTTCATGTTCGGAAGCATCCTGGAGACCCAGATCAGCAAGAAGGACTACCTGATAATCTATTTCGGGGCAGGCTTATTGGGAGGTCTCCTATACTACGCCACCTATCTGCTCGGTATCATCCCGCCCATACCTGCGTTGGGAGCGAGCGGAGCGATATATGGCATACTCGGCGCGACAGCCATCCTTTTGCCTGAGATGCGCATCTTCTTCTTTTTCTTCCCGATCAAGATGCGCTATGCGGCCATACTCTGGTTTGCCCTTGAATTCCTCGGGACATTCGATATCAGCAGCGGAATCGCGAGCGCAGCACATCTTGGCGGATTGATATTCGGTGTGGCATATGCCTGGTATCTGAGCAAAAGGCAGCCCGAGTTCTACCAGCCAAGCTGGGAACCTGCATAGCCTCAGGCGCTCCAGTCGTCTGCCTATTCGCTATCTATATATACCTTTTCATGCAAACTAAAATTTACCAATTCTTATTTCTTAGGTGATGGTGTGGATGAGAAGTTGACGGCTCCCATAACTGAGACGACTGCGGAGAAGAAGATACTCAATGATATCGCTCCGAAGTCAAAGGACGACGAGGAGATACTCAAATTCATAGAGGAGAGCCGGCCGAATATCTACATAGTCGGTGCCGGCGGGAGCGGTAGCAACACCCTGGACAGGCTTTTCCAGATGAACATCTCAGGAGTGAACCTGATCGCCATGAACACCGATGCCAGGCATCTCCTCCACGTGAGAGCCAACAAGAAGGTGCTTTTAGGCAAGAAAGTCAGCAAAGGCCGGGGAGCCGGCAGCAATCCTGTCGTAGGAGAGGAATCAGCCAAGGAGGCAATCAACGACATAAAGGAGTCCATCAAGGACCCTTCGATGGTCTTCATAACCTGCGGTATGGGCGGCGGTACAGGGACCGGAAGCGCGCCGATAATCGCGGAATCCGCCAAGAGCATGGGTGCGCTCACGGTGGCGGTAGTGACATTGCCGTTCACATCAGAAGGCAAGGTCCGCATGGAAAACGCATTGGCCGGCCTTGAGAAGCTGAAGAAGCACACGGACACGGTCATCGTGATAAAGAACGACAAGCTCCTCAGCCTGGTTCCTGACCTGCCGCTGAACACTGCATTCAAGGTGTGCGACGAGGTCCTCGCAAGCTCGGTTAAGGGCATAGCGGAACTGGTCACAAAAGCAGGCTTGGTGAACGTGGATTTCGCTGATCTGCGCACCATACTTGCAGAAGGCGGATTCGCGGTCATAGGTCTTGGTGAAGCGTCTCTGGACGCCAAGAAAGAGGACCGGGCGAGAGTGGCTGTGGAGACCGCTTTGAATTCACCACTGCTCGACGCCGATGTCAGCACGTCCACGAAAGCGCTGGTCAATGTCATAGGCGGCGAGGACATGAGCCTGAAAGAGGCGGAATATGTCGTTGCAGAGACGGCCGGCAGGATAAACCCCAACGCGCACATAATCTGGGGATCAAGGATAGACCCCAACATCAAGAAGACGTCCATGCGCGTGCTGGTGGTGCTGGCAGGAGTTAGGTTCCCGAAATACACATTCAAGACAGCGGGCGAGGATACGGAAAACCTCGACCTCGACATAATCGGATAGGTGGTCTGTTGGAATTCGCAGAGCTAGTGAAAAGATGCATAAGGATATTCTACATCTCCAGGAAACCGACTCCTGCGGAGTGGTCAAAGGTAGCCAAAGTGTGCGCCTTCGGCATGTTCCTCTTCGGACTGGTCGGGTTCATAATATCGTTCGTATTCGGCTTCCTCAGGTGAAATCATGATATACACAATACGCGTGACATCCGGTCAGGAGAAGATACTCTCAGAGATATTGATGAAGAAAGCCAGGGCAGAGAAGCTCAGCATATACTCCATAGTCCATGTGGAGAACGTGAAGGGTTACCTGTTCGTGGAATCGGATGATGAGAATACGCTGGTCAAGCTCATCCAGAAGGTCAAGCACGTCAAGGGCTTCCTGAAGCAGCCCGTGACCCTGGCCGAGATCGAGAAACTGGTCAAGGCAGAGAAGCAGCCGGCCCTCATCATAGAGTCCGGAGACACGGTGGAGATGACCTCAGGCCCGTTCAAGGGCGAGCGCGCCAAGGTGCTGAAGATAGACGAGGCCAAGGATGAGATCACCGTGGAGCTGATCGAGGTCGCGGTGCCGATACCGGTCACTGTCAAGAGCAAGACGGTGAGGCTGTTCCAGAAGGCAGGTCAGGACGAATAGTCACTTCTTTTCGTTGTATATTACCCTGACCGGGAACGGGATGTTCACCTTGTTCTTCTTGAACGCGTAGAATAACTCCCGGTTCATCTCCTTCAGCACAGCGAACCTGTGGATATAGCCCTTCACGAAGTAGCCGAACTTGAAGTTCAATGAATAGTCGCCGAAGGAATCGAACCTCACCCATATGGATGTCTCGTCTATCATGCCGGTCTTCTTGGCTGTCTTGTGGAGGGTTTCGGTTATCAGCTTCTCCACAGAATCCATGTCTTCCTTGTAGTCCACGCCTACCGTGTAGGTGACGCCGCTCAGCTCGTTGGGACTGGAATAGTTCTCAAGGGCGCTGCCCGCGAGCTTGGAGTTGGGCACTATTATCTCATTGCCTGAAGGAGTGAGGAGCCGGGTCGTCCTCCAGCCTATCTGCTTCACCGTCCCCTCCAGGGCGTCCATCTTGATATAGTCCTCTTCCTTGAACGGCTTGTCCACCAGGATGTGCACGCCGCCGAAGAAGTTGGCTAACGTATCCTGCAGGGCAAGGGCGACCGCAAGGCCTCCGATACCAAGGCCGGTTATTATAGCCGTGGTGTCGAACCCGAGCCTTTGCAGTATGAAGACTATGAACACGATGATTATGGCTATCTTGACGACGTTCCTTACGAATGGGAAGATCTCAGCATCCCTGACCGGCTTCTTGCGCGGCCTGAGCTCGACTCCGTACCAGAGAAGGACGGCGTCCGCGAGCGAGCTGATCAGGAATCCGCCTATGGCCAGCATGGCTATTACGTAGATGTCGAACTCCCCCATATTGCCGGATATGACCATGCCCGGATATACAGCTTCAAGCGATATCCACAGCGAGGTGACTATTGAGATGGCAGGCAAGTAAGCTCCGAGCACTTTGAGTACGCGGTCGTCCAGCGTCGTCTTCGTCTTACCCACTATGAATCCAAGTATCTTCAGGAGTATGCTCAGGATGATTTCGAAGGCCAGAGCAAGTATCACAAGTATCGCTATGAATGCGGTGATCTGTCCGCCTGGAAGAGCTATCAGGCTGTCCATGTAGGGGATTGTGATCGCAAAAGTCATGCACAGATAAGAAAGCTCAAAATTTAAAAACGTTCGAGCGAGTTTCCATTCTCATAACGCGATTGTAGTCTAGTGGTAGGATTTGAGCTTCCCAAGCTCACGACCCGGGTTCGAATCCCGGCAATCGCAAATTTTTCTATGAAAAATTCGGGACACGCGAACGATGCGTCGTTCGCCCTGTCGCATTCCGCCTTTTGGAAAAAGGCGGCCCAAAACTTTTTGTTGCGCTCGCGGTGAATATTTTTCCGCGGAAAATCGCGCATAAGTTTATAATTTCCAGTTGTCTATCCAGAACCAAGGTGAAAATATGGCTACAAAGAAAAAGAAACCAGTGAAAAGGAAATCAAAGGCTAAGAAATCGC
>JAQTOF010000007.1:27339-28110 GCA_028713495.1 Candidatus Iainarchaeum sp.
GCAGCTGCTCCTGTTGCCGCTGATTCTCTTTTCTATTTTTTATTCTTCCTCAGCGAATTTCTTTATCGCCTCGAAATTCTCCACGATCAATCTCGCCTTCCCTTTGCCGAAACTGAACGGGAACTTGTCATCCTCGTCCCTTTTCAGTATTATCAGCCTGTTGCCCTTGTATTCTCCATAATCCACAATAGACATCATATCACCTATAGATCGGGAACCTGTCGCAGATCTCCTCGACCTCTTTCCTTGTCTTAAGCTTAAGCTCGGTATCATTCGGATTCTCTATCACTTTCACCACCATGGAGCCGATGTGCCTTATGTCGCTCTCCTTCATGCCGCGCGTGGTGAGCGCGGCAGTGCCTACGCGGAGGCCGCTAGTGATGAATGGGCTCCTGGTATCGAAAGGTATGGTGTTCCTGTTGGTTATGATGCCTGCCTCTTCCAAAGCCATCTGGGCATCCTTCCCTGTTATGCCCTTCGGGGTGAGGTCGACAAGCACAAGGTGCGTCTCTGTCCCTCCTGCCACCAGCCTGAGGCCGTGCGCAGTGAACTCATCTGCCAATGCCTTGGCGTTCTTCACCACCTGGGCGGCATAGGTCCTGAACTCAGGCTGCGCCGCTTCATGGAAGCAGACCGCTTTGGCAGCTATCACATTCTCGAGCGGCCCGCCCTGCATGCCCGGGAAGACCGCCTTGTCTATCCTCTGGGCGTTCTTCTCAGGGCACATGATCATCGCGCCGCGGGGCCCCCTGAGCGTCTTGTGCGTGGTTG
>JAQTOF010000008.1 GCA_028713495.1 Candidatus Iainarchaeum sp.
ATACAGATACGGACAACGATTCTGATACAGATAGCGATACCGATAGTGATACGGACAGCGATACTGACACGGACACAGATACGGATACTGACAGCGATACCGATTCCGATACTGACCTGGATGGAGGTCCTGACAGCGGACCTGACGCTGGACCTGATGCCAGCACTGATACGGATTCTGGTACTGACACAGATGTAGACGCTGGACCCGACGCAGGACCGGATAGCGGAACTGACACGGATGTGGATGCGGGTACTGACACAGATACGGATACTGGCAGTGACACGGATACCGATGTAGACACTGATAGCGATACCGATAGTGATACGGACAGCGATACAGACGCTGACACGGATACTGATGTGGATAGTGATAGTGACTCGGATACCGACAGTGCGACCGATAGTGATACTGGAACCACTGATACCGACACAGACTCAGACACAGATTCTGATACGGATACCGATGTAGACACTGATGCGGACACAGACGCTGACACGGATGTAGATAGCGACGTGGATTCTGACACAGACGGTGATACTGATATCACGTGCGCTGAAGCTAGCAATGGTTATTTCTACGGCGCCATCCCATTAGACTCCACAAAGACAGTGGGCGGCTATGTGTTTGAATATACGGGCGTGGATGCGGACGGTAACGCCTTGTTTAACATAACCTGCGGTGGCAATATTGTAGCTAACCAGATCGTCTGTGCGATGAACACGTACACTACATTAGTGACTGCTGACAACAAAAGGATAAAGATCGATCCGCTCGTAGTGACGGCTGGTTCCGTAGGTGCAGAAATAATAGTAGAGGACGCCGAAGTAGACGCTGGTGCGGATACTGACAGCGAGACGGACTCTGAGCCAGATACCGATATGGATGCCGGACCCGACGCAGATACTGACGCTGATACTGATAGCGATACCGATATGGATGCAGGCGCTGATACTGATATCCCTTGTGCCGATGCGACTACTGACTATTTCTATGGTATCATGTCGTTAGATACCCCGAAGGCAGTGGGCGGCTATGTGTTTGAATACGCCGGTCCGGACGGAACCAACGCCAAGATCGACATAACCTGCGGTGGCAACATCGTAGGGGGTGGCCAGCTGACATGCCCGGAGAATATGTACACAGAGGTAGAGGTGACTGTTGACGGCATGAGGATAAAGATCGACCCGCTCGTGGTGATGCCAGGATTGGTCGCTGCAGAGATAGTGGTCGAAAACCTTTGATCCTTTTTTCTTTTTATAAAATTAGGAAAGGCCCGAAAGGGCCTTCTAATTAAGATTATTTCATTCCCAGGACTTCCCTTGCCTTAGCCAGGTCTTTCTCAGCAGGCCTGAGGGCCACTTCGGTGAAATCCTGCTTCCTGCTGACTATGTAGAGGCTCTCCAGGCTTATGCCCCGGTTGGCCAGCTTCCTGGTTATCTTGCCGAGCTCTCCGGGCCTGTTGATCATCTTGTAGATTATGGTCTCGGCTTCCCTTATCTCGACGTTCTGAAGCTTGGATAACGCCTTGACAGCGGTCGTAACGTCATTGGTTATGACCCTGAAAACCGCCTTCCCATCAATACCGTAAGCGGATATGGCTTCTATGTTGACGCCCACAGAACCAAGGGCCTCTGCCACCGCAGCGAGCGATCCGATATCATTGCTAGCAACTACCATCACTTCTTTCATTCGTACCACCCTGGACATAATTACGGCCGAATATTAAATAACCTTTCCCTGGCAATTCCTCTCATGGTCACGAAGGAGCAGTTGTTGGAAGCCCTGGGCCAGGTGGAAGACCCTGAGCTGGGCGTCAACATCGTCGATCTGGGCCTCATATACGGGATAGATGTGAAAAAGAAGAAAGGCAAAGAGCTCCAGAAGATCTTCATAAGGATGACATTCACCACGCCGGCCTGTCCGCTCATGAACCATATATTGGATCAGGTCAAGGAAAAGCTCGACGTGTTCAAGGATGCTGATATAGAGATAACCGTGACATTCGATCCGCTCTGGTCGCCAGACAGGCTGAGCGAGAAGGCCAGGATAAAGCTGGGGATGATATGAGAATCACGTTCTATGGAGGTGCGCAGGAAGTCGGCAGGGCAGCCGTCCTGCTGGACGAAGGACCGCGTAATGTCATGCTGGACTGCGGGATAAAACTGGGCGAGAAGACGGAATACCCGCTTATACATGACGATGAGCTGAAGCGGATAAAGAACATCACGATATCCCACGCCCACCTGGATCACAGCGGATATCTCCCACACGTCTATGCGAAAAGGAACCAGCCCAGGATATTCCTGACAAAGCCCACCAGGGACCTCATGAGCGTCCTGCTGGCCGATTATTACCGCATCCACCATGGGGAGAGGGAGCAAAGGAAGCTGTTCAGCTCAGGGGACGTGGAGCGCGTGCTCCAGGATGCTCGGATGCAGGAATATCGGGAGACGTTCAACAGCGATTTCAAGATAACCTTCCACGAGGCAGGCCACATCATGGGGAGCGCGATGACCATGGTGGATAACGGCAGGAAGAAGGTCCTTTTCAGCGGGGACATTTGCATGCGCAAGACCCGGGTGCTGGACCCGTGCGAAAGAGGACTTCATGCCGATGTGCTCATCGTAGAGAGCACATATGGCGCGAAAACAGACATACTGCCTAGCTACAAGGACAGCTACCAGAAGATGATCAAGATAATCAGGGAGACATTGGACAAGGGCGGCCATGTCATAATACCGAGCTTCGCGGTCGGAAGGGCTCAGGAGGTGCTCCTTGCGCTGGATGATTATATGCGCTCGGGGGCTCTGCCACAGACCAGGATCTACATAGAGGGCATGATAACCAAGGCCATGAAGATATACCGGCATAATGCCATCTATGCCAATGACGACATCAAAAGAAGGATACTGATGAGCGAGGACGATCCGTTCAATAGCCCCAATTTTCACCACCCGCGCTCGAAAACGCGCGAGGATGTGCTGAAAGAGCCATGCATCATAGTGACCACATCCGGCATGCTCAGCGGCGGCCCGGTGCTGTTCTACCTTGAGAAACTGGCTGGGGACCCGAAGAACGCGATAGTGTTCGTGGGCTACCAGGCCGAAGGGACCACAGGAAGCAAGGTCATAGCAGGCGAGAGGCAGATAAGGATCAAAGACAAGGAGATCAAGATAAACTGCCGTGTGGAGCGGATACGGCTGTCCGGCCATGCCGACTTCAACGAATTATTGCAGTTCGTGAAAGGAGTGAAGGGACTGAAGAAAGTGTTCCTGATGCACGGGGAGAAAACAGACCTGAAGGATGCATTGGAGAACCAGTACGAATTGGTAGTCCCCAGGCTGCTCGATACCTATTCCATCTAGGAGAATTCCCAGCAGAACGGCGACATGATAGTGAATGGCTTATAGCAGCCATCTCCGCCAGGCGTGACAATCGCCCATATCTGTCCGGAGTCTCCAGGAGCGCCGGTTATGCTGTAATAGGTGCCGTTTGTATCGCTGCCTGTGAGCGCACCGACTTCAGGAGGCTCCATGGACCAGTCGACAGAATCGCAGGTCTCATTGGCATCAGGACCGCATTGTATTCCTACCCAGCCTGAATAACCAGGATAGACCGTGAGCACCCCATTGCCGCCTATGGTGCACCATATGCTTGAACCGTCATCATTGTAGCCGGTCTCGTTGGTATCATTTGTATCATTCATGCCGCCGGTGCCGTTGACGACGTTTATCGGAGCTAATGCCGGTGCTGTGAAATACTCATCGAACCAGCCGATGCCCCGAAGATTGCCATCTGTCTCGTCATCCGGAGCGTTGTATGTGACTCCGGTCGTGCTCTCGTCGCTGGTACTGCCGTCAAGGCCGTCTATAAGGTCATACTCTGAAGAATCAGGAGTTGTGGGGGTGTCGTCTTCTTCATCCGTGCAGTTGAACGCGAAAGCCTGCGACTGGCTGAAGTTGAGCTCTGCGCTAGAGGGATCGAATTCGCATGAATATGGGGTTTCTGTGACATTTATCTGTGATAGACACAAGGCTATGCCTGATTCGTATCTGAGGCTGCCATCAGAACCTGGCGGTGAAGTGGTGTAGGCGAGCGCGTGGGTGTTGTCCTTCTCTATGAAATCGCCATCAAGGCCTTCTGCCCAGTACCAGTCGTCGCCGACGCAGGGTATGTCATAGCCATCGATGCCCAGGCAGCTGACATTGAATTGCCTGCCCATATTGGAACCTAGATTGTCTGAAGACGGAACTATCTCGCACGTTATCGGACCTGAGAGGCTGAGTGGTTCGGTGCATGTGAACGGACCGCCGCAGGTGTCATCCATGGTCTGGGCATGGTACGTGAGCGTCAGACCACCGCTTGCGCCAGGAGTGCGGTATATGAGCACGTAAAGGTTCCTGCTGGTGAACAGGAAGGAGTATATCTCCTCGTTGAATCCGTTGGATGTAGGGCACAATGAAGATGGGAATCCCAAGTCAGTGCACAGGGATGTCGGGAATGGTACGACCGAATAATCAGGATTGGTCCACGTCACACTGGTCACTTTTATCGGATCGCCATCGTTGTGCATCGTTGTCTTCAGCATTATGATATCTTCGCTCAGGAGCGAGCTGCTTGCCACGACATCGGTCTGATGCATTTCACATGTCCCGCCAGCTGTCTCCACGTTTATCGTGATTGTCTTGGTCGCTGTCGAGTCCGCTATGCTGGGCTGGTTTTTGGTGAAGTAGTAAAGACGGAAGAAATCCTTATGGCTATCTGTGTTGAGGGGATGCTTAACCACTGCGCCGAAGCACTCCACATCAGCAAGCCTTGTTGATATCGCATGGCTGCCGGCGCTGTTGACAGGGAAGTCCACGCCGCCGAACAGTAAGAATGGCATGCCCAAAGAGCTTTTTGTGGTGCTGCCATCACGGACCTGCAGAGTTCCCTTGCAGAAGACGTTGGCTCCGCCTTCCTTGTTGGAATAGTCGCCTGAGAGATTATGATACGTCATCGGCTGGTCATAGAAAGTGCCGAGGTCACCGTATTTCTCCTGGGCGAATGTCTGGCTATAATCATAGACAAAACCACTGCTGTCGCCGTAATCGTCATGCTCGTCAAATACCGATCCTGACAGCCACTTGATGGCTTTATTGTGGCTTACAGAGCCTCCGCTTTCCATGGCCGGGCAGTAGCTGACGCTGCATTCCGGATAGAGCGATTTTATGCTGAGATCAGAGACTGCCCATTTCGTAGATGTGGTGGGCATTACATTGAGGACAGCACCTGAGCAGACGCTATCGCCGTTCTGCAGGTCATTCGCATCGCCATCTATCACATAGTCTGCGTCTGTCGAAAGTGTGAAGTCGCTGGTGAATGACATATCTGTGTTGAAATAGTAGCCTGAAAGCAGATTATCGAAATTGGCATCCACAGTGGTGCCTGAGCAGACAGACAAAAGCAAAATTGAAAAGAGAAGAGGTGTCTTGTTCATCTTGTCACCTCAGGTTGACCGTGAATGTGGTCATGGAACTGAGTTCGTCGAGCCCTTCCCTGAGCTTACCCTGTTTCAGCAGGTCTATGGCAGTCATGAGATGATCTGAATCATCATTTGTCAGACGCACAAGGTCCTGCTTGCCGAGCAGCGTGGCCAGGTCCTTTGCCATCTGCTGACCCTTGGGACCTGAAACGTCCGTCGGTTTTGCCATATTGACGAAATCCACTGCCTTTGAAATCTGCGTCTGGGCGAGGAGTTCATCGCTTGTGGGCATAGGCACAGCAGTGCCGAAAGCGCCGCCTGCGACCGTTCCGCGCTCAGCTGCGAGCATGCCGCTATCTATCGTGAGGTTCAATGCGCCGAACCAACCGCCTGTCCCCATGGCAGATTCGCCTTTCACGTTCCATGCATAGCCAGGGCCGCCGCTGATCGTCAGGCCTGGAATCGGGGTGTAGCCGATATTCAATGAAGGCGTCAGACGATATCCGCGGACATCTCCGGTGTCTTTGTCGATCTCCATGTCAAGGCGTAGCGGAGCACCAACAGTCAGCTTCATCTGGTTCTGGAACTGCTTGGCGACAGCAGCCACATCCAAGTCCACACCGACCCTCGGCCAATATTTGCCTAGCTGGTCCAAGAAACCGGAATAGATAGGTGTGACAAGGATCTGCCAGATCCTGTCGCCCTCACGTACAGGCGTGATGCCGAGCGTCACGTATGCGAATGCATTCTGCATTTCCGTTCCTACAGAACCGATACCGATCCTTTCTATCGGCCTCTTGGGATCCCATACGGCATGTTTGCCAGCCCTCATCGGAAGCTGGACTTCCATGCCATAGACGCCAAGGAACGGCTGCCCCTGTTTGAGCGTTACCTGCTTCTGCGTGGTGCCCGTATCCAGGGTGATCTTGCCGAAATCGTATTTCATATAGCCGAAAGCGCAGTGCAGGATGAATTTGACTGGTTGGGCACCTACACTGGTTGCGATCCTGAGCTCAGGCCTGGCAGTCAACGCCCAAGAGCTCCCATCCTTGGTGGTGATCTTGCGGTTTTTGCCAGTCTTCTCGAAGTCTCCGGTCTGCTGGTTGAGCCTTCCGGTCTCCACCTGGCCGGTGAGCCGCAGCAGATCATAGGACACGGTGACCGCGGCCTGGACAAGCGCCCTACCCATGGACTCACGCTCATCACCGCTGCTGGCTAGGTATTTCTCGAAGTCGTCTGTGCTGCCTGCGAGGTCGAAAACGACGGTGGTAGAGCCGCTGAATATCCTGAGGGCATCCTGATTTATGCGGACTATGACCAGGTTGTTGGCAGAATTATATAGGGAATTGTAGAGCGCACCCAGCTCGCTGAGCTCGTCAAGCGCCTTGTCGCGCTGCCCTTTGTTCAGGTAGTCCAGGGCATTCTTGAAGTGAGGGTCATTACGCATCTGCTCGTTCGCAACCCCATCCATAGCATCAAGCAATGCCTTGCAGCCTTCCTTCTGGGCAGCTCCGTCATATTTGTATGCTAGCGCACTTGACAGAGCGTTCACGAAATCTTGGGTGGCCGCCTTATCGCCACCGAATGCCATCGACATCTCATCAGTTGCCGGGCCGCCAACTGCCCAAGAGTCTCCCTTCTTTGAGGTCTCTATGCGGAATATGTTGCCCATGGGCTGGTAAAGCTCGACAGGCCTGAGGATACCCATGGCTGAAGAGACAGAACCTACAGTCTGCCGATTATCAGTGGATAGCCCACCGCTGAGCTTGTCGCGGAGGTATGGCAACTCAGTTGAAAGCTGGCCATATGCCGCATATGATTCGAAATATTCAGGATCGCCTGCCTTGGCTTGTATCGTGTTCAGGATCTGCAGGAGCTGCGGGGCATATACGCCGGCGTCTTCTGGCCCCTTCACTGAAGGGACAAGGTTCTTGATTCCTGTAATGAAAGCCGTATTGAGCGCTGATATGGCAGCGTCTGCATTATCATTGCCGAGCGTGCTGACGGCCCTGTTGTATACTGTCCGCTCAGGCGTATCTTTGGGTGGCCGCCCAGCGCGCAAAACTTCAAGCACCTGCCACATCCTGACCAGATTGCCTGCAAGCGCATCCGGTTTGAGCACCATGGACGTTGCGCCTTTCAAGTTGTCAATAATCTTGATCTGTCCCTGCTGATCCGCTGTGAGCCTTGATCCCGCAACCGGCCCTTCAACCTGCGTCTGTGCCATTTTCAGTCACCTCATATCGTGAATGCTGATGGTATTGGAGCACCGTTAATATAAATCTGCTCCGGCGACGCAAGAAGAGTCAGCGCACCTGCCGCTACAGCGGCGAATTTCGCGCGTTGATGCCGCGGAGCTACCTCCCCGGAACCTGAACCGCTCTTTTGCTCGAGTTTCATATCCCCACCTCCTTTGTTTTCCCTCATTGTAAGTGTCATTTCTGCACTGCCTGGACCATCGGCTGGATGGAAGAGGCTTTCGTGTGCACCATCACGCTGGTGCTTTCGCCGCTGTCTTTTATCGCGGCAGCTGCTGCCGGCAGTATGCGCGATGGCTCCAGCGTGCCTTTCTTCAGTATGAAGAGCACGTCATAGCGGCCGCCGACGCGCCTCGGTTCCCATTCCATCGTGATCGACATGTCAGCGCCGGTGGCCGTCCCTGGCCTGTCCGCAGCCACGACCGCATCGCCGGTAGTGCCGTCAGGCAGCCTGATGTTCCTCATGACACGGCCGACATACTCTGGCTCGGTCTCATGGCCAGGCCATCCGAAATTCGGGTTGAGCACGAGGTAGTCCTTGCCGCTTTTCACATAGAACGCCCAAAGATAGTGTAGCTTCTGCGGGCCGTTCGCCTTCTCGTACTTGCCGAGCGACATCTCTTTTTCTTCGACCTTGACATTGACTTTGGTGACTTTGGCCTGGTAGAACATCTTGTTCTCCAGTGTGGCTGTTTCACCGGTCATCTCTGCGAATGGCGTGAATGTGGCAGGTTGGGTGACGACTGCTTCGGTGATGCCGCTGAGATGCTCATCGCTCAGGCTCTCTATGCCGTTCTCTGCGACCGCGATTGCCAAACGCGGGTTTGTCCCGACGAACAGGTTTGCGCCCCCCACGACGCCTTGACGATAGGTCTTTACCGCATCCAGCATTTCCCTGGCGCGAGTTACATAGTAGTGTTTCGGGTTTTTTGAATCTTCCAGAGACGCTACGGCCACGATTTTGCCGTTGTCGAGCTGAACCGCGCCCCCGAGACGGGTTTCGAGTTCGGCAATCCTGAGGTCTAGGACCGCCATGAGGATCGAGTTCAGCCTCGCCTGCTGCGCCTGGTCTGTCGCAGGATTGAGCTGCACCTTGCGCATCACTGTGTTCAGCACCACCATCGGTGGCGTAGTGGATACGTATTTTGCGAGTTCGTCCTGGGTTTCTATGCCGAGAAGGCTCTTTGCGCCGCCGGCGCTCTGGATAAACGTTCTTACGGTCGACTCGGTCCTGCTCCTCAAAAGCCGGTCCTGGGCTTCGAAGGGCGTACCGCCGCGGATAACCAAACTGGCAGGCGGTGTCCTGAAATCGCGGAGGAGGACTGGCGCGCTGTCATCAAATGCCATGACAAGCTGTTTGGTCATCTCCACGTATATGCCACCCCAACCGCGGAGCCCGATATCTTCGTGCGTAAGGCTACCGAAGTTGACAGCGACTGGGTCGGCCACGGTCGTCCCGTCGGCCGCCAGGCCGTTTGTGTCTGGCACGATATGCCGGTCCACTAGGCTAAACGTGGGTGTGCCTCTCACTATAGTCTGCTCCATATCCGGGAATTTGAAATCTGCGAATCTTGGGTCATCCACCTGGTAATTCTTGAGGACCTTTTTCGGAGGCGTGGTGGAGTAATCTTCCAGGGTAAGCTGCACCTCGCCGACTGCCCAGTTCAGCGTATCGAACAGGCCTTTCACCTTGGCATTGGCAATGCTGGCATCAGCCGCCGATCTGGGGAAAAGGGCCTTGTCGGGTTCGCTGGTCTCAAGTATGGCTAGGTGTTTTGCTTCGATAGCTGCGATAGTGTCAAATCTTTGATCCGCGGTAAACGGACCGACCAGATTGGTGTCGAAAGCGCTGGGGTTGACGTAAGCTTCCAGTACGGCATACATCGCAGGCGCTTCTGTCACTGCGAATGCCCTTGGAGCGATGAGGGATACTGCTCCAGTATCTGCCAGCTGGTGCGGGATCGCGGCATGATAGGGGGCGTCAAGCCTGGCATCGGAGAAGCTCCAGAGATATGCCTGTTCGGCGTTCTTCAGGTCGGCTTTCACGCGTGCCAACGCGTCTTGGCGGGATAATGATTGCTCTTTTCCCAGGTCGGCCCGCTGGAGCGAATCTGTCGTGGCCCATACGTAGTTCTCAGCCAGCGAAGCGAGGCATAACGCTGCGTAATAAAGATTGTCTGATGCGCTCGGGATGTTTTCTGCGGATGGCACGGTGTTGGCTGAAGCCAGGAGCGCCTTGGCTTTTTCCAGCACCTGGCTTTTATCGCCAGCTTTAAGGGCTGCGTTGCTGTTCAGGCCAGCATCCTCTGCTGCCTTTATGGTCCTGGTGAGGAAATCTTTCGCCACTCCGAACCTTTTTTGATCCTCGACCTGCGCGCCTTCTTTGTCGAGATAGGGGCTATACAGGTAGAAAGAGTAGACGGCTCTTATGGAGCGGAGTTTGGAAAGCGATGCCACAACCGGATCTGAAGAGACCGGTACAAGAGGCAGGACAGCTTCATAGACACGGAGGAGCGAGTCGTCGTAACGATATGGCTTGGAAGTCCTGAGAAGGGCGCTTATCTCCTTTTCCGCTTCGGCCTGCCTTGCTTTATCCAGGGGCTCTTCCGGTGCCAGACCGAGATATATCCTGACTTCCGCCTCGCGCGCGTCTTTTGACCACGATTTGAGCGGGTCATCGGTTGCCATATTGGATACGAATGACGTCTTCACCGCTTCGGTGTACTGATCGGTCAGCTGTTCAGAAGAAGCCTTGTCTGCAGAGCCCTTCGCTTTGGCGTAGCCCTGCAGGCTCACAAGCTTTTGGACAGCCGTGGATTCGTTGATGACCGCGACATAGAGATTGTAAACGGTATTGAATGGGACGTACTTGGCCTTCTGGAGTTTTGTGGCCTCGTCAAGACGATTTTTCCCGAGCTTTTTTATGTCACGCGCATATCTGTTTGGCAACGAAGCGGCTTCCAGGTTTGAATATGCGGTGGCGACCGGAATTATCACGCTATCCAGCACGCCCCTGTAACGCTTCTGCTGGTCTTCGAAGACTTTTCTTGCGGCATCCACATATTTTTGTGCGGTTGCTGCATCACTAGACGAAGCGGCCCCTTCAAGGGAGGTGATCATCTCGTCCATGGCATGGTAGCCCAAGAGCCAGGCGTTTGGCAGCAGCCTTCTCGCTGCTTCGCCTTCCTCTGTGGTATTCGTGCTCAATGATGCTTTAAGAGCGGTCATACGCTCATCGAATGGGTGCGGTCCTGCTGCGGACACGACGGCCTGCCTGGCTTTGTCGCTTGCAGCGTTCGTTGACAGTTGGAGTTCCCTATCCACGAAAGTCTGGTCCTTTGTGGCCAATGTGGCCACCTTCTTCGCGTTTACCTTCCTGATCTGCTTCTCGAGTTCCTTGAGCTTGTTCTTGGCCTCGTCCCTCACGCTTTTCTTGCGGCCATTCTCAGCGATGTAACCGAGATCGTCAAGCAGCTTCTGGTTGCCTGAGCGGAGCGTATCTGCCATGATAGGCTGGGGTGCGGCTGGTTTTACAGGTGCCTCGCGTGCAGGCGCTGCTTCTGGCCCGCTCACTACGCCCATCACACCATCTGCCTGCACGTCTATATCTTCTTTAGGAGATGATAGGAGGATAACTTTCGCTTCCAGGGATTGCACTACAGTCCGATCCCATGCCTTGTCCTTGTCCCTGCCGAGCCAGTCATTGAGCGATTGGAATTTTTTCTGGTCGTCGTCGCCCCTGATCGGGATCACATCATTTCCGGCGTTGACCGCCTTCAGAGCGTCATTGAGTTTGACCAAGTCGGTCAGTAGATCGCGCACATTCTTGTTGCTCCAGGTTACCAGAGGATTCTGGGTCACTTTCAAAGCGATTGATGCATCCATGTTATCTCTTATTTTCTTGAGATCAGCTAATGCATTCTCCTTGACATCCGCAGCCTGCGCCGAAACCGTTTTTGGACCCATAGTAGAAACACCCGCCATACCAAATGCTAATGTACCGCGGAGGAACCATCCATAAAGAATCCCCCTCGGTGAAGCTAAACCAGTAGTAGAATTTAAATGTTGCCGATTGGCCTTATCGTCGTGTCTAAGCCTGAATCCAGCCATTATCTCCCGCCTCTCTGGCGCATGGGTTTGTCCATACACCACTATATACTATTTAAAACAGAATAATTTATAAACCAACCTTTTCCATCGTCTGCGACTTCTTCGGTCTTTTCAGCCTTCTAGCTGTCGTGACCCCCACCCGTAGAGAATATGTATGGGCCCATATATAAATATTGCAGAATCTCGTGTTTTATGTGGAAGGAGAGAGTATGATGCAGGGGAAGAGATTTGAACTCTCGAACGGACTAACCGATCAGGCCCTGAACCTGACGCCTTTGACCACTCGGCAACCCCTGCTAATGAGTGGATTTCTATTAGAGGAGGCAACCAAATATAAACTTAGTCCTCTTCGCCCGCTTTCGCGAATTCGATCGGCTGCCTGGTGAAGACCCTTGTCCCGGATGGCACGTTCTTGTTTACGACCACTCCTGAATGGACCCAGCAATTGGAACCGATGAGCTTGCCAGGCATGGTGCACGACAGCACTCCGAACTTCGTGTTGTCCCCTACGAATATGCCGAGCTTCTTCCTGCCTGAATTCGCCCAGCCCTTCTCGGTCTGCACATTGACGTTCTCTCCATCGAATCTGAAGTTAGCTATCTGCGTCCCTGAGCCGAAATTCACGTTCTCCCCTATGACGCTGTCTCCGATGTAAGCGAGATGTTTCGCATTGACATGATCAAGCAGTATGCTGTTCTTCACAGTGGTCCCGGAACCTATGGAGCACCATTTGCCGATGCAATTGTATCCTTTGAGATAGGCGTTCGGGCCTATGATGGTCCCTGCGCCGATATAGGCGCTCCCTTCCACATAGCTGTTGATTATCTTCGCGCCTTCCTCCATGATGACCTTGCCTTCGATGGTGGAGTTCTCTATGTGGCCTGAGTGGGCATCCATCTTTGACAGGACGTATTCATTGGCTTCAAGCAGGTCCCATGGATATGCGATGTCCCTCCAGTATCCGTCCACCACTACTCCTCTCGCCCCTACGAAAAGGTTCACTATCTCGTATTCTCCGCGTTCGGATTTGCCTATGGATTTGAGCTCGCTGAAGACAGTCGGCTCCATGCAATAGACAGAAAGATTCGCGAGGTCGCTTTTCGGGTGTTTCGGCTTCTCCTCGAAAAGGCTGACCTTGCCGTTGGACAATTCAACCACGCCGTATTCGTGCGGGTTGCCCACTTTCTTTAGGCCGAGCGTTATGCCGCCGGTATGGCCTTTCATGACCGCTTTTATGACAGATGACTCTGTGACTATGTCCCCTGCGAGGACCATGAACGTGTCATGGACATGGTCTTTGGCGCAGAGCAATGCTGCGCCTGTGCCGTTATCGCTTCCCTGTTCTATGAAAGAGAGCTTCATGCCGACATCGGCCTTGGAGAGATATTCTATTATCTTGTCCTTCATGTGGCGGACGACTACCACCGCTTCATCCACGCCAGCGTTCTTCGCTTCCAGGAGCAAATGGTGTATCAACGGCTTCCCTGCGACCGGTAGCATGGCCTTTGGTCTTGTCTCTGTGAGCGGCCTGAGCCTCTTGCCTTCCCCTGCCGCAAGGATTATCGCTTTCATATGAAAATTCCTCCCTAGATTGGTTGCTGCGCTTGTGTTTAAACCTTTTTTGATTTTGAAGCATAAACCTTTATAAATTGTAACAAACACATTCAACGTATGCTCCACACAAAAAGGCTGGCTTACGGGGAGGGAAGAGTGAAGAAGCCAGAGATCACGAGAACACTGTTTTTCAGCGCGTTGTGCGGTACGGCGCTCACACTCATGGTGTCATGCGCGCATGCCGATGCGGTTTCAAGATTGGATAGCACCTCATCGAAAAAGAATGTCCCTGCATGGGTGCCAGACAAACCGAAAAAGGAAGGCCTCCAGGGCAAGTGCGGAGCTGATTTCAGCAGGGCGTTGCGCAAAGGCGAGAAGGTTGTCGAGAGCAAGTGCACTGATAATTATGAGTTCGTATTGACAAGCGAAAACCTGCGTGTCTTCCCAAGGCAGACATCCGAAGCACAGCAGGAAGGAGGCATATCAGTATCTTTCAGCAACATGTCCATCGAGATGAAGGACCTGTTGAGGTCGGGTGTAATCGATTGGGAAGCCACCGACAAATCGTGTTATTTCCTGCTCAGGAACGGGACGATGGTATTCATACCAATGGATATGGAAGAGAAATCTGTAACGACCTACAAACTGCAATTCGATGTTGCTGGGATGGACAAGGACAGCATGGCTTACTTCAAAGGCAACATCGTTCTGGCAGACCCGCGCGGATATGTGATCCTGCTCCCTGATAGCGAGGAGGGACAATGGACACGGGTCGATCTGGGCGGACCACAGGAGCGCATGGGTTTGACTGTTAAAGGAAGTAAACTTTTTGTCACTAATGCTGGCGCCCCTGACACTGAGATAGAAATAGGAAAAGATGGTCCGAGGATTGTCGGACCGTAGATATTTTATTATGAGCCTTGTTTTTTGACAGTCTTCACTTCCAACGGCACTATTTCTGCATATGCAGTATACTTCTCTGCACGTGGCTCTGGTGGAATGACGGTCTGGCTCCCTGCGAAGAAGTCTTTTTTGAACTGGGCCACGTCGCCACCGCTCGTCACGCTGAGGTCCTTGGATTTGGTCGCGCTGTTCAGCATGGATGCAAGGTTCTTCTGTCGGTCTGAGTCATTTGATCCGAGACTGTATCTGCACGACAGGACGTATGTCTTGTCGTTACTGGCAGTTACTGTATAGTTAAATGCCCATGTCCTTGCCTCGGCTTTCAAGGCTTCTGTATGGGGCTTCGCATGCACATCTACATGTCCTCTTTCTCTGAATTCCAGCGGATTTTTTTCAGCCATAACAACCACATCACATTATCATTTTGTGATTCTATTACAATGCTTTTAATCATGCACGCTTCTCCACTGTTACTTCGTCCCTGAAGGCCCGGTACTCGGATACCATATAGGAGATATACTGATTAAGGCCGACAGAAGTATTTCTGTTTATCTCATCCCCGCTAGGTGTCATGATGGAGACTACTGCCGCGGGGTTGTTCTGGAGGATGCTGAGGAGCCCCCCTTTGACGTCCTCTCCCTTCACTTCCCTGTTGAGCGTCACAGTGTATCCGCCAAATGGCATCTCCACATTATAGACATAATTGGCCTTGGTGCCGCGCCTTTCTGCAGGCGGCTTCGCAGCGACCTCGGCCGGAGCTTCTGCGGCTGAGACTATCAGCACGTCTTGGAATGCACGATATTCTGATGCCACGTAGGCTAGATAGTCATTCATGCCGACACGGGAATTTTTGGTTACCTCATCTCCGCCAGGAGTCTTCACGGATACCACAGCGCCAGGGTTTTTCTGGAGGACGTCAAGAAGACCGGTTTTCATGTCTCCTTTCAATTCCCTGTTCAGCGTGATGTTGTATTTCTGGCCATAGATGTCTATATTGTAGGCATATTCGGTGGAGACCTTTTCGGCTTTTCCAGCGGAAGGTGCGGGGCCGAACGCCTCGGCCGCAGTGAAAACCATTTCGAACTGCGGGGGCGGTTCGGTCTTTTTCATCTCGAGCTTCCGTGGCACCATCGCAAGGCGGCCGCCAAGATACAACGTTTCCTCTTTCGCCGCAACTTCGGTTTTTGGTGGAGCGGCTTTTTCCCTTACCGCTGGTGTTTTGCTCGGACCTTTGAACATCAGACCTGCGATGGCTGCTCTGTAATCCTCCTTCGGATGCGAGCGCACATATTCTATCCTTTCCCTGACGGTCGAGACGTCATAGCCCTCTATCCTGTTCATGCCCGTCATCTCGAATCCTGTGCGGGCGCGGCCGACGATTTCGTTGGCCTCTTCTGTGGTGTAGCCTTTCTTAATGAGCTGAGGCATGAACGCCATCATGTCACGCGCCTCGCTGACAGCATCCCGTAGCCTAGGAGGGACATGGATATCCCTACCCTTCAACTGGAGCGAAGCCATGGACATGATAAGATCCGCAGCCGCGGGTTTGTGGCCTTGGTTTATCAGGTTCTGCCTTACCATGTTCTGGGTCTGCTGCATCATAGGAGTAATTTCTTCTTTTTCCGCTGGTTTGGATACTGGTACCATGCCATCACATCCGAAACGATGTTAAAATAAACATCGTGATTTTGTCCCGCATCGCAGAATAGATGTTATTTGTGGTAAAGGATTTATAAAACTGCTATAGGAACGCGGGTCCGGCGATAGACGCCCTGGAGAGAAGTTTTTTAAGGAGAAGAACGCATTACTTGATATGCTTGAAAGAAAGAAAATAGAAGGGATGCTAGCAGGATACAAGAAGTTCAAGATCGCGACTATTTGTTCCCACTCCTCGCTCCAGATATTCAAGGGCGCGAGGGAAGAGGGCATAAAGACCATCGGGATCGTCCAGAAAGACAAGCGGAAGCTCTACGAATCCTTCCCGCTCGGAAGACCGGATGAATTCCTTGAGGTCGACAGTTATGACGACATACCGTTCGGTGACCTGGTGGCTGAAGAAGCCATAGTGATACCCCACGGCTCATTCGTGGAGTATGTGGGTGAGAGATTTGACGACCTCAAGGTGCCCATATACGGCAACCGGGCGAGCATCGCCTGGGAAAGGAGCAGGGACAAGATGCTCGAGTGGCTCCACAAGGCCGGCATAAAGACGCCGAAGGTATATGCCAGGCCTGAGGATATAGACGGCCCGGCCCTGGTGAAGTTCCCTGGCGCCAAAGGCGGCCGTGGATACATGATAGTGGGCTCCAAAGCTGATTTCGACAAGAAGATAGGCAAGCGCGAGTGCATGATACAGGAATTCATAGTGGGCGTACGCGCCTATCCGCATTATTTCTTCACGCCGTTCGAGAAGCTGGGTTATCCGACCAAACAGGGATGGCTGGAGCTGCTCGGTGTTGACAGGCGGGTGGAGAGCAGCGCGGACGAGATCGCGAGGGCGGTCTCTGCAGGCATAGAGCCCAAGATGGGGTTCACTGTCATAGGCAACGAGCCGCTGGTGCTCCGCGAGTCTTTGCTCTCCGAGTACATGGAGATCGGCCGGAAGATAAGCGAGATGTCATTCAAGCTTTTCGGCGGATTGTACGGCCCGTTCTGCGTTGAAACCATAATAACAGAAGAGCTGGAGATATCAGCGTTCGAGGTGAGCGCCAGGATAGTCGCAGGCACCAATGTCTATCCTGAAGGCTCTCCGTATTCTGTTTATTACTACAAGGAGCCCATGAGCGCAGGACGGAGGATTGCGAGAGAGCTCAAGGTTGCTGCGAAGAAGAAGAAGCTGGACGAAGTAGTGTATTAGGGAGGTAGAGGGATGGAAAAGAAAATCGTGCCCAACCATATCGCCATCATACCTGACGGAAATCGTCGATGGGCCGAGAAAAAGGGCATCAGCAAACGTGAAGGCTACGCCATAGGCATACGCAAGATAGGCGATGTGCTGAAATGGTGCAAGAAACACGATGTCCACATGCTCACCATGTGGGGTTTCTCCACTGACAACTTCAAACGCGATGAAGAGGAGGTCAGCACCCTGCTCGGCCTTTTCAAGGATAACCTGGGGGAAGCTATAGAGAGCGATAACAGGAACAAGAAGGAGCTGCGGGTGCGTTTCTTCGGCAGGGTAAACCTTTTCCCGAAAGAGATCCAGCAGATGATAAGGAAGGCAGAGCAGGTCACAAGCGGCGGGAATAGGAAGTACCAGCTCAACCTCCTGCTGTCTTATGGGGGCCGGGAAGAGATTGTGGATGCCGTGAACTCTATAATAACGGCCGGGGTGAAGAAGGTGGATGAGGACACTATAAGCAGGCATCTGTACACCAGAGGCGTGCCTGACCCTGACCTGATAATAAGGACTTCTGGGGAGCAGAGGCTGTCAGGGTTGATGCCGTGGCAGAGCTGTTATAGCGAGTTCTACTTCTGCAAGAAACTATGGCCGGATTTCTCGAAAAAGGATTTCGAGGCGGCCCTGGCAGAATACGGGAAGAGGAAGCGCAGGTACGGGAAGTAAGGAATTATAAAAGCTTTCACCTGAAATCAGAAAAGTACGCCGCAGTAGCTCAGTTGGGAGAGCACACCGCTGAAGCTTTTTTTGGAACGAGTTTTTGATCAAACTTTTTCCTAAAAAGTTTGAAACGGTGGGGTCGCTTGTTCAAATCAGGCCTGCGGCATTCATAATCATTAAAAAACCTTCACCACACTAGACCAGTCAATCCCAAAATGTTCCAAGACGCTTAGAATGATTCACAATAGAGGCAGAAAACATGAAACTAACCGATTACATCGTGTGCTGCGCATGGCATACTCCCAGCAAAGCCATAGTCAAGGTACGCACCGGGGAGATAGTGTCGCCAGAGATATTGAAACGCATCCCTGACACTCCTTTGAAAGACCACGTCATCCATTCAGGTGGCTTCTGCGACCCCTGCGCCAGGCGTTTCCTGGAAAAAGAGCGCACGCCGCTCGCAGAAGGCATAACATCAAGAACAGCGCTACTTTAGGCCGTCCAGTATCTTTAGGAGCAGGGGGTAGGAAGAATAGCCAGAACCCTCGTTTATGTGTCCTCCGCCATGCTCGATTATGAAATCTGCGCCGAGCTGTTCAGCCAATCTTTTCCCTTCATCAAGCGGGATAAACGGATCGTTGTCTGAGTTTATCACGATGAACCTACGGCAGCTCTTCAGTATCTTGGGCCAGTTGAATTTCTTATCCACGAAGTTCTTTATCTGGGGGACCTCCAGGTCCTTGGCGAAGCCTGCCACCAAAACCACCAGACCAACCCGTTCGTCCTGTCCGAAGGTCTCGAGTAATCTGAGTATGGCCGGGCAACCGAGGCTGTGACCTACCAGGACCCAGTCATCATCGAACGTTTTCACATTTTTCCTTGCTGTCGCGAGCCAGTCCTCGAGCTTCGGATTATTTGTGTTCGGGAAGTCTGGCGAAATGACAGTAGTGCCCTTGGCAATCAATGTATCAGATAACCAACCGCTCCAGCAGCTCCGTCCGTCCCCGCCCCAACAATGGAAGAGGAAGACTTTCATATTATCACAACAGCTTCAGTTTCCCGAAGATCGCGTCGAGCTCCTTCTCGTCCCAGGGTCCTGCGGCGAAGCATGTCACAGTGCCTGGCTCCAATTGCGTATGGCCTGCGTCACGTATCAGTTCGCATGGTATGGCTGCGTCCTTCCCTTTCTGGAAATATTCGTACAATTCGGTTTCGCTGTTCACTTTCAGCACGACCTTCTTCTGGCCTTCGTTTTCCCAGGAGCGGGCGATTTCCGGGTTGTTTTTCCGGACTTTGTTGTAGGCTGACAGCGAAGCGTGGCTCGACTGGGCCGCTATTTTTCCCCGGCCCATCTTCAGGTCTGCCCTCACCACGATGGTCTGCTTATACACGAAGAAGCCCATGCAATGAAAACTTATAAAGCCCATCCACGAATAGAGAGCATGCTCCCTGAAGTCGATATGATCATCAGATTCGTTGCAGCGGTAGTCATAGGCTTGGTCATAGGCCTCGCGAGAAGGCACAAGCCAGCAGGCATCAGGACATTCACCCTGCTTTGCTTTGGCTCAGCTATCCTGACTGTGATCTCAGTCGGGGGGCCGTTCGATGGCTACAATGCATATGACCCAACGCGCGTGATAGCGCAGATCGTGGCAGGCATCGGTTTCCTAGGCCTTGGTGTGATATGGAAAGAGGGCGTGGACAAACCCACAGGCCTCACCACTGCGGCTGCCATATGGGTGACTGCAGGCCTTGGCATCCTTGTCGGCCTGGGCATGTGGCTTGAGGCATTCATAGGGACGCTCCTGACCATAGCCATATTGTATTCCAAGGCGCCGCTGATGGCAGCGCACCTTGAGAAATAGGCTCATGATAGTTTCCAATATTTCTTGTTCTTTATGAAATTCTTCTGCGCTTCAATCAGATCCAGATAGAACGATTCTTCGGTCTTGTGCAATCTCCTGAGCACGCGATCCGCTGTGGCCGGGCCTACGCCATAGGTAGAAAGGGCGATGAGGCCTCTTTTACCATATGCGCGGATAAGACCTGCAGAGAATTCCATGTCGCCTTTTGCCTCGCCGGCCCGGCTGACCAAAGCGAGCGAAGGATGGCCGCATTTGTGGCAGACGATCGTCTCTGGGGCTCCTGCGAGATGGAGAAACCTGGAGGCATTGCAATTGAGGCAGCGGAGCCGTAGCGTCTTGGATAGCGCATTCTCCTTGAACGCTGCCACAATACGCTGGCGGGGCTCGAAAGCGCCGATGGACTCGCCTCCTGAAACGCGTTCAAGGCCGATGGCAGCGAAATAGCTCGGCTCTTTCCTGACATCGACGACCAGCTTGAGCCTGCCTTTCCTTACCTGCTCCATCATCTCTGCTGTCTTCTCCACATCGAAATACCTGAAGAAGATCGAGCGGAGGGCCTCCTCATACACGATGGAGTGCCTGAGGGCATGGACGAATCTTGCGGAGATCGTCGCATCCTCGGAAAGAAGGCCTGCCATCCTGCCCACGTGTAGGAACTTGAACTTCAGGAGCGATGAGTTCTCCAATGCCTCCTCGAGCTGCTGCCTTATGTCCCGTATATCCAGGAACGCTTTCTTCACCTGCTCCTCTTTCAGCGGGAAAGGCAGTTTCACCATGATGCGGTAGGGATCCGCGACAGCCAGCACGCTTTCGCCTATGAGCGAGGAGAGCTTTTTCGAGAACACGCGTGCAAGCCCTTCGTTCACCCTTGTGCCGAAGCATGCATGGACTACGATAAGGTCCTCCACCATCTCTATTATGACCGTCTTCTCATCAGGCAGCGGGGAGCTGTCCTTTTTCATGGCGCGCATCCTGCCGACATCCTGGGCGACCTCGAAAGATACCGGGATGTCCTCTCCGCTCCAGGAGGGCACCATGATGTCTGTAGCCGAGGTGGGCTCTGCAAGGATCTCTTTTTCCGTGATGTCTATGACACGCCAGGGGATTCCTTGCGACAGGAAGCTGGCGCCCGGCTCCAGGCTGACCACGAACTCCTCGTCAAGGCTGGAGATGAACCGATTGGATGAGATGTCCTTCATGAGGAAGCGCTTGGTCTTAGGTATGGTGCTGAGGAACGTGTGATAATATGTCCTGGCCCTTGGCTTGGTCTTGATGAAGACATTCTTGCCCACCTCATCATAATAGATAAGGCCCTCGCTGTAGAGCTGGAGGGCGACCATCCTGAGCTTGTCATAGCTGATGCCACAGGCATAGGAACGGGATAGTATGGAATAAGCGTGAGCCAGATCCATCCTGCCGAAATCCAGGCAGAGGCCGATCAGCTGGTGGGCGATGACATCCAATGCCCCGCGCTCGACTTTCTTGTCCTCCATCCAGCCATTCTTGGCAAGGACGGATATCACTTCTGATTCCAGCAGGTCATCGAAATCCTGGCTGAAGATTATGCCTTTGGGGGTCTTCTCCATCGTGTGTCCGGAGCGGCCCACCCGCTGTATCAGACGGAATACCTGGTGCGGAGAGCCATACTGCATGACCAGGGAGACATCCCCTATATCTATGCCAAGCTCGAGCGAGGAGGTGCAAAGGATGGAATTCACCTTCCCTGATTTGAACTCGTCCTCTGCGCCCAATCTGATCTCCTTTGCCAATGAGCCGTGATGGACCAGGATCGGCGCTCCGAGCTTCTTCAATGATGCGCCGAGCTCCTCAGCAGTGCTCCTTGTGTTCACGAAGATGAGCGAGCGGTGCTTCTCCGAGAGCGCTTTGATCCGCTCGAGGCGTTTCTCATGCGGCAAGGTCTCGACAACAATGTCCATGTGCCTGTTCTTCCCTGACTCGCAGACAGCGAACTCGCGTTCGCCGAAAAGGAGTTTCGCGGCTTCTGTTTCGTTCGCCACTGTCGCGCTTATCCCTATCCTTTGGAATTTCGCGATCTCGTTCAAACGTTCGAGGCCAAGCGAGAGTTGCGCACCCCGTTTGTTGTCAAGTATGTCATGCACCTCGTCCACTATCACGAACTCCACTGTGGAGAGGTGCTTCCTCATGACCCGGCCCATGAGAAGGGCTTGTAGTGATTCCACAGTGGTCAGCAGTATCTTGGGCGGGGATTTGCGGTGTTTCGCCCTTTCTGAAAGCGTGGTGTCGCCTGTCCTGATGTCATGGCTGATATCCAGCCGCTCGCACCACCAGTTGAAGCGCTCTTTGAGATCGCGGGAGAGCGCACGCAACGGAGTTATGTAGAGCGCACGGATGCCGATGATCTCCGGGTCGCTCGCAGCGTCTTTCAGTTTTATCTTCTCCAGTATGGGAAGCAGCGCGCTTTCGGTCTTGCCAGAGCCTGTAGGCGCCAGGATGAGCACATTCTCGCCAGCGAGCACCCTGGGCATGGCGAGTTTCTGTATCGGTGTGAGTTCGCCGAACCGTTCCCTAATTAGCTGCGCTACACTTGGCACATTACTTGATTTCATGGAAAAGGATTAAGGATTGTTCTTGGGCCTCTGCCGTGGGCGGCCTTCTGGAATCACATTCCACAAGTCTAGTATCACCACACCGCGCGGGCTTTCACTGTCAGATGAGTCTGGCAGTACTGGAGACCGGCTATCATCTATTTCCAGCTCTGGTCGCTCCTCTGGATGTTCTGGGATGCCCTTGGACGGACTCTTTTTCTCCTTGTCTATGAGCGGAATCATCCATGGCGGCGGTAGCCAGGCTGACACCCCCTTATCAGTGCTGCCGTTGCAGTTTTTGGGTGTTTCCGCATGGGTCAGCCTTAAGGACATTTTCATACATATAATATAACCACCATTATTTTTAAAAATACACCACATTACAACCCGGGCCGAACGGATTTAAAATTGAGGATAACATCTACTAGAAGAAGAGGCAGGGATTTGTGATGGAAGCAGAGGAAATCGAGCTTTTCAGGAAGGTCGGCAAGATAGCGTCCAGGATACGTGAGGACAGCAAGCGCCTGATAATGGTGGGCGAATCACTGCTGGATGTGGCTGAGACCATAGAGCAGATGATAGCAGAGGAAGGGTGCAAGCCGGCATTCCCTGTGAACATCTCCATCAACGACATCGCAGCGCATTACACCCCTGAATTCGAGGCTACCGCATCGTTGGGCGAAACCGATCTGGTGAAGGTGGACATCGGGGTGGAGATGCATGGCGCGCTTTCAGATACCGCTTATACCTTGGATCTGGCAGGCAGCAATGAGAAATTGGTGAAAGCATCCGAGGATGCGTTGGAGAACGCAATAAAGGCGATAAAGCCAGGCACGGCTGTCGGTGAGATCGGAGCCATAGTGGAGGATACCATAAAGGGCTATGGCTTCAATCCGATATCCAACCTGTCAGGGCATATGATAAAGTCCAACGAGCTCCATGCAGGCGTTGAGATACCTAACATAAAGACAGACGATCCGTACAAGTTCCAGGCAGGGGACATATTCGCTGTGGAGCCCTTCGCGACGACCGGCAGGGGCTATGTCGAGGATCTGGAGCAGGTGGAGATATTCTCATTATACACGATTGGCAATGTCAGGATGAGGCAGTCCAGGAAGATCGTGGAGCATGTGATGAGCAATTATGGCATGCTGCCCTTCGCTGAGAGATGGGTGAGGAAGAATTTCCAGTCCAAGCTCCTGGTGAGCGCTGCCCTGAAGGAGATGCTCCAGAACCATATGATAAGGGGATATCCGATACTCAGGGAAGTTAGCAGGGGTATGGTCTCCCAGACCGAGCATACCATCCTTGTCACAGAGGATGGATGCGAAGTGCTGACGCGATAGAAAACCTTTTCCTTAGAAAATATCACCGGCTTGCGTGGCCTTAGCATGGCTGGAGTCCACGCATCCTTGGTATATAGGAAGAAAACAACGAAAGGCATTAGAATGAGAATATCTAAGGAATACCTTACTGGGCCCGTGTGGCAACCTGGATAACCGGCGGGGCTTCGGATGCGCTCTCCCGAGTGTGGGAGTTACCCCGAGATAAGGGTTCAAATCCCTTCGGGCCCGATATTATTCGCTTTCCCCTGTTTCTATCTTCTCGGCTCTTTCTATCTTCTGGCCGATGAGGGTCTGGAGGTGGTCCATATACCTTTCTGCGGTCACCTCGACGAACGAGCGCGGGCGTATCATGCCAGGGCCGACAACTACGGGCGGCGCCATCACGTCTGCCATTGCCATGTTCGGATCCATGGACACGAACGCACCTGTCAAATCCTGATGAAGATAGGTCATGGCCCGGCTGATGAAATGGCAACCTGGCCACGCTTTTATGCATTCAAATAACGAGCGGGATATCCTCTCAAGCTGGTTGAGGATCTCATCGTCGCTCAGCGCCTTGCCTTCCTGGCTCTGGAGCTTCATCTCCACAGTCAGGTGCTTCGCCCTCGCTTCTGCACGCATGGCATGGAGCACGCCCTGCGCAGCCACATCGCTTATGATGTCCACAGAAGCCATTGGCGGGTGGGAGCGGAACAGATCGAACGTGGTGAGCGGGACTTCCTTTGCCAGATCGACAATCGCGATGAGCGGATAGAAAAGCTCGCCATAATCCGAGGATGGCATGACTGCATGGGCAGGGTATGCCTCCAAACCGCGTCTGCGGAGGGCGCTGACCGCGAGCAGATAGGATTCCATAGGATGGGCGAGCTTCAGCCGGCTCGCGCCGCTGGCGCTCTCCACATAAAGCCGGTTTTCGTCAGAGAGTATCTGGCCGGCAGTGGGAAGCTCATCCGAAGTCATGAAATCCTGGGCTAATGTGAAATTGTAGCCGCTCCTGCAGAGGCGTGGGTACGCAGCTTCGGTGCTTGGATCCACGAAAGGCCGGATATCAATCAGGCGCTCTATCATGGCGATTAGATTGCCGTCCGTCACATCCTTGAAAACTGCGTCTGCGAACTCGGCCATCTTGCCATCTTTTTCGGCATAGGGACCCTCTTCGAGCGGAATGGAAAGATATTCAAGCTCAGGAGAGGCGTTCCTTAGTTGTTCATATACTATGTCGCTATCTTCGCATGCGACATCCTCGCCATTGGCGGCTGCCAGTGAGAGTTTGCCACGTGCGAGCGCAGGCCGCTTTCCCAGACCCCAGACATATCCTTCCGAATGGTCGCAATCGCTTGGGGATTCGGTCGTGAGGATGTTGCCTTCTTGCGGGCTGCGGGACGTGAGCACATCTCCGAAGGATATCCTGAAGACAGTGCCACTGCGGATGACATGTTTTGCGTTTTCAAATGCCACCCGTTCCTCAGCGTCTTTGGCATATGCGCCAGTAGCTGTCACGCTTGCAGAGTGCTCTGTAGCCACCATCACGTCTGGAAGGCGTGGTGGAGCCTTTTCGGGCGGTTTCTTAGCGCCAGAGGTGCCAGGACGTTTAACAAAACCTCTGTCTTCCAGTATTCCCATGTGGTAATCTATGTTACGGAAGGTATAAAAACACCGCCCATCTGGCTGAAAGCATCTCCAACGTCTCCTGCCGATAGGGCTTTCGATAATTTTAAAAGCAGCCACCTTAAAATGCTAGAAATCCAACCCATAGTTTAACGTGATGATATGGATTTCGTATTCAAAATAGCCGGTCAGGCTGGCGCAGGAGTCATGACGACCGGCCGGGTCATGGTCAAATGCTTCACAAGGGGTGGTTATAACGCCCTGGGCTATCCTGAATATCCTTCGCTCATACGCGGAGGCCACAACACCCTGCAGGTGAGGGTGAGCGACAGTCCCATACATTCGCCCCTGCAGAAGACCGATCTGGTCCTGGCCCTGAACAAGGATGCGATATTCTACCATATGGATAGCATGGCCAGCGGCGGCATCATGATATACGACGAACTGATAGACACGAGCAAATTCCAGAAACGGCCCGAAGTGCAGATGCATCCGCTACCTCTTGCCAAGCTAACCCAAGCGGCAGGAGGGACAGAGCAGATGAAGAACACCGCAGCGCTGGGAGCTGCCCTTGCTGCCGTGGACTATCCTTTTGCCATAATCGAGGGGATAATGCAGGACGAGTTCAAAAGGAAGGGCGAGGCGGTCGTAAAGCAGAATGTTGATGCTGCCCGGTCAGGATATGACTATGTGAAGGGCAAGGGCATAAGGGCCTCCAAGACCATGAAACCGCTCTCTGACAAGAGGAAGATGGTGATAACCGGCAACGAGGCAATAGCGCTCGGAGCCATCCGGGCCGGCTTGAAGTTCTATGCTGCTTATCCGATGACGCCTGCATCCACGATACTACACTCCATGATAGACAATGAAAGGCGTTTCGGCCTTGTGGTGAAGCAGACCGAGGACGAGATAGCGGCTATACACTATGCTATAGGGGCTTCTTTCGCTGGAGTGAGAGCGATGACAGGCACTTCTGGCGGAGGATTTGCGCTGATGACCGAGGCTATGGGCCTGGCTGGCATGACCGAGACCGGGATAGTCGTGGCTGTGGCCCAAAGGCCTGGGCCGAGCACCTGCCTGCCGACATGGACAGAGCAAGGAGACCTGAGATGCGTGCTCCATGCATCGCAAGGCGACTTCCCGAGGGCGGTGTTCGCACCTGGCGATGTGCAGGAATGCTTCTTCCTGACAGCCAAGGCATTGAACATGGCTGAGAAATACCAGACCCCCATACTCATATTGACCGACAAGAACCTGGCCGAGACCGCGTTCTCGACCGAGAAATTCAACCAATCCAAGGTGAAGATAGAAAGAGGCAAGATAGCTAAGGACCTGCCACAGCTGGCACCCATGACAAGATGGAAACGCTATGCTTTGTCTGAAGACGGGATCTCTGAAAGGGTTTTCCCAGGCACTCCGAACGGCATGCATGTGACATCTTCCTATGAGCATGACGAGACGGGATTCAGCAGCGAGAGCTTCGCCATGCGGAACGCCCAGGTGGATAAAAGGGCAAGGAAACTAGAGGCTATGGCAAAGGAGATGGAAGCAGCGAAGGTCTATGGCCCGAAGGATGCCGAGGTGACCCTGGTCGGCTGGGGCTCCATGAAGATGGCTGGCCTGGATGTCCTCCCGATGCTCGAAGCAAGGGGGATAAAGGCGAAGTTCGTGCATTTCACCCAGCTCTTCCCGCTGGAGCCGAAGATAGCGAAAAGGCCGTTCCGCGGCTCCAAAGTGCTGATCATGATAGAGAATAATTCCACTGCCCAGTTCGCAGGCCTGCTGAAGCAGCATGCTGGCGTGGAGATGGACTTCCATCTGCTGAAATATGACGGCAGGTCGTTCTTCCCTGAGCAGATCGCAGATGAAGTGGTGAAGCTGAAGGAAGCAGGATACCAGGGCGCGAAGGAGATAAGGGTTGTGGAGAAGGAAGACCTGGAATACTACAATCCGCAGAGGCATGGCCTATAGGTGATGTTATGGTCACGGTTACAGAACTCAGTGTGAAGGAAAGGTCGCAGTGGTGCCCAGGGTGCGGCAACCATGCTATCGTCGGGGCGTTACGCTCGGCGCTGGCAGAGATGAACATACCGCCCCATCAGATAGTCATATCCTCAGGGGTAGGGTGCAGCAGCAAGCTGCCCCATTACGTCAATACCTACGGATTCGAAGGATTGCATGGCAGATCGCTTCCTGTGGCTTCAGGCATAAAGCTCGCCAACCACAAGCTGACGGTCTTGGCGGTCGGCGGAGACGGGGATGGTTATGGCATAGGCACAGCGCATTTCATGCACATCATGAGAAGGAACTACGATCTTACCTACATCGTCCATGACAACCAGATATACGGCCTGACCACCGGCCAGGCATCACCTACTTCGCAGCCAGGCATGAAGACCAGGACCACGCCTTAT
>JAQTOF010000009.1 GCA_028713495.1 Candidatus Iainarchaeum sp.
GTGGTGCATTTGTGGGATTGCACCAGTTCCACGATGAGCGGCTGGTTCTTCTCGGCCATAGATAGGCATTGGCGCCTAGTCTATTAAGGTTTTTGCTGATGTGTCAGGTTCCCGGCTACTATTTAAGATTTTCCTACTATTTAACTTTCATAAAATAGTATTGATGACATTCGTGGTGAACCATATGGGAAAGATAAGATGCGCTGTCGTCGGAGTGGGAAACTGTTTCGCTGGGCTCGTCGAGGGCATAGAATACTACAGGCAGCACCCTGAGCAGAAGGTCATAGGCATAATGCACGAGACGATGGGCGGCTATTCCATACACGATATAGACTTCGTTGCCGCATTTGATGTTGATTCCAAGAAGGTCGGCAAGGCGCTTAACGAAGCGGTCTATGCCGAGCCGAACAAGGTGAGGTGGGTTGGTGGGCTGCCGTCCATGCGGGATGTGACAGTGAAGCAGTCACCCCAGCTTGACGGCGTAGGGACTTATGTCAACAAGATCGTGATGCCGGTCAAGGAAAGACCTGCAGAAGAGCTGAAAAAGGAGATAATCAAGGAGCTGAAAGACAAGAAGGCGGAGATACTAGTGTCCTACCTGCCTGTGGGTTCTGACAAGGCAACGCAGTTCTGGGCCCAGGTGTGCCTTGATGCTAACGTAGGATTCGTCAACTGCATGCCGTCGTTCATAGCATCCAATCCGAAATGGGCGGCCAAGTTCGAGAAGGCCAATATCCCCATCGTAGGGGATGACATCAAATCACAGTGCGGGGCAACGATAATACACCGGACGCTCGCGAAGCTGTGCGATGACCGCGGCTGCGCCATCGACAAGACGTACCAGATCAATGTTGGCGGGAATACTGATTTCCTCACGATGAAGGAGCAGGATAGGCTTCAGTCAAAGAAGATATCAAAGACCGAGGCGGTGCAATCCCAATTGTCACAAAGGCTCCCGGACGATAGGATATACGTCGGGCCTTCAGACTTCATACCGTTCCTGGGGAACACCAAGCTGATGTTCATGCGCATAGAGGGCAGGATGTGGGCCAATATCCCCTATAACATGGAAGTCCGGCTTGAGGTGGATGACAAGGCCAACTCCGCAGGAATAGTCATCGACGCGATACGTTATTGCAGGATGGCCCTGGACAGGAAGATAGGCGGTCCTTTGATTGGACCGAGCTCCTGGCTTATGAAGCACCCACCTGTGCAATTCAGGGATACCGTGGCGAAGGAGCTTGCGGAGCGCTTCGTGAAGGACGGTTTCAACGAAATCCCCAAGTGAGCGTTGGTCATTCTGATTCGTAGACCGACCAGTCAGGGACCTGCGAATGTTCATACCTGAACGAGCCGTGGGACCGCCTTACTAGACCTTCGAATATATGGCCGTCCCTCCCGACTATCGGAAGGGCGATCCCAGAGAGCTTGATCGCGGTCACCTCAGGTTCCGGCTCTGAAGGTTTCGGATATCCTGGCGCGCACAGCGCTTCTATGGCAGGATTGACCATAGCCATCAGATGCCTGGTTTCGGCCGTATCGAGCATCTCTCCGACCACCACGCCGAAGATGTGCGTAACGCCCCGGTTCCTCAGGAAAGTGACCAATGATTTGTTTGAGAATAGCTCCCTGGCGTCAGCAGGACCATTACCGCAGGAAGAGCCTACGATTGAGATATGGGGCGAATCCAGGGAAACAGCGACCAAGGTATAGTTGAATTGCGGGTCTCCATGCACGTCCAGCGCACCTGCCATATCCAGGATCTCCTTCTCGATCACTTCACCTTGGGGAAGCGTAGGCTTCAATTTGGTGTATTCAGCTGCGAATTCGGATATTATCTCCGCTCTTGTCTTCTGGGGACCCATGGGCGGTTCGGTGAGCAACTGAGCTTTTGTCCGGGCATCCGGCCCAGTCCTATCTGCTTTTGAACGTCTGATTCTTTGTACCATTATGGAGTTAATGGTTAAATATGTTTATAAATGGCTGTATTAAACCGGCGGCTGGGCTGCGCTAGGGGACTTGAAAATAAAATAATAAGAAAAAATCAGACAGCACGCTGGCCCTTCTTTCCGCCTCTGCTTCTCCAGTACACTATGGCCACAATCACAAGGAGCAGCAGCAACAGCAGCCAAAGCAGGGATATGAGATCGCCGCTGCTCGCTGGCTTGCCACCTGGCTCTTCTGGAGCGGACTTAGGGAATGCCTGGACTGAAAGCTGCTTGACTACCTGGCCGTCCTTGTAGAGGGCTACGTTGTATGCTCCTTCCATCTGCAACGGCAATTGAATATTGCCGTTCTCACTGGTTTTACCAGTGTGTTTCTTGCCGCTGGGGTCGGTTATCTGGTAGTCGCAGCCATTGCAGGGCTGACCATTCTGGGTCGCAGCGCAGGTCTGCTGGTCTCCCACCACGCCGCTGGTCGGGCAGGTCAGATCATTACCCACGCATTCGTGGTTGGAACACATAAGGCCTGATGGGCAGGATGGACATCCGGCCTCAGCACCGCATTCATATGACACCCAAACATGATTGTCGGCATAGCCGCACTCGCCAGTTACTTCCTGGCAGTTGCCGCCGGCCTGGCCTTCAGCGATGTTGCAATACTCAGTAGGCGCGCAGTCGGCGTCGACAGTGCATTCGAAGTGCCTAGCGCAGGCATGGTTCTCGCATACCTCGCCTTCTGGGCAAGCGGTATCGGAGCAGCATGCATAGGGGCACACGCATGTGCCTGCTTCGCAGACCTCGTCTGTGGTGCATGCAGGCGTGCAACCGGTCGGAACACATACGCTGGCTATGCACGTCTCGTCATCTGGACATTCAGGCTCGCAGATGCCTTCGCAGACAGGGTCGCAGGCTGGCAGGGTTATAAGGTCCACAACCACGCCATTCACCGCTATCTGGACGGTCTTGCCGCATTCATAGTTAAGGGCCACATGACCATCTGTATCGGTCGTGCCGCTATCCAGCGTCGTCATGTCAGCGTAGTTCTTCATCTGGACGACAGCGCCGCTCAGCGGATCACCATCCTCCTGGACAGTGACTTCTACACCATCGCAACTGGAGGTCAGGTCAACCGTCACCACTGCTACCTCGCCACCATCCTCGTCATCTTCCTCAACTGTGCAGTTAGCCATGAGGGCGAAGAAGGTGGCATAGGCATGGACGCCAAGACCTGGGCCGCCAAGACCTGGGCCTCCAGGCTGCATGTCGGTCACGTTTATCCTGTTATCCTGAAGGACCTGTCCTGGGACTTCTTCCCAGCTGCCGTTGAAGGTTATGTTTATCTCAGTCGGGTTGCTCGGGTCATCCATCGACAGGTTCAGGTTGTCCATCTGGATCGGATAGTAGTACAGTCTTATGCTGTCGTTATCGCATGTATAACCAGGGAATTCGCCTGGGCTCACATCCACGGAGAAGTTCTCTATGGTCGGATCCCCTATCCAGTCGGCGTCAGAGATGTTGTCCAGCATCATCAACAGCAGGTATTTGTTGTCTGGCGCTGTCATGTTCGCTGGTCTTGTGACGTTGGATATGAACGTCACATTGGTGTAGTTCCAGGTGTCGGTGGTGTCGTTATAGGAAGTCGGCACGCGGAACTTCATGGTGCCGTATTGCATTATGGCAGGGATTGTCGTGTCGCTCAGCAGATATGCCGCGCTCAGATTGTCATCTATGGTCAGCAGCATGCCGCTCGGAGCCATGCCGATACGGGTGTTGGTCATGTGCGAGACCGTCTGGTTCGGGATACCAGGGTTGCTATCGTTGTTGAGCCTGTAGACCAGCCAGCTGGCCTGGAGGTATTCCGTCCTGATGAGGCCGTCCTGGATAGTAGGCCATGTCGGCGGCGTCATGCCGCTTGAACCCATGACCGCGCCTACTATGTTGAATGCTGTTTCAGGGATGTTGTCTCCATTCCGCGAGAATGCGCACGAGTCGATCTGGGCAGAGGGATCGGATGATGATGCCTCCGCGAATCCGAGGACTGCATTGTTGTCCACATTGACATTCTCCAGCGTGGCGCCGTTGGAGTCGAAGAGGACCATACCGTACGAGTTGCCGCTTACGTCGACATTGCGGTATATGTTGTTGTTGAAGTCTGGCGGATTGCCTTGTATCGTGTTGAGCCGCATGTCAACTATGCCTATGCCAAGCGGGATCTGGTCCACAATAGCCAGCATCGGCTCGCCTGGGACCAGCTTGCTGAGTTTGAGATAGCCGACATTGTTGTTGGAGCGGATGTTCTCCAGATCTGCGGTTCTGGTGTTGGCAAGCAAAAAGCCGAAGAGTTTGTTGTCATCGGCGTTGGTGTTGTTTATAAGGATGTCATGGGTCGCTATTGTAGTTATAGCACCGCCGTTGTGGTAGAACTGGGAGTTGTTGACCTTCAGTCCTCCGCCACCATAGAAAACCAGGCCGAAGCCCAGGGGCAGATCATCCAACCCAGAGAGATTTACCGGGCCGATGGTTCCTTCCAGGCCATGCGGGTTTATGCTGAAGTTGTTGTTGTAGACCTGCACATTATTGAAGGCCATTTTACCTGATTCTATAGAAAGATAACCGAGGAGCAGGTTGTCATGGGCGCTGCCTCCGGTCACAATAGTGCCGTTGCTGTTGTAGAACACAGCACCGGCCGTGCTGTTGTAGAAGTTGCAGTTGGTTATCCTGCTGTCCTGGCTGTTCACGAACGCTGCGCCGACCCCTATGCCCTGGCTGATGTTCTCGAGACCTGGCGGGAGTAATGGCGGTAAGAACGGACCGAATGGGTTCGCGAACGCGCCGACCAGCCTGGAGATGTTCACTTCGTTGTGTATCGTGTTCACATTGTTAAGGCTCGCGTCGTCTGAACCGAGGAAGAACATGCCGAGCACGTTGTTTGTGGCATCCACCCGGTCCATGGCCAGATTGTCGCTGCGGCCGATTGCATAGCCGATGAGGTCGTCCACGGAAAGTGAATTACTGACGCGCACGTTATCGCTGTAGAATATGAGCACACCGTTATTGTTAAGCCAGGAGCTGCCGTCCACGGTCACGTTATCTAGTGTGGAGCCGCTCGCGTTGCATAGTATGAGCTCGGAATAAGTGACGTCGTTGAGGGCTGCCGGACTGTTCGAAACTACAAAGATGGGTCTGGCACCTGAACCCAGGTTATTGGTTATTAGGTTGTTGCACATATCGCCCACTGTCGGCAATGTGAAGCTGGTCCATATATCACCGCCGAGGAAAAGATCATAGAGGGAACTGTCCGCCAGCACGTTGCCTTCCACGCGGTTGTTCTGGCCGAGGATGTTGGCACCGAGGTAGTTCCTCTTGGCCTGGCTGTTGGTGAGGTTGTTTCCATCACCCTCTATATAGAAGCCGTGGGTGTTGTTCTCTGCGACATCGAGTAAGAGGGTGTTGTAGTTGCCACCGATTTCAAAGCCTCCGCCCATCGGGAAGCCTCCGCCGCTTAAGAAACCAAGATCATTGAATGCCGCCACATTGCCGGTGAGGTTGTTGTAATCGCCACCTATCAGGAACCCGGATTCGAAGTTCCCGAATGCGAGGTTACTGGACATGTTGTTGTAGTCACTAGTGTCCAGGTAGAAACCCTGGGCGCTATCGCCGGTTTCACGGGCAGTGTTGTTTATGAAGGTGTTGTAGTCGCTCCATACAATATGGAAGCCATCATCATCGCAACCTTGGGCAGTGTTGTTTATGAAGCTGTTGTAGTCCCCTTCCACCATATAATAGCAATCGTAGTCCGGGGTGGTGAAACTGACATTGTTGTCCTTGAACAGGTTGTTGGTTGCCAAGCCGCCTTTACTATAGACGCTCATACCTTTGCATTGCGAACTACCGCCCAGAGTTATCGTGTTGCTTATTATCCGGCTAGATACGGGACCGCTGGCCGTGATGTCAAACAGGAAACCAGTGTTGCCGTTGTTATTAGTTACATTACAGGAGGTCATATCGTTTATCTCTATATCCCAGACGCTGTTGTTAGTAAAGTTGTTGTTTGTTATCAGACAGTTGGTGAGATAAGCAGAGGAGTTGACGAATATGCCGTTGCTGTAGTTCATGACAAAGCAGTTCTTTATGGTGACGTTGGAATAGGTGTCATTGACATAGATGCCCTGGTAGTTGCCTTCACCGGTTATATTGTAGCCCTGGCAGTCAAGGACGACATCAGATGATACAATCCTGATGCAGTGCTCAATACCTGGGCCGGCGTAGCCAACGAGATTCATATCAACCGTATGCGCCCCGGTGCCAACATCCCCGCAAGCAGCGATGTCTGCGAAAGACATCCCGAAAAAGAGTACTAATGCCAGTAACAACACTTGGAATTTCATAACACCACTCCCAACAGCTACTCAGAGACGCTTTAAAACATTTTCGGGAGGCCACCACAGTATAACTTTTTATTCTATGCCGCAGTCAATCCAACATGCTTGCGTTCTCAGATGTCGCTGCGGTGTTCGAGGAGATCGAGAAGCGCAGCGGCAGGCTCGAGATGACCGACGTGCTCGCCACGCTCCTGAAGCGGGCTGATAAAGGCGAGATAGGCAAGCTCGTCTATATTATACAGGGGATACTCGCCCCGCCCTATGAAGGGATAGATCTTGGCATGGGCGAAAGGTTCGCCATAGAAGCCATAGCTTCTGCTTCAGGCTACACGAAAGCGCAGGTCGAATCCAGCTACAAGAAGAGCGGCGATCTCGGAGATACTGTCGAGGAACTGTTTGGGAAAAGGAAACAGACAGCGCTTTCCACCAGTGAGATGGATGTGGGTTACGTATATGATGCGATGCTGAAGATAGCGAAAGCGAGCGGGACCGGAAGCCAGGAACAGAAGATAAAATACCTGGTGGAGGTCCTGAACAATTCCAATCCGCTGGAAGCGAGATATATCGTCAGGTTCGTGATCGGCAGCCTGAGGTTGGGGGTTGGCGATCCCACGATACTTGATGCGCTATCCGTCGCTAAGAGCGGCGATAGGAGCCTACGCGAGCCTCTGGAACGAGCGTATAATGTATGCGCTGACATGGGGTATGTGGCGAGGATGTTCTATGATAAGCCAGAGTCCATATCCGGCTTCCATGTCCAGCCATTCAAACCATTGATGCCTGCCCTGGCAGAAAGGGAGAACACGCCCAAGGCTATAACAGAGAGGCTGGGGAAATGCGCAGTGGAGATGAAATACGACGGCTTCAGACTGCAATGCCACAAGAAAGGGGATAAGGTAGAACTCTATTCACGGAAGCTGGAAAAGATGACCTCCATGTTCCCTGACCTTGTCGCTGAGATGAAGAAAGTCAAGGCTAAGGAGATCATATTCGAAGGCGAGGCACTGGCCTTTGACAAGCAGAAGGACAGGTATTTCCCGTTCCAGCAGACCATGCACAGAAGGAGGAAGCACGGCATAGAGGCAGCTTCCAAAGAATATCCGCTTGACCTGTTCGTCTTCGACATATTATATCTTGAAGGAAAGGACATGACCAACGAACCCTATGAGAAGCGGAGGGGTGAGGTGGAGAGGCTGTTCAAAGGTCCTGTGCTCCTTCCAAGCGGCATGAAGATGGTGAAAAGCGCTGGTGAGCTTTCCAAGCAGTTCAAGGACGCTCTGGCGAAGGGATTGGAGGGCATAATCGCCAAGGACCTATCTGCCCCGTATACTGCAGGGAAAAGGAAGTTCGCCTGGATAAAACTCAAGAAATCCTATGGGAAGGCTGTCGATACCATAGACGCGGTCGTGGTTGGCTACTATTTGGGGCAAGGAGCCCGGGCCGAGTTTGAATTCGGTGGGATTTTGGCGGCAGTGTATAATCCTGAACGCGGACGGCTTGAGACAGTGGCAAGGATAGGCTCTGGCTTCAGCGAGGATGAGATGAAGTCCTTCAAGGAGAATTTGGAGAAGATAAAGACAAAACAGGCTCCTGGGCTGCTGGATTATAATGTAGAACCTGACTTCTGGGTGGAACCCAAATATGTCGTGGAAATCGCATTCGACGACATCACCAAATCGCCAATGCACACCTGCGGCCTGAAAGAAGGCAAAGGCTATGCACTGAGGTTCCCCAGGCTGGTAAGATTGCGGACAGACAAGGCCATGAAAGAGATAACCACCACAGAGGAGGTGGTGGACATGTACGAGCTGCAAAGATCCAGGTCAGCATAATGATATTTTAATCTAGTCCTAGTTACCCATGCATGAAAGTCGAATTGAAGAAATGCCGCCTAGCTGATGTGAAGGACCATCTTCTTTGCGTTTTTCTCATGCAGGATGAGGAGCCGTCGTGGGACATAAAGCAGTTCCTCAAGGACGTGAAAAAGGAACGGTTCACAGGCAAGCTCCTGCAGACGTTCTACGCCGATAGTAATGGCAAGGCCGGATACAAGCACCTGTTGATCGTCGGTCTGGGCAAGAAGGAGGAGTTCAAGCTGGACTTCCTCAGAAGGGCGGCCGGCCTCTCGGTGCGTTACGCGGCTTCGCTAAAGCACAAGGAGCTGGCGATTTATCTGCCTGGCAGGTTCATCTCGAGGCCTGAGCTGACCAGGAGGGCACAGGCGATAACAGAAGGGGCTATGCTTGCAAGCTACAAATTCTACAAGTACAAGACCGAGAAGGAGGATCTTTTCGAAGTGGAGAAGATCAGGATAGTCAGCGAGGACGACGTGGCCGAAGGCATACGACTCGGTATGATATACGCCGGTGCGCAGAACTATGCAAGGGAGCTGGATGAACTGCCGGCCAATGTGGCGACGCCGGCCAGGATAGCTGCCGAGGCCAGGAAACTGGGAAGGGAGCATGGTCTTTCGGTCACTGTGCTGGATAAAAGAAGGATGGAAAGGATGGGTATGAATGCCCTGCTGGCAGTCGCCCAGGGAAGCGAGCAGGAAGCTCTGCTGGTGAAGCTGGAATACAACAAAGGCAGGAATTATCCGATTTATGCCATCGTAGGGAAGGGCGTGACGTTCGACAGCGGCGGCATAAGCCTGAAACCAGCCCTGAACATGCACGAGATGAAATACGACAAGACCGGAGCCGTGAACGTACTGGGTGTTTTCAAGGCAGTGACAGAACTGAAGCTGCCCATAAGGCTCATCGGAGTGATGCCCCTTGTGGAGAACCTGCCTTCGGGCTCTGCCCAGAAACCAGGCGATATAGTCACGGCGTACAACGGCAAGACCATAGAGGTGCTGAACACCGATGCAGAGGGCAGGTTGATACTGGCGGATGCGCTGAGCTACGCTGCAGAAGAGAAACCTGAGTACATCATAGACATGGCCACACTGACAGGCGCAGTGGCGATATGCCTTGGAAAGCATGCCATCGGGCTGCTGTCCAATGATGATGCGCTTGCCAAGACGCTCATAGAAGCTGGCAACGAATCCCACGAAAGAGTATGGAGGCTGCCGCTCTGGCCCGAATACAGCGAAATGATCAAGTCGGATTTCGCTGATATAAAGAACATCTCCGAGACAGGCGAGGCAGGAACCATCACGGCGGCCGCATTCCTGAAGGAATTCGTAGGCGAGATCAAATGGGCCCACCTTGACATCGCTGCAGTGGATCTTGTAAAGCCGCCGCATCCATATCTTGACAAAGGAGCGAGCGGGATAGGTGTGAGACTGGTCCTGGAGACGCTGTCCAGGCTTCCGAAAAAGAAATAAAAACCGATAGCGTGCAATTACTTAGTGAGAGGTGAACCGGGTGACCAGATACGCTTTCAGCGAGTTCTCGATAGATTGGCTCAAGGAGAACAGATTCACTGACGAGGACATAGACGAACTCCAGGATGCGCTCAATGCGATAGAATCGCACAAAGGGAAAGACGGACGGATAAAACTGCCCAAGCATGCCAGCCCAAGGGTTTCGGCCATGGCGCTCCTTTTGGATTCCATCACGGATCCTGACGGCAGACCGATATGCTTCGAGGACAACGGCCTGATAGACATACCAGACGAGGCGCGGGAATACTTCGAGGACGACCTTGAACTGGAGGAACTGGATAAAGTCGTGGGCAAGCTCAAGAAGGTGAAGTTCGCCAGGAGATACTCATACCCCAGGAGAAGGGGCACGATGAAGGAGAACGAGAGGGCCGGATTCTAGTCGTATCTTATCGTGAATTCCTTGATTCCTTTAGGCTCCACCCAGCCATATTCGATAGCGGAGACGCTGGCTCCTGCAGGACCATGGTAGCACCAGTCCAGGAGTTGTTCCAATGAGTTGCGCCCGCCTTCTGCAAGGACTTCGACGCTGCCATCCGGCGTGTTCCTGACCCAGCCTGACAGGTTGAGCTTCCTGGCCTGGTCCTGGGCGCCTGCACGGAAGAAAACGCCTTGGACACCGCCGGATATGACAATGTGGATAGCCGAATCCATGACTGGTTTGCTCATGGAAAGATTAAAAATTAGGATAATCGTGCGCGTTCACTAGGCGATGGCATCTGGATATTGTCTCAGGAAAAGCTTCACTTTTTCGTTGCCTAAGTCACGTGCTTTGCATACCGCTGTGCGGAATGCGGAACGTTCTTTATTTGAAGGATCGTGCTTCTCGGATGAGCCAGTCGCCATCTTGACCAGCTTGCCTTTGGAACTTCCGAGCGGAGGTTCGTAGCCTATGGTATAGGTTTCGCCGCGTCTCTCCCCGTTGAATGTCACGTCCAAGACGTTACTGGGCGAAAGCTCCACGACAGTCACTGAAATCACGCTGTGCGGAATAGGTGGCGGACTTTTGAGCTCTTTGGCTTCTATGATATCGCTGGGTCTGACCTTGATGACCGGATCATCGTAGAAGGCAGGGTGGTTCTTGATGAATCTGTCCACCTCGCCTCCAGGGTTCTTTTTCGCGGCTGCTTCGGCATCCCGCCTGAACTCCTGTATATCCTGCATGGTGATGCCCTTCGGCTCAGCTGAGGTTTTGGGAAGTTTCCTGAATCCGGAAATTTTGTCCCACGTGATGAGATACGTGCCGTAATTCTTATCCAGGCTGTCACCGTTCAGCATGTGGGAAATATTTACCCCGTCCTCCACGCATATGACCCGGGATGGAAGGGAAATGCCTCTTGAGCCATTGTGCGAATTGCCATCGAGCTCGTAGATGTCTTTGGAGACCCGCCTGTATGGTCCCTTGGCCAGTTCCTCCCGGGACATGGGGACAGGATCGTATTGTCTGGAGCTGCTCTGTCTGGCCATGACAAGGGACGGATTAGTATCCGGATCTGCTATCGGAATGGCTGTGAATCGGCTTTTGTCGGGAAGAGATGGCCAGTTCGGCTTAAATCCTGAAGGGTCCGGCCCTTTTTCCCCTGGGAATTTGAGTTTTGGTGCCATGAGTATCAGAAGTAATTGTGCCTGGAAGGGTTTTTAAATATATACTTTTTGATACGTTCTACCACAAATAAAAAGTGTTGAAAAGAAGCAAAACGAGGAACGAAAAGAAGAAATAAAATAATGAAAAAGAAGGAAATCAGTCCATGTCCATGCCGCCTGGCATGCCGCCAGGACCGCCCGGACCGCCGCCTCTGCCTCCCCTGGAGCTGATTATGTCATCTATCCTAAGGATGAGCCTTGCGGTCTCTGTGGCAGACGAGATGGCCTGCTTCTTGACCTTGGCCGGCTCATAGATGCCTGATGCCCTGAGGTCTCCGACTTTGCCAGCCAAGACATCCACACCCACGGCCCTACCATCCTTCTCCTTGTGTTTATTTCTCAGCGCGACGATGGTGTCTATGACGTCCATGCCTGCGTTCTCAGCAAGCGCTCTTGGTATGGATTCAAGGGACTCGGCGAACGCCTGTATCGCCAGCTGTTCCCTGCCGCCTATCTGCATGGCATAGCTCTGGAGCTCCTTGCTGAGGGCCATCTCCACGCTGCCTCCGCCTACGACGTATTTGCCGTCCTGGAGTGCGCTTGAGACCGCTCCTCGGGCATCGACCACTGCACGCTCTACTTCGCTGACGACGTGGTCTGTGCCTCCGCGCACGAATATCGTTACCGACTTCGGGTCCTTGCATTTCTCGACGAACACCATGGCCTCTCCGCCGACCTTCCTTTCTTCCACAGTGCCTGCGAAACCTAGGTCTGACTCCTTCAGCCCTTCAAGGCTAGAGGCCAGGATTGCTCCGGTGGCTCTGGAGAGTTTTTCCATGTCGCTCTTCTTCACCCTGCGGATGGCCATTATGCCTTTCTTGGCAAGGAAGTGCTGCACCAGGTCGTCTATGCCCTTCTGGCAGAACAATACGTTGGCCTTGGTGGCCGCTATCTTGTCCACCATCTCCTTCATCATCTTCTCCTCCTGCTGGAGGAAAGCTGTCATGTTCTCAGGAGAGGTTATCTCTATCTTGGCATCTGTCTCGGTCTTCTCTATCTCGAGCGCCGTGTCCAACAGGAGTATCTTGGCATCCTTCACGTTCTTGGGCATCCCCGTGTGCACAACCTCTTTGTCTATGAGCACGCCTCTGATGAGCTCAGTATCCATGACCTCGCCGCCTGCTTTCTTCTCTATCTTTATGAAGTCCAGATCCACCCTGTGCTTGCCGTTCTTGGTCTCAGAGACCTGCATCACGGCGTCAGAGATTATCGTCGCGATCTTCTTCTTCTCATCATCGCTGCCTATGCCTTTGGAACCCATGGCGACCAGGGCGATTTTGTTCAGGATGTCCTTGTCTGCCGGTGTGACAGGCTCTGCGAGCTTGTTGAGCGTCTCTTCGGCCTTCTTGGCAGCCAGCTCGTAACCCTTGATCACCACCGTGGGGTGGATATTCTGGTCCAGGAGCTCGCCTGCCTTCCTGAGCAGGTTGCCTGCGATGACGACGCTGGTGGTCGTTCCGTCGCCGACCTCCTTGTCCTGCGTCTTGGCTATCTCCACCATCAGCTTGGCTGCCGGGTGGTCGACGTTCATCTCCTCGAGGATGGTCGCGCCGTCGTTGGTTATCACGATGTCGCCCAGGTCAGAGACAAGCATCTTGTCCATGCCTTTCGGGCCCAGAGTGGTCTTCACTATGTTGGCCACAGCATATCCTATCGCGATGTTTATTCTCATCGCATCCCTTCCGAGAACCCTCTGCGAGCCTTCGGGAAGTACGTACACCTGTTCTCCACTTACTTGCTTTGTCATAGTATTCCACCTCAGAAAGTCTAATCTGATTATTAGAATTCCGAAAACGAGTCTGATGACCTATTTCATTATAAATGTTTAAAAAACTAGCGAGAGGGAGGTGGCGCTCCCGCCGAAGTTGTATTGATAAGGTTAAAAGAAGTTTCAGATAACCGTATCACCGATTTCTCATGGACCTAGGAAAGAAGCTAAGGGAGGCCCTATCCAAGCTCACTGGCAAGCCATATGTGGATGCCGATGACGTCAAGGCTTTGATCAAGGACCTCCAGAGGGTGCTTATTTCAAGCGATGTCAATGTCAAGCTAGTCCTTGGTCTGTCAAAAAGGATAGAGGAAAGGGCGCTCAAGACCGAAAAGGTGGAATCGCTCACGCTCAAAGAGCACGTCACGAAAATCGTCTATGAGGAGCTTGTCCGGTTCATGGGTAGGACATATTCGCCACGGCTGGACAAACACAGGGTGCTCATGTGCGGGCTTTATGGTTCTGGTAAAACAACCACATGCGCGAAGCTCGCCCATTTCTACAAGACAAAAGGCCTTAGTGTCGGCCTGATAGCTGCTGATACCGACAGGCCTGCGGCCCAGGAGCAATTGGAACAGCTCGCCAAACAGGTCGGAGCTGCCTATTACACCATAAAAGGGGAGAAAGACCCTGCAGTCATAGTCAAGGATGCGATGAAGAAGGCAAAAGAGGAAATCATAATCGTGGATTCTGCAGGTAGAAGCGCATTTGACGGCCATTTGGTGGAAGAACTAAGGGCCATAGCAGGGCAGCTCAAGCCTGACGAGAGCTATCTTGTGGTGAGCGCAGATATCGGCCAGATAGCAGGAAAGCAGGCGACCGAATTCAACAGTGCTGTGCCGCTCTCTGGAGTGATAGTCACGAAGATGGACGGCTCTGGGAAAGGAGGTGGGGCGCTGAGCTCTGTGGCAGCATCAGATGCCAAGATATCTTTCGTAGGGCTTGGTGAGAAGCCTGCTGACTTTGAAGTGTATAATTCAGAGAAGTTCGTGGGGAGATTGCTTGGTGTGCCTGATATCGGGGCATTGATGGAGAGGATAAAGGAGATATCTACAGAGACAGATGTCAAGAAGCTGGAGAGCGAAGAGCTGACCATAGAAGCTTTCTATGAGCAGCTGAAGGCTGCCAAGAAGCTCGGTCCTCTGGGCAATGTGTTCTCAATGCTCGGCGCAGCGGACATTCCGAAAGAGATGGTCCAGCAGAGCGAAGGCAAGCTCAAGAAGTTCGAATCGATGATAAACTCCATGACAAAGCAGGAGAAGAGGGAGGCAGCCCTGCTGAAGAGCAATCCGAACAGGATAGCTAGGATAGCGAAAGGTAGCGGATGCACGGAGAAAGAGGTGCGCGAGTTCCTTGGCCAGTTCGAGAAAGTCGAGAAGATGATGAACATGTTCAAGAAGAACCGCGGCTTCAGGAAGAAGATGGAGAAAATGATGAAGGGCGGCATGCCTGGCATGGGCCCTGATATGAAGATGGCCTGATTTTGAGAAGATAAGTGAGGGGCATAGTCTGCCTTCAGTGTTCAGGCAGCATTTGACTAAGCGGAGGAAAACCTCCTTGCTCCGTCATTGGATAGAAGGACGTTCGTTTCATCCCTGGCTTGCGCCTTCGGGTCTCGTTTCTGTACCGTCCTTCGAGCCCTTAAAGCCCGTTATCCTATCAGAGGGCAGAACTTCCTCACTTCTTGCGAAGCGTTGGCTGCCTGCCCCTCACTCGAATATCATATGCATTGGAACGATTATAAACCTAGATAAAGAACGCTCTTTATGGCAGTGAAGCTGGTCCATGTCGCCATAGCATTCCTCGCCCTCATCACACTGGGGCTCAGCGTCCTCCTTATCGTCAATTATACGGACAACTCAGCGAAGCAAACGGCACTGCAGTCTGAACTGAACCAGACGAAACTCCTCCTCCAGAATACTCAGAAGGAGCTCAACATGACAAGAGCGACGCTGAAAGACAGGGAGAATGAGATCGCGCTCCAGAAGGACGAGATAGCGAACCTGACCGCTGATCTGGAAGCCAAAAACGACAGGATAACCGAGCTGGAAGCTGAACTGAACGAGACACAAAGCGAGCTTGAGGAAGCCCAGACCACCCTGCAGGAAGCACAGCAGGACATCTCTGCCATAAGGAACGAGACGCTGGCCATGGCTGAGGAGATAAACCAGTCCATCCAGTGGTTCACTGATAATTCCGAGCTGCCAAGCACGCTGAAAGTGGATCGCTTCATCAGCAATGTGGAGGATGGCTGCGAGCAGGGAGGTACGCTCAATCTCGGCTGCATATCCTACCTGATGGAAGACCGGCTCGGGATAATCTACAAAATCGATCCGACCGGAGACAGGCTTTATTCCATCGATGAGATAATCTCAAGGAAAGGCGGGGACTGCGAGGATTTCTCGCTGTTCTTCAAGGCTGTGCTCAACAGGTTCAGAAGCCAGGACCTTGAGCTTGAAGCTTGGGAGCGTGGCATCGGAAGCTACACAATCTACGAAGACACTAGCACGAACATGCGCTGGTATTATGACAATGCCCAGGGAAGGACGCTCGGGAACCTGCAGGACCTCAATCCATATGCGGCATGCTATTGGAACGAGATCCTTGGGACGCAATGGGGAGGCCATTGCATAATCATGCTCGCAAGCGCGAACATCACTTCTTCAAGCGACATAAGCAATGAGAATCTGGCCGATGCGGTCTTCTTCGAGCCCCAGGACGGCAAATACATGGGTAGCATGGGCGATGAGTTCCAGACCTGCGCTGACGGGGATGCTGGTTGCGATGAGGAGACGTACCGGATCGTGTTCGTGATGACCGATAGCGACCTCTATGAGTTCAGCGATGGGAAATGGAACTACTATGCAGGCTATGGCAGCAGGCTGGATGAGATACTAGCTGATCTTGATACGATAAAAACCGACGGCCCATCTGAAGGGACGGATATTCCTTCTTAGGCGATATCCAAAGAGCGCAAGGAGTTCTGTACCCTCTCGGTCTCTTTCGTGTTCATCGATGGAGAATAGCCGCCGGGAAGATATTTTAAGTCTGAGGGAGATAATTTGTCATGATACTTTCAGACAAGGACATTAGGAAGATGCTCAAGGAAGGCAAGATAGAGATAGAACCACTGGATGAGAGCCAGATCGGCCCTGCCAGCGTGGACCTCACCCTGAGCGACGAGTGGTATTTCTTCAAGGCTGAATATGCAGGCAAGATAGTGGACCTCAAAGAGACAGGGTTCGACAAGGCCTTTGAGCTGAAGAAGGGCAAATCCGTCACTTTGAAGCCAGGGGAGCTATGCCTTGGCAAGACTGTTGAGAGGCTGAAGCTGCCTGACGACGTCATGGGCACATTGGAAGGGAGGAGCAGGTATGCCAGGATGGGCATCATCATACATACCACCAGCGCAATCGTCCAGCCAGGCAGCGACAACCGCCAGATCCTTGAGATAGTCAATCTCGCCCCGTTCCCTATAAAGATCCATGCAGGCATGAGGCTGTCCCAGGTCGTGTTCAAGAGGCTGGAGAGCCCTACGTCCAAGCCCTATGCCAGATTCGGCCAGATAGCCAGGGGGCAGTGAGATGAAGCTGGAACCCGCGGTGCTAGGCACAGTGGTGATATTCCTTCTCATGGTCGCGATCTCGGCATTCATCTTCAAGCCGGATATCGAGGGTGCGAAGCTGATATTCAAGGAAGAACCCCTTGAGAAGAACACTGAATTCCAGTTGAAGCCGGGCGAGCTTTATGTCTATACATATGCCATCAACGATACCCAGGTGAACATGACATATGCGATCCTGGAAGGCGGCAACTGCACCAGGATAAGGTTATTGGAAAGCGTGAACGTGTCTGAGACCTGTGTCGACAAGAATGGCATGGACAACTTCGGGTATAACAGCGCCTTCGCAAACCCAGCCATACTGCTGTTCAGGCCGTGGATGCTCGCCCTGGAAGAAGGATGGCACTGGAACAGCTCTATGTATGTCTACTATGGCGGCATGGAGGAGCATGTCTCTGATACCTACTACAGGGTGGTGCGCAAGGACACGCTCGATGGCAGAGAAGTCTTCATAGTGGAGATAAGGATGGATGACGCCCCTCCTGAGTACCAGTGGATAGATGCAGAGAAAAGGGTGCTGTTGAAGATAAAAGGGGACAATTACGAGATAAACCTGGCAGAATGAATTCAGGCCGTGGTTTCGGTGCGCACGACGCTCAGTGGGATGACGCCCTTATCCAGCTCCTGTTCTGCTATCTGGATGAAGGAGGATCCGCCCATGGCGACCTTTATGAGGGGCGGGGCTCCCATCGATAGCTGAAGGGCCCTTGCACCTATGAGACGTGCGACTTCGTATTTTGTGAGGTCCATTATGACACCTAGAATGCGTGAGATACTAACGCTCACAACACAATATAAACATTCCCGTTTTTGCTGATGGTGAGCGCGGTTTCCCCCCTGAACACTTTGACCATGCCCTTCACGATCTTTATGCGCATGGCTGGCCTCAGTCCGGTGCCGCGATCTTCGAAGAGGTATAGGACGCCTTCGTTGCCGGAGTCGTCGTTGAGCACGACACGCGTGGCCATGGCTTTGACCTTCTTGGTCTTCTGGTATTCTATCGGCTCTACCCCTTTCACTATGAGCAGGTCGGTGTTTATGTTGCGCATGCCGTCCTTTATCTTAGTGATGTTGGTGACCTTCATCTCCTTGAACCTGGACTTGGCGAGCCTGAAGGCCAGGCCAATCTCCCTCTTGGCCTCTGCCGCCATCTTCTCCATCTCCTGGTGCATGACATCCTCATCGCCGCCGGACAGCATCATGGTCTCATAGGCCTTCTTGAAGAACGTGTCCGGTAGATGCTCTATCTCCTGGCGCTCCTTGAGCTCTTCCATCTCCTGGGTCTCAAGCGAGGCTATCTCGGTGGAGACCTTGTCCAGCTCTCCTGATTGCTTGCCGACCTCCTCCAATTGGTCTGACAGGGCATTGGGCGGCTGCTCTGGTATTTGTGGTCGGTGGACCGGTTGCTCCTGGACAATCAGTTGGATTGGCTGCTCCTCGTGTATCTCAGGTTCGTGAATCTCCTGCTGCTCCTGAGGTGGCTGGACGGCCGGGGCTTCAGGCAGGTGATGGGTGCCGTCCCCGATGCTGTCTAGATCGGACATGACCTCGAGGTAGCTGGTGAGGAACTCCTGCATGACCTTCCTGCCTGCCTCTTCGTGCTTCTTCTTGCTGCCGCCATGCTCGTGCGCCTTCTGGTATATCTTCTCTATGGTCGGCATCATCTTGTTCCTGGCGACCTCGGCCTTCTCCTTGCCGAGGCGCCTCTCGAATATCTGGGTTATCGGACGCAGGACTTTCTCCCTCGCATCTTCAGGCTCCTCGCCCTTCTCCTCTTTCTTGGCGCCGCTGGAGAATATGGTGGCGAAGGACATGAGCTCTGGTTCGGTCTGCTTTTTCTTCTCCAGGTATTTCTGGGCGACCTCACGGACCGACGGGTCCTTGTCATAGGTGAGCTCGACCAGGGCGAAGACCGCTGCCGGATCTCCTAGCGCGCCCAATGATTTGGCTGCCTGCTTGCGCACTTCAGGATTCTCATCGAATGTGAGGGAGACGAGCTTATTGATGTTCGCGGTCGCGGAGTCCATGGGTATCCTACCGTTTAAGCCAGTTAAGCTATTTAATCGTTTTCACTGTTGTTTGAGGATTTTCTCTATGTCATCCAGGCATGCGTCCAGGTCCTGCATCTTGAAGTTGCCCATGTGAGCGATCCTGAGGCCGTTGTCCTTGAACTTGCCGCGGGAACCGACGATCTTTATGCCATATTCGCTGGCTAGTTTGGACTTTATGCCCTTGGCCTGCTCAGCATCCTTGCAAACGAAGCCGGTCACGGTGTTCGACTCGAAGCCTTTCTCTGCGATCAATGGGAATCCCATCCCGATCAGGCGCTTGCGAACATGCGCTGCAGCCTCGGAATGCCTTTTCACGGTTCCAGGGAGGCCTCCGCCGCGGTCCAGCACGTCGAACGCCTTCTGCAATGCCCAGAAGAGCGTGATAGCGGGCGTATTCGGCGTCTGCTGGTCCTGCTCGTAGCGCTTCTTGTGCCGCCTCAGGTCGCAATAGTAGCTCGGGATGGAGGCGCGTTTCGTATAACGTTCCACCGCATCCTTGCTCAGGCCGATGAGCGCCATGCCTGGAGGCGCGGCTATGCCTTTCTGGCTGCCTGTTACGAACGCATCGACATGATAATCCTTCATGTTGAATTCGGTGCCTGGCCAGGCTGATATGCCGTCTATGATGGTGAGCATGCCCTTGGATTTCGCGTATCTGCAGATCTCTTTTATGTGGTTGCGCACGCCATAGCTGGTCTCATTGTAGACCATGGCAAGGGCTTTCGCACCGCTGTTGTCTATGTGCTCCTTGCAGCGCTCTAGGTTCCAGCCTTTGCTGTCCTCCTGGCGGTGGGCTATGGCATTGGCATAGACTTTGACCGTGGTGACCTGATGGTCTCCGAACTCACCGTTGGGAAGACAAAGCACCTTGTCTTCCTTATCGCAAAGATTGAGTATGAGGGTCTCTAGGCCAAGGGCTCCTGAGCCTGTTATGATGTAAGCTTCTTCTGCGCCGAAATAGCCTTTCAGGCGCGTGACCAGGTCTCCGTAGAGCTTGGTGAACTCGCTGCTCCTGTGGGTTATCATCTCCTTGCATTGGGCCTTGGATATCTCTTCAAGGACAGGTACCGGACCTGGGGCTAAAAGTACTCCCATACGAAATCGCCTCCGATATTCGTTATTCGCTTTATAGCTTTATAATTTCATCGGCATGGATGGCGATATCCTCTATGAATTTTTTATGGACAAGATCTTTCGAATCGAAGCTGAGGATGGCCACATTGATTTCCCGCTCTTTCACGAGCCGGTTCAGATATTCTGCTAGCTTCAATGTGTCGGCCAGCTGTTTGGAAGCTGAGAATGCCGACATCGAATCGATGAAGATGAATTTTTTCGCGGTTTTCAGTTTTTGGACACTGCCGCCGATCGCCCGCACCAGCTCGCTGATGCCGCACCCATTGGGGACCAGGATACACCGTGAATCGCCTTTCTTTTTTTCATCGCAGGTCAGGAACACGAGCTTGTCGGTGGATGCTCCGCGCTTTTTCAGATCGGAAAGAACAGTGTCGAACGGCATCTGGAAGCTTATGTAGACACCGCCGTAGTTCATGCGCGCCAGAAGCTCCATTGAGGTGGCATTCGCCTTAACGCGGATATCCGACGGGATCTCCAGTGCTATGACTGCCCCCTTCTCATGCCGTTTCATCGCCATCTCAAGGGAATCCGCTATTTTCTTGTCCATGCAATCACTTTTTTGAACGCTGTTTTTTTATCTCGAGTGCGAAGCCTCCGATATACTTGCGTTCGGATTCAATGGACAGGGGGAATTTAAAGACCTGCCAGCGCCTGAGTGTTCCGTCAGGAGCCGGCACCTGTTCCTCGGTCTCGATATTCCTGCCGGTCCGTAGGACTTCTGCATCATTGGCATGGAGGGTTTCTGCGATCTTTTTCGGGAAGATGTCTGCATCGGTCTTCCCGACCAGCTCTTGCAAGTTCTTGTTGAATGTCTTCTCGAACGACCTGTTGACATAGACGAATCTTCCTTCTGTGTCCTTTATCCAGGCGACCATCCGCGTGGAGCTCATGAAGGCATGGAAAAGCCGCTCGGTCTCAGCAAGCTCTTTTGTGCTAGCATTTTTCTCTTCCAGCCGCTTCTTCAGCTCAGGTGAGCTCTGTTTCATGGCAAGCTTGAGGCTCACGAGCGTCCTGTCAAAGGCGTTGGCGAGGTCGCCTATCTCATCATGCGATTCTTTCAATTTCGGGTTGATAGAGCTCTCCAGCGCTCCCTTGCTTATGTCATCCACCACTTTCGTGAGTTTTTCCAGGGGTTTCGTGATGCTGTTGGAAATCACCAGGCCGGCCAGGACCATGAACAAAGCGAAAAACACTGCCAGCATGCCGGAAAGCGAATAAAGTATGTTGAGGAGCCCTTCCGGAAGCACGGGCATCTGTTCCTTGATGACCTCGATGGATAGTATCTCGAAAAGCACGAGGGGTATCAGGCCCACTATCAAGAGGAGGATGATTATTTTTGACCGGATCCGCATGAGGAGGCTTATACGTTTATATTTTTATATTGTGTTGAGACCGTATAGCAATAAGGTGTAGAATGAAACGTGAATACATTTATCTTTCGGCCGGTCTTGCGCTTTCAGCGATGCTCTATGGGATCTTCCATTTCTTCTCGGGAACTGATTACTTCGGAAGTCTGGTCGATATACTCACTGTGTTGGTCGCATTGCTTGCGACCATCGGCCTGTTCAGGGCATATCGATCGCTCAAAAAAGATGGTAGCGAGGATGCAGAGATATTTTTCTTCTTCACGATCTCGGAATTGTTCTGGCTCATCGCAGAGGTGGTGTGGGCATTTTACGAGATAATACTGCAGATCGAGGCCCCGCTCCCGTCGTTCGCAGACGTGTTCTGGGTAGCAGGATATCTGCCTTTCATCTACGGGCTATACCTCGCATTCGACTACATCGAATTCCATAGGAAAGCCGCGATAGTCGCTGTCGTCATCTATCTGGCGGCGAGCGCGTTCACCATTCCCCTTCTCAGAGACAACCTCATGCACGGTGAGGGAGGAATCCTTGCGAACGTGACGTACACCGGCTATATCATGGCGGATACGATAATGTTCGCGCTCAGTATCCCGGTCCTGGTGGCTTTCTTCGCCAAACCCATAGGCAGGGCATGGCTTCTCATAGGGCTTTCGACCTCAGTGGTTGCCATCGCGGATATCTGGTTCTTCCAATTGAACGCGAGCGGCCAGTATACTTCAGACCACATAGTGAACTATCTCTACATGCTGGACTACGTGTGGATCTTCATCGGTTCCATATTATATCTGGAAGAGAAAAAAGAGAAGTAGGCCGCTCAGGTTTTCGTGCCGCTTTTCAGGATCTGCAGGAGCTTCTCCTTGAAAGATTTCGCATCATCGGCCTTCAGTATGCCGTCCCGCACAAGGGAATCCACATACCGTGTGAGGGTTTCCTCTGAAAGGCCTTTCTGTGAAAGCTCCCCGAAGACCTGGTCGCCCATGGGCCCCAGGAACCTCTTGAACTCGACCTCGAGCTTTTCCTCGACGCTCTCAGAGACCTTCCTTGTGACTCCTGTCATGATGCCTTCGTACCCTGCAAGCGACGCGCCGATGCCTATGCCTTTGCTGGTTATCATGTAGCGCGTCAGCATCTTGCTGTGCGGGCTTCCGCGGGCTTTCAGCACATTAAGCACCAGGTTCAGCTCGCCTTCCATCTCCACATGCCGCAATAGGAGTATGTTGTCTATTATGGCCGAGATGCCGTTCTCTGTCAGCGGGGTGCGGCCCATCGTCATGGGCGATTCCTTCGTGAGCACGGTCGTCACGCCATTGGTTTTCAGGTTGGCGTTGAGCTTCTTCGCGAAGCCAAGGTAGATTTCTTCAGGGAACGAATTGGAAAGGGCCGACAAGGAATCGACGGTGCATCTCTTGATCTTCTTGTTCTTGACTATATCGCAGATGTCCGCCAGATGCTCCTGTATGAATTTATCGTTCGGATAGGAGCAGCGCAGCACGAGGAGGCCATCTTTCTCGTATTCCTCCAGGTTCCAGCCGAGGCCTTTCGCGTTACGCAATATCTCGTCCCTGCTTTCCTCGAACCCGGCATATAGGCAAGGCTCGCCATTCTTCAGGCCCTCGATGAGGAACTGGATGCCGAGCAACGTCTTCCCCGTCCCTGTCGAACCGGCCACAAGCGTGCTTGAGCCCCTGAAAACGCCGCCGAAAAGCATCTCATCCAGAAGCGGCAGGCCTGATGATGTCTTTTCAGTGGCAGAGGAGTATTCAAGCGGCACCGAGAGATGCGGGAACACCGTTATGCCGTCATCTGCGATCTTGAAGTAAAGGTCGCCGGCTTTATAGGCCCTGCCCCTGACCTTTATTATCTGCATTATCCTCTCTATCTCCCCTTTCATACGCAACTGATCCAGCCGTATGATGACATCCGAGATGAATTCCTCAACACCATATACCGAGAACTTCTTGCTCTCAGTCACTTCGCTTGTCAGGACGGTTGTGCAGCCGAGGGTCCCGAGCAGTTTGCCGAGATCGAATATGAATGACCTTATGGCAGCCTTGTCGCCTAGATTATAGGAGAAAGCGGTTATGGAGTCTATACAGAGCCGCTTCGCGTTGGTCTCTGCTATCTGCTTCTCTATGAAATGGAGGAATTTCTCATAATCTAACTGCTGCTCGCCGTAGATGTCACGGATGTCGATCAGCTTCACTTTTTCGCTCTCTATGACCTCCCGGTCGTAGAAACGCATGGTCTCCAGGTTCTTCAATGATTTGAACAGGGGTTCTGTTATCGATATGTATATGCCGTTCTCTCCGTTCTTGACGCCTTCGAAAAGCCATTGGAAACAGAGCAGTGTCTTGCCGCTTCCTGAAGAGCCGGCGAGCAGGACGACAGACTCGCTTGGGAATCCGCCACCCATTACGGAATCTAGTTCAGGCAGGCCGGTCTTGGAACACTTCTGGGCTTCTTTGATTGTAGTTTTCTTCTTTTTTGGTATCGTTATACCCCCGTCTTGTCATGTTACCTCCTGTCTTAGGATTAAAAATCTAAGCAAGCGCAGTCTATTACGGGAGTGCATATGGAGAACAAAACCGAACCGCCGAAATCTGCAGTGCCAGAGGTCATAGTCTATTCCACGCCATCCTGTCCTTATTGCACCATGGCAAAAGAGTATCTCACCAAGAAGGGGATCAAATTCACTGACCATGACGTCTCGAGGGACCAGGGCAAGGCAAAAGAGATGGTCGTGAAGAGCCAGCAAGGAGGCGTGCCTGTGCTTGAGATAAACGGCAGGATAGTCGTGGGCTTCGACAGGCAGCTGATAGACGATGCCCTGCAGAGGAAAAAACCGATGAAAAGGGAGGAAGCGATAGGGAATATCGTCTTCGACCCTTTCAGTATATGACTATCACGGGCTCGTAGTATTTCCTCACGTTGCCGCTGTAGGCGCGGACCTTGAGCATGTCATCCAGCGCCTTCTTGGCTTCGGCAGGCGAACTGTTCAGCCATCCTAGCTTCATGT
>JAQTOF010000010.1 GCA_028713495.1 Candidatus Iainarchaeum sp.
TGGAAGCCAACTGGATACGGAACAGAGGAATGCAGGGGAATACTTCTACTACGAGGGCTGAACTCTCACGGCATCCCGAGCGCCGATTTTATCTTAGGTAGATTGTATCCCACGATTATGGTGCCATCTATATCGCTAACCGGCACACCGTATCCGCCGCTCTTCTGGAGAAGCTCCTGCGCGTACTTTGGATCCAGCTTGACATTCCTCTCTTCGAATGCGAGATTGTTCTGCTTGAAGAAAACCTTCAGCTTGTCGCAGAATTTGCACGTCGTGGAAGTGTACATGATTATGTTCGCCATACTATCTCCCGCAGGATAATGCAACGAAGGTTAAAAAACCGCAAGGGAGTTAGCACAATCATGAGAACCGCTCGCAAGGTATGGATGGACAACAAGTTCGTGGACTGGAAAAAAGCCAATGTCCATATCATGACGCACGCATTGCACTATGGGACCGCCATATTCGAAGGGATGAGGTGCTACAACACCGAGGACGGCCCGGCTGTCTTCAGGATGAAGGACCACTACAAAAGACTGGCCAACGGCTGCAAGGCTTACCAGTTCGGCCTCGATTACAGCGTGGATAAGATGTGCGATGTCACGAAAAAACTCATACGCATGAACAAGCTCAAGGAATGTTATATCCGGCCCATCGCCTTCGTAGGCTATGGCGACATCGGCATCAACGTGATGGGGCGCAAGTTCAGTCTGGCCATAATCGCCATACCGTGGGGCGCGTATTTCGGCAAGAAGGCTCAGACAGGCATATCCTGCGGCATATCCAGCTGGAAGAGGATAAGCTCCACCATACTATCGCCGCATGTGAAGGCAAGCGCGAATTACCTGAACTCAGTGCTGGCGAAAGTCGAGGCAGTGGAAGAGGGCTATGATGAAGCCGTGATGCTGACTGAGGAAGGGCACGTGTCCGAGGGCACTGGCGAGAACCTGTTCATAGTGCAGAACGGCGAGTTGGTTACACCGCCGCTGTATGATGGAGTCCTGGCAGGGATCACACGAGAGACAATAATGACCCTTGCCAAAGAGATGGACATCAAGGTTAGGGAACGCTCCATACTGCGTGACGAATTGTACACGGCGGATGAGATGTTCTTGTGCGGCACGGCTGCAGAGATAACACCTGTATTGAGCGTGGACTCGCGCAAGATAAGTGACAAGCCAGGAGAGATCACCAAGCAGCTCCGCCAAGGCTTCTTTGATGTGGTGAGCGGCAAGGATGAACGGTTCGTGAAGTGGCTGGACTTCGTATGAAGGGGCCGCTACGCGCGAGTTATAAATATTTCCTACCAACCTCATGGATTAGATTCGTTCGGGGTCATGGGCTAATCTGGTAGACTGGAGCCTTCGGGTCAAACGAGATCAGATCGTTTGCGCAAAAGGCTTTGATCTGAGTTCAAATCTCAGTGACCCCAATTATTCTATTTTTAAGAATTACCTGTGTAGGGTTTTCCATGGACCGCCCGGAAATCCCCGAAGGACCGATAACCACGCCGACAAAATACAAATGCATGGCCAGGACGCAGAACATGCTGGAAGCCGAGAGGATAGCCCAGCAATACCGCATGCAAGGATTCACTGTCAGGATAAACCGGAAGACCCAGGGCACTATCACTCTCTACGAGGTCTGGGTGGCAAAAGAGCCGGACATCTTATCAGCCAAAAGCAGCAGGCCAGGGCAGCTTTAAAAACCCTTTTATACATAAATTATAACATGCGTACAACTCATCGTGAAATGCAGAGCAGACGTTCTAAACCGCAGAAGGTAGACTGGTCATCCAAGCCTCTGCCGCCAGAAACGAGTTTCACATACGATCCAAGAGGCGAGGCAGCTTATGCCAAGCTCATGCAAGGAAAAGCAAAATCCCAGCAATCAGAGCTTAGGCTGGTGGATGAACTGGAACATGGGAATCGCGAAAGATCCTGGGCAGTGACGTGCACCGCACGGAAGATGCAAAAGGCCGCCATACTGAGTCTGGCGGTGGGAGTTGTGACTTTCATGGCATCTGGGGTCGCGAAAGTTTTGGGCGTGGATGCAAGTATGGTAAGGGCCATACAGTACGTCGGCGACGCGATGGCGTGGTTGGGCCCGGTACTTATGGTCGCCAGTCTGGTAGTTGAGCATGTTTTCGAGAAAAGGCTCGGTATCAGGCAAGCAGAGAGGACGCATGACCTGCTCATGAATAGGAAGAATGTGCTCAGCGGAGTAGCCATCACCGAAGCCGTTCATATATTCGCTGGATGCGGCCGCCCAACGACGCAGCTGGCCGTGGAAGTCCTTGAATCAGGAGTTCTTCACCAGCGCGGAGTCAACCGTGACGGATTGGAAAGAGATGTAGAAGAGATCCGGAAGCTGAGCCGCGTGGGTTGAAAAGCATTGGCTTGATAATCAAGGCATGGCCAAACCATCCTGGCTGAAAGTCCGCTATGCCTGGAACCCTTCTTCTGATCATATAGCCGGCCTCATGGCCAGGAACGACCTCCATTCTGTCTGCCAGAGCGCGAGATGCCCGAACAGGCATGAATGCTGGGCGCAGGGGACGGCCACATTCATGATAATGGGCGAATACTGCACACGGGCGTGCAGGTTCTGCGCTGTCAAATCGATAGCGAAACCGCCTCCGCTCGATAAAGACGAACCGAAAAAACTCGCAGATGCGCTAGCTACACTCGATCTCAGGTATGTGGTGGTGACTTCCGTTACCAGGGACGACCTCCCTGATGGCGGAGCATCGCATTTCGCTGAATGCGTGAGGCAGATAAAGAGACTGAAGCCGGAACTCATCGTTGAGACATTGATCCCTGATTTTAGCGGGAAACGGGACGCGCTTTCTTTATTGATTGAAGCGAAGCCTGACGTCATATCGCACAATATCGAGACCGTGGAACGGCTCACTCCTGCGATAAGGGACAGGAGAGCGAGCTATCGCAGGTCGCTGGAAGTATTGAAGATGGTGCGCGAGCTTTCTTCAGGGGGTATAATAGCGAAATCCGGGTTGATGGTGGGATTCGGGGAGAACGCGAGCGAAGTGGAAAGAGCGCTGAAAGACCTGCATGAGAAAGGAGTGGAGATCGTGACCATCGGGCAATACCTAAGGCCGAGCGAAGAACCACGGCATATCGCGATCAGCGAGTATGTTACACCGGAGAGATTCAAAGAATATGAGAAGATGGCTTATTCTATCGGATTCTCCTATGTGGCTAGCGGACCATTCGTACGGAGCTCTTACAAGGCTGCGGAACCGTTCATGACCGGGAAGATGAAGAGCAGATTGACAGCAGAAGGATAAAGCCACGCCAAACTATTTATAAACACTTTCAGCCATCAGACTAGCTGGATGGGTAGCGGAATATGAGGTGGAGAATATGGAGCTTACCGAACTTATAGCAAGGATCCAGAGATGGAAGGACATACATCCGATTGAGCCAGCTGAGACTTCGGAGAAAGATAGGGACGCAGATAAGGAAAAAGACCAACCTGCACCGGCGCCACCGAGTATCTCAGGGGATGAACCGAAGGGAGCCAATCCATTAGCCAAAGATGGTGAACAGGTCAAAGCAGACGCGCTCACGCAAAGGCCGGTTCCAGGCGGCAAAGCACGCAGAAGCAGGAAGCGCGGGACGCGCTGAGGCCCGGCGAATTCTTATTAACCTAGCGCTTGTTATGTAATCGATAGCCATGCCACGGACCACGGTGTACGAGGGAAAAGTAGAATACCTCCAAATTCTTGACAAGGACGGAAATGCTGACGCAGAGCTGGACCCGGGCCTGCCGAACGAATTATTGGACAGGATGTACCGGTTCATGGTCCTTGGACGGCTCTGGGATCACAAATGCCTGATGCTCCAGAGGACAGGAAGGATGTACACTTATGCCCCGCTGGAAGGCCAGGAAGCCATATCAGTAGGAAGCGTCCTGGCGTCAAAACCCGAGGACTGGCATTTCCCGACATACCGCGAATGGTTCATCTATCATATAAGAGGGGCGCCGCTCCACATGGTCAACCTGACCTGGATGGGTATGGAAGAAGGGATGAGGATTGACAAGAGCCTCCGTGTTTTCCCATATGCGGTGCCGATAGCGTCGCAGCTCCCTCATGCAGTGGGCGGAGCGTATGCGTTGAGGATGAAAGGCGAGAAATGCGCATGCATAGCATATTGCGGCGATGGAGGCACGAGCGAGGGCGACTTCCATGACGCGATGAACTTCGCAGGAGTGTGGAACGCCCCGTGCGTCTTCGTGATATCGAACAACCAGTGGGCGATCTCCGTGCCCAGGAAGAACCAGACGAATTCAGAGACTTTGGCCCAGAAAGCTTTGGCTTATGGATTCAGCGGCATACAGGTGGACGGCAATGACGTGCTGGCTGTCTATAGGGCGATCAAGGAGGCTGCTGATGCCGCCAGGGCAGGCAAAGGGCCGAGGGCCGTGGAATGCATAACCTACCGGATGGGTCCGCACACCACTGCTGACGATCCGAAGAAATACCGCTCGGATGATGAGGTCCTGTACTGGAAGGAACGCGATCCGATAAAGAGATTCAGGGCATATCTGGAGAAGAAAGGCGTATGGAACGAGGAATACGAGAAGAAGGTCCATGATGAGGCGGACAAGCTCATAGAGGATGCGGTGACCAAGGCAGAGGCCTTCAAGCAGGATCCCAAAGACATGTTCAAGTACGTCTATGCTGCCATGACCAAGAACCTGGAAGAGCAGATGAAGGAGTGTTTCGAGGATTGATACTGATGAAAGCCAATATGGTCGAGGCCCTGAATCTCTGCCTGAAGCAGGAGATGGAAAAAGACAACTCGGTCGTCGTGATGGGCGAGGATGTCGGCATAGATGGCGGCGTCTTCAGGGTTACTGAAGGCCTGAATGCGAAGTTCGGCAAGGACAGGGTGATAGATTCCCCTCTTTCAGAGAACGGGATAATAGGCACTGCGATAGGCATGGCTGCATTGGGCCTGAGACCCATCGCCGAGATACAATTCCAGGGATTCGATTACGAAGGATACCACCAGGTGATCCAGCACCTCGCACGCATGCGCAACAGGACAAGAGGTCAGATCACCCTGCCGATGGTGCTTAGGCTGCCTTACAGCGGCGGCATAAAGGCCCTGGAACACCACAGCGAGAGCCTGGAGAGCATATACATACACCTGCCGGGCCTGAAAGTCATCTGCCCTGCATCGCCATATGACGCGAAAGGATTGCTGGCAGCAGCCCTTGACGATCCTGATCCGGTGATATTCTTCGAGCCGAAAAGGCTCTACCGCGCCTTCAAGGAAGAGGTGCCTGAAGAGAGATATACAGTTGATATCGGAAAGGCGAAGATAGTGAAGGAAGGCGATGACGTGACGCTGATATCCTGGGGAGCCATGAGCTATGTGAGCATGGATGCTGTGGCAGAAGCAGAAACCCAGGGAGTGTCTGTCGAGCACATAGACCTCAGGACGCTCTCGCCTTGCGACTGGGACACTATCATGGATTCGGTTAACAAGACCGGCAGGGTAGTCGTGGTGCATGAAGCTCCGAAGACGCTCGGGTTCGGGGCTGAGATCGCGGCAAGGATAGCAGAGAAGGCTCTGCTGAGCCTGGAAGCGCCTGTGAAGAGGGTGACAGGCTGGGACATAACCATCCCGTATCCCAAGGAAGAGGATTACTATTTCCCAGACAAGAAAAGGATATTGAAAGGTATTTTGGAGACTGCAAAATTCTGAGGTGTTTTTATCGCAATTGAATTCAGGTTCCCGGATGTCGGCGAAGGGATTCATGAGGGCAGGATAGTGAAATGGCACGTCAAGGAAGGCGACACGGTCAAAGCAGACCAGATCATCGCTGACATGGAGACAGACAAGGCTGTCATAGAGATGCCTTCCCCTGCCAGCGGAAAGATAACCAAGATGAATTTCAAGGAAGGCGACACGATAAAGGTAGGCGAGGTGCTCATCGTCATAGCGGAAAGCGGACCACAACCGACAAAACCAACCGCGCCAGCACAAACAACACCAGCACTCGCGTTACCGAAACAGAAACAGGCAACACCGCTGCTACAAGGCCCTGCGTTACTTCCATCGCCCGCATCTGTAAGCGGTGGTGCAGCCCTCGCAACCCCGTCCACAAGGAAACTCGCCAGAGAGATGGGCGTAGATATCGCAAAGGTTCCAGGCACAGGGACAGGCGGAAGGGTCACAGATGAGGACGTCCGGAGGGCAGCAGGACAGCCGACCGCTCAGGCAGTAGTGCCAGCAGCGAAAGGGGCCCCATCCCAGGCTCCGTTCCAGATAACCATTTCAGAAGGAGATATCAGGATACCGCTCAGCGGCCTGAGGAAAATCATCGCCGAGAGGATGACATACTCCAAGACGCATATACCGCACGCCTGCGGCATGGATTACCTGGATGTCACCAAGCTGGTGATGCTCAGGGAGAAGGAGAAGAGGATGTTCGAGCCAAGAGGCGTGAAACTGACTTATCTCCCGTTCGTCGTCAAGGCCTGCGTCATCGCATTGAAGAGATACCCGAGCTTCAACGCCCATTTCGATCCGGACAAGGGAGAGCTGGTCGCGAAGAAGGAGATAAACATCGGCATAGCCGTGGATACGCCGGACGGATTGATCGTGCCGGTGGTGAAGGATGCCGACAAGAAGTCCATAGTGGAGATCGCCCAGGACATAGAGCACCTGGCGGCAGTCGCCAAGGAAAGGAAACTCAAGCTGGAAGAGATAAAGGGCGGCACATTCACGATAACGAACGTCGGGAGCGTCGGGGGCATGTACTCCACTCCCATAATCGACCCGCCAGAGATAGCGATAATGGGCATCCACAGGATACGGGACCTGCCGTTGATCGTTGATGGCATAATACAGGCAAGGAAGGTGATGGGCATCTCGCTCTGTTTCGACCATAGGGTCGCGGACGGCGCCCTTGCCACGGAGTTCATGAACACCGTGAAGCAGCATCTCGAGGACCCTGACCTGATGCTGGTGGAGATGATCTGATGGTCATGGGTCAATTATCCACGAAGGCCGATGTGGCTGTCATAGGCGCAGGGCCAGGCGGCTATACTGCAGCCATAAGGGCAGCCCAGCTGGGGAAAGAGGTCGTGCTGATAGAGAAGGACAAGCTGGGAGGAACATGCACCAATGTGGGCTGCATCCCTTCAAAAGCGCTCATCCATGCTGCTGATTTGAGGTATACGGCAGGAGGCCAGGATGCGAAGAAGATGGGAATAAACGCTACCCTGTCGCTTGATTTCGCCAAGACCCAGGCATGGAAGAACAATGTGGTGAAAGGGCTTGTGGATGGGATAACGACCCTTTGCAAGTTGAATGGAGTGGACGTCATAGATGGCAGGGCGTTCTTCACATCGTCAAATACGCTCACAGTAGAGACAGAAGCAGGCATGAGGACGATAGAGTTCAGGAAAGCGGTCATAGCCACAGGGACAGCGATAAAAGGCCTGCCGAATCTGCCATATGACCACAAAAGGATAATCGATTCTGATGACGCGCTTGCCCTCCGCGAGATACCCAGGCGCATGATAGTGATGGGTGGGGGTTATATCGCCGCGGAGATGGCCTGCATGTTCCTGAAGTTCGGCTCGAAAGTCACGGTGATATACAGAGGCGAGAGGCTCCTGAAGGCCATGGAACCCGAATTGAGCGACGCTTTGCTCAAGGGGATACGGAAGCTTGGCGGAGAGGTCATATTCAATAGCGAAGTGACTAGGATCGAAGGCGAGAATGCTGTCGTCAAAACACCACAGGGAGAGAAACGGATCGCATTCGACAAGATGCTGGTGGCAGCCGGCAGGATACCTTACCTGGAAGGCCTTGGACTGGAGAAGACCAAGGTGAAGCTGGATAAGGAAGGCCTTGTGGTCGTGGATTCCACCACGAAGACCGCTGATGATAATATCTATGCGATAGGCGATATCACCCCTGGGGCCGAGCTGGCGCATAAGGCTTTCAGGCAGGGCAAGGTCGCTGCAGAGTGCATAGCCGGGTTGAAGAGCGCTTTTGACAACCGCGCCATGCCGATGGTGGTCTTCGCAGAGCCGATGCTTGCGAGCGTTGGGCTGACAGAAGATGAAGCCAAGAAGAAAGGATACAAGACCAGGATAGGCAAGATACCGTTCACCACTTCAGGAAGAGCGAACACCATGAACGCGAGCGAAGGTTTTGTGAAGATCATCGCGAACGAGAATGGTGTGCTCCTTGGGGTGCATATGGCAGGGGCAGGAGCAGATGCATCGATAGCAGAAGCGGCTTTTGCCATAGAGACGGGGTCCACCCTGGAGGACCTGGCTGCGACCATACACGCCCATCCGACGATGCCCGAAACGGTGATGGAAACAGCTGAGGATGCGCTCGGGAAGGCTATCCACCTATATAGAAAGAGATAATGTCAGTTCTTTTTCTGGAGCAGTACTACGCCGCTGAGCACAGCGAGTATGGCACCGCTTCCGCAGCAGCAGCCTGAGCTGGAGCTGTCGTAGCCGTAGTCGCTGTATCCATAGTCATCGTAGACCTGAAGCGGTGCGACCGCGAAGACCGCACCCACAAGCACCAAAGCCAGAACGAATATCTGTAGTGTGTTCACAATATCAACCTGATTAGAAATAGAAGGATAGAATAAAAAAGATTGGTGTCTGGCTTCAGGGCTCAAGGACGACCTTCATGCCCTCCCGTCTCTTCAGCACATCGAAGCCTTTCTCGATCTCCGAGAGCTTGAAGCGATGGGTCACGATCCTCTCAAGGCCGATCTTGGGAAGAAGCGCCTTTGCCTTGTACCAGGTGTCGAACATCTTCCTTCCGTTTATGCCGCCGATGTGGATGCCCCTGAAGACGATGTCGTTGGTGACGTCCACCTCGAAGGGCTTCGGGAATATGCCAAGGATGGATGCGCGGCCCCCGGCTTTCAGGGTGCCAAGGCCGTGCTTCATGGCAGCAGGCGAGCCGGCGAACTCCAGGAACACATCTGCTCCCAGGCCGTCTGTGGCGTCCATTATCTGCTTCTGGACATTGGAGTCTGTCGAATTGTCTATGAGCACGTCAGCGCCGAACTCCTTGGCGAACTTCAGGCGCGACGGAACAGGATCTATGGCGATTATCTTGGCTGCACCGGCGATCTTGCACAGGCCTGCAGCGCAGACGCCTATCGGGCCCATGCCGAATATGGTGACTGTCTTGCCTACGATCTCGCCATCAAAGACGGTGTGGACGGCGTTGCCGAGCGGTTCCTGGGCAGTGGCGACCCAATGTGGGATCTTCTTGTCGTTCACCCATGCGTTGCGGTAGGGCAAAGCGAGGTATTCAGCGAATGTCCCCTGCGTATCGACACCGAGGATCTTGACGTTCTGGCAGATGTGCTCGTTGCCGGTCTTGCATTGGTAGCAGTAGCCGCAGGAGATGTGCGTCTCTGCAGAGACATGGTCTCCGACATGGACCCCGCGGACGTTCTTGCCTGCTTCCACTACCTCGCCGGCCACTTCATGGCCGAAGATATAGGGGATGTTCTTGCCTATCCTGTTCTGCGCCCATTCATCCCATTTGTAGATGTGGATGTCGGTTCCGCAGATGGAGGTCGCTTTGACCTTGACCAGCACCTCATCATCCTTTATCTTCGGAATGGCAGTATCCTTCAGCTCAAGGCCCTCTTTCGGGGCTGTTTTCCAGACTGAGAGCATCTTATCCATAATATTACCTCGGATGGGATAACACGATGAGACCAGATTAGCGAACGAAGAGATTTTAAATCTGGCCCATCGCCATATGGGATTACGATAAAAGACGAAATGATGGCTGGAAAAAGACAGATTTTATAAGCCAGCCGCGAAATGTCAAACCAGAAAGGTGACTTCTATGAACAAGAAACTTGAAGCCGAGCTGAAGCAAGAGCTGGATAGTCTCGCACAGCAGAACCTGCTCTGGAACCCGAGGACATTGAACGGCCCATCGTGCGCCAAGCCCACGGTGGATGGGAAACAGGTGGTCATGCTATGCTCCAACAACTATCTCGGACTGGCTAACCACAGGAAGCTGAAAAAGGCGGCCATAGACGCGGTCAGGAAATACGGGGCTGGAAGCGGATCGGTCAGGCCGATCGCAGGCACCATGGAGCTGCACCTCAGGCTGGAGGAATTGATAGCCAAGTTCAAGCAGACCGAGGATGCGATATACTACAATACAGGATTCACTGCTAACAGCGGGGCTCTGCCTGCATTGCTCAGGGAGGGCGATGTGGTGATATCCGACGAGCTCAACCATGGCTCCATAATAGACGGAGTGAGGCTGAGCAAGGCAGAGAGGATGATATACAAGCATAAGGACACTAACGACCTGGAAGCCAAGCTCAAGGAGATGACCGCAAGGCCGACGAAGCCCAACAGGATACTGATAGTCACCGATGGCGTGTTCTCCATGGACGGCGACATAGCACCCATGGACAGGATAGTGGAGCTGGCAGAGAGATATGACTGCGCCACTTATGTGGATGACGCCCACGGAGATGGCGTGCTGGGCGACCACGGAAAGGGCATAGTGAACCATTTCAAGCTGGAAGGGAGGGTGGACTTCGAGATGGGCACGTTCTCCAAGGCTTTCGGCACCATGGGCGGCCTTATCGCGACATCCAAGATCAACAAAGAGTTCCTGCTCAACAAGTCAAGGACATGGCTGCTGACCGGAGCCCATGGACCTGCCACTGTCGGCGCATCCATAGCCGCCCTGGAGCTCCTCACGGAAAGCGACAAGCTGGTGAAGAAGCTCTGGAGGAACACCAGATACTACAAGAAGAAGCTGAAGAAGCTAGGTTTCGATATGGGCGGGAGCGAGACTCCGATAACACCGGTCATGACTTATGACTCAGGCAAGGCCAGGCAGATGAGCCAACGGCTGTTCGAGGAGGGCGTCTATGCCCTGCCTATAGTCTTCCCGATGGTGGCGAAAGACAAGGCGAGGATAAGGACCATGATAACCGCCGAGCACAGCAAGGCCGATCTGGACTTCGCCTTAGAGAAGATAGAGAAAGTGGGGAAGGAATTGCAGCTCATCCAGTAGCATTGAGCGGGCATCCGCTCGCCTGGCTGAGCTCTTGGAATTCCATGAATCCCACGTGGCGGGTTTTGTCCTTGAATTCCCAGGTCGGGTAAGCGGTTATGCCTGCGTCTATGCATGCCTGGTTCTGGCCGCCCATCGGAGCATGGCATTCGACATAGGTGACATATTGCCAGCTGTCTCCGAACGACTCCTTCTGGTCCTCGCAATGCGTGCATAGCTCAGAGCCATACATCTTCGCGCCGTTCTCGGTCAGGCATTTCGCGAAAGCGGTATAATCTCCTGTAGGTTTGGGAGCCGGATTCATCATGAAAAAGGCGAATATGAGCACTATGGCTGCGATCGCCACGATCAAAGCTGCATCTAGGATCTTCATATCCGATTACTACCTGCTGGGGTTTAAATATTTTAGCTCCGAGGGCTGGGCATGAAACAAATCATTTTGCTCCTGGCTTTGGGGTTGCTGCTTCTTGGATGCACGCAACAGGGCGGAACGGGCGGGTATGGAACTGGAACGCAGGGCGGAACAGGTACTCCGAGCGGTACACCGTCAGGGACTGGAGCGACCTCTACTGTCCACATAAGCGGTTACGCTTTCCAGCCCGCTGATCTGACCGTGAAGCAGGGGACCACCGTCACATGGGTGAACGATGACAGCGTGCCGCACCATCTGAAGATGAATGGCGTGTTCGAGTCGTCGACGCTCAGCAACGGACAGAGTTATACCCACACGTTCACAGAAGCTCCAGGCAGCTATCCGTATTCCTGCACGATCCACCCATCCATGCAGGGAACGGTAACAGTCACGGGATGACGGCATGCTGAAGGACATCGCTTATTCCCTTGTTTTCGGCAAGCCGGTGGTGATGTGGCTCGGGCTGGCCACCGGGATTGCGATAGCTGCAACGGTCATAGTGGTCCTCCTGAACTATCATACCAAGGTGAGGATACCGATCGTCTGGCACCACAGGCTGGCGGCTGTCGCCATCGGGCTGGCGCTCATCCATATCGCGCTGGCCATATCGCTGTATATCTGAATGTTTTATGGAGATGATGGCCATGGAGAAGAAAGGAGAGGATCTGAAGCTGAAATGCATCTGCGCCAGATGCCCGACCTATGACGATTGCATGCGCAAGAAGGGCGACCTTCTTTTCTGCATGGATGGCAAATCATCGTGCAAGCTGGTGAGATACGGCTGCATGTGCGGCATGTGCCCTGTACAGAAGATCAAGGGATTCACTGGCGAATATTTCTGCATGGCTGGCAAGGCGGCGCTGAAATGACGGTCCACATGAAGAGGATCTGGGTATGCAGGGTGTGCGGCTACAGGTACAGCGGCAGCAGGCCGCCAAAGGAATGCCCCCAGTGCTCCAGCCCTCGTGCAGAGTTCATCCCAGAGAAGGCGAAGGCGCCCCTGGCCTATGATGGGAAAGAGCTCGACATCCTGCTCATAAACGGTTCCACCCACGCCGGCCATGACACGAATATACTGGTCAGCTGGGCTGAAGCCGTGCTTAAGAAGGAGAAGGTGAGATACCGCAGAGTGGACCTGAATTCAGTGAACGTGGAGCATTGCTGGTGCTGCTACTCCAATCACGATGAGGCATGCACCTTCCCCTGCAGGAACCAGGGAGATGAGATGTCGATCCTGCACCAGATGCTGCTGAAGAGCAAGGGCGTGCTGATCGCTTCTCCGATAAACTGGAATTGCATGAGCGCCAGGCTCAAGGACTTCCTCGATCGTACGACCTGCATCCAGAACCTCCAGATCACCAAGGGTAAGGCGCCATGCGCCGGAAGGCCGATGGCGATACTTGTCGTAGGGCATGAGGACGGGGCTTTCAAGACCGCCCATGACATATTCCACTATTTCCAGCAGATGGGCTATGTGCTCACGCCTTTCGGGATAACCTACATCACCCATGGCGGGCAGTACAATACGGTGACGGACCCGGCGTTCGTGAGGAACAGCAAGAAAGTGAAGCAGTTCACCGAGGCCACCGCAAGGAACCTGGTCAGAGCGGTGCGGCTGGACCTTCCGAAAAGATTCGGGCGGATAGAGATATCGTCCGAATGATCACTGCTTCTTGATGATATCCGAGAAGACCATCTTTCCGTCCTTGAACACGATCAGGTGGCCTGAGGAGAACGGCACCCATGGCTCTGACGTGAGCGGACGGGTGGCGACCACGAATCCGTGCTTCGTCTGATCCTTGTCGGCGCCCAGGTCGATCTCAAAGTCCTGGTCCAGGAGCCTGACCTTTCCGTATGGGGGGACCCGGCTGACGAAATGCAGCTCCCTCTTGCCATCATAGCCGCGATAGGCGAACAGGTGCTCGCCATCAGAGAGAAGGCAGTTGAAATAGCCATAGCTGTTTATCTTCCTGAGCTCAGAAAGCAGCCAGGCGAAGTCTTTCTCATACCAGGAGCGTATGCCACGCTTCCTTATCCTCTCCAGAAGATAGCAGAACGCATGCTCGGAATCAGTGTCTCCGACAGGCCTGAAGTTGCCCAGGGCAAGGCTTTTGCGGTAGCCCTTCAGGGTGCCGTTGTGCGCGAAGACATATTCCTTGCCGTCAAGCTCCCTTTGGAACGGGTGCGTGTTCTTGCGGAGATGGCTGCCCACAGTGGCATGCCGGACATGCGCCAGGATTATCTTGGAGCGCATGTTGTCATAGTCCTTCAGGAAATTGGAGAGGCGGCTCGCGCCTGCGTTTATGGGCTCCTTTATCACCTGCACAGATGAATCAGGGTAGAATGCGATCCCCCAGCCGTGCTTGTTTATCTCGCCGCGTTTCCTGAACCCGATGAAGGATATGCTGGGCTTGATGGGTTTGCTGAAGCAAAGGCCTAGGAGTTCGCACATGTCATCGTCCTCTGCGGAGAACGAAAACCGCACCGAGCATCAGCACGAGCAGTGCCGAAGTCGGGCACATGGAATTGCTTCCGAAACCCAATATGTCCTTCTTCTCATATTTCAGCGACGAATCTGTCGGCGATATTATCTGCACGTTCTGGCCAGTCGCGACAGAACCCGGACCAGCGTCAGCCTCATAGCGGTTGCCCGAGGCGTCGTATCTCACCATGGTGGTGTTGAAGGTCGCTGGCTGGGCATAGCCCGCATATTGCGGATAGGTCTGGAGGAACCTCTGTGTCTTGTAGTCGGAGACCTCGTACCTGACGTTCGTTCCCTCAGGCACGAATATCCATTCAGCATCGTCCTTCAAATCGCCTGAGGCTATGGCACCTGGGATCCCCAGCTCGTATTCGCCTGTCTCGTAGTTCAAGCCGACATGGTTGCCCTGGTCATCATAGGCATGCAGGTCCTGGTCGGGCATGGTCTCCGGAAGCGCGTTCTCAGTGGATGCCGGATTGCCCTGGAAGTTTATGGGCGGAAGGCCTGGCGCTACGATGGCGCCGATGAGGCTCACAGGATCGAACGGTTCTATGGAGACGCTGGCGGTATATGGATTGTCTGTCTGTGAAACGAGTTTCACCTGGAACTTTCCAGGGACGTTACGGTACACCGAGCCAGGACCAGATGTCGCATAAAGGGTCGGCTTGGCATAGACCTGCCCTGCGGCGTTAGTGGCTCCGTTAGGGCTGCTCTGGGTCAGCAGGTTGTTCACCGTGTGGTGACCGAACTCATAGGCAACTTTGTATATCATCACGCCTGATGCGGGGGCCCCGAAATAGGCGTTGCTGTCCCTCGCTTCTATTATGTAGAAGGCTTCTGGCTCAGCGCTCAGCGGATCGTCTATCGTGAGGACAGTATCGCCCTTCTTCATGCTCTCCAGCGCTTTCAGCGAATATGTGTTGTTGACAGTGCCCCGGAAGAAGTCGAGCCAGGTGGCAGCCACCTTGGTGAAGCTCGACATCTGCGTGGGTATCTCACCGTCATTCTTACCCCAGTGGCTTCCTGAGCCCATCAGGTCCCAGTATCCGACTTCGCCATATTTCCGATTGTTGGATGCGTAGTTGTAGCGGTCGCTTATGGTGTATTTGTTGACTGGCCGCACATATTTGGAATAGAGTGAATGGCCGAACTCATGCACCCAGCCGCCGAGCTCCCTATTCTCGCTCAATGTGATGAAGCTCTTGGTGTATATCTTGCGCTTGCCTGTGGAGGAATCCACCTCCACGAAATAGTTGTCGCCCTCCCAGGTGCACTGGTTGGAGAACACCGCATTCGGATCGTTCTGGGTGGAATCCCCTGCGAAGACAACGACCACCCTCTCCAAATAGATGTCCTCGGGCAGGTCTGCTCCGCTGAATGCCTTCTTGGTGGCGTCTATGGCGAACTGCACATCGTCTCCCTCCCCCTGGGCGTCAACGTAAGCGCTCTCGGCCGAGTCAAGCGTGTACCAGTCCAGATCGCCTTTCGAACCATCCGCATCACGGAAGGTGTATATGAACGGCGCTTTCTCCCCGAAAGCGTTGACTCCGTAGTACTGATTGATCCTTTGGCCCATCGCCGCTGCGTCCTTTATCAGCAGGCTGCCTCCCCTATCGTTCGGTTCGGCGAATATCACCACTGTGTCGCCGTATTCGCAGATGCCCTCTTCCTGGGCAGCTTGGTAGAATGCGCTTGCGATCTCGGTTTCCGCTCCTGTGGATTCGTCATCCCAGCTGTCTATGGCGACCATCATGTATTTGCCGCATGTGAATGCGATCACGCCGCTCTCATAGACGCATCCCTTGTCCTCTGAATCTGACTCGCCGAATATGCCCTCGAACCAGGCGGTGACCATCTCACTGAGGATCTTGATAAGGCCCTGAGGATTGCAGTTCTTGCCTCCAGAAACTATGGCTGCATCCCTGCCAAGGAAGCTGCTGCGGTCCGCGTCCAATTGCTCGTCCATGAAGCCGAGCCAGAATCCGCTCTCGATGTCTGTGCCGAGCATGGTGATATATCCGTGGTGGTCGGCGTCAGAACCCTCTTCGGTCTCGGCTATCACGAATGGGGTCCCTGGGACGCCATCAGTGTTATCTTCATCTGTGTATATGGTTTCCGGCCAGCCGAGCGTGGCTGCGGCCTTCTCGGCCACTCTTTGGGCTTTCTGCTCGTCAGTGGACTGGGCGAAAGCGACAGAGAAGAGACAGATCAATAACAATGCGACTATGAAGAGTTTCTTTGCCATGGCTGGGATAGGCAGAAATAGGTTAAAAACTTAGCGCATCGCGTTCCATTCCTTGGTGAGATAGCGCTTTTCAACCAGCTCCAAAGCGCGGTTGCGTTCCTCATCGGTGATGGTTCCAAGACCGAAATCCTTGCCTTTTGTGAATCCGGAAAGAAGAGCGCCATATAATTCGTCGCGGGAGATGACCTTCTGCTGGGAGACGGATGTCACGCGCTCCTTGACAGTCGCGATCATCTTGTCTTTTATCTTCTCGTCAGAGACTTTCAGGACCGAGAACATGGTGTCGACATCCACAGAATGCAGGATGGTGCCGTGCTGGAGAAGGACGCCACCTCTCCTTGTCTGCGCATTGCCTGAGATCTTCTTCTCTCCTACAGCTATGTCGTTTATGGGCTTGAACTCTGCTTTTATTCCAAGCAGACCGAGCGAATCGATTATCCATCCGCATATGAGGCGATAGGAAGCAATGATGTCCTTTGGGAAGAGATCTTCCTTGCCGATCACGCTGTAGGTGATCTCGCCCTGATGGTCGTGATAGACCGCCCCACCACCGGTGCGTCTTCTTACGATATCCATACCCAGGTCTGCGCAATGCTTGATATCCACTTCATGCTCTAGGGATTGGAAATAGCCTATGGATACCGCGCTGGGTTTCCAGCCATAGAAACGGATCGTAGGGGGAGCGCCTTTGACGATGGATTCGCTTATGGCCTCGTCTATGGCCATGTTCATGTAAGCGTCATTCTCAGAATAATCTATGATGCGCCATCTCATGATGATGCCCTCTTGAATATCCTTGCAAGGTCTTCTGGCGATGCGCCTATGAGCTGGGCCTGGCCCAACGCTTTCTTCAACCTCGCTGCTATCTCGTCCTCTCCGCTCGTCAAATCCACTCCCTCTAATGATTGCTCGAGCGCATTTATCGAGTCTTCAGGGTGCAAAAAGAAATCTCCGGTTATCCTGACCTTCGCGGCTTTGCCATCTTTAGGCACGATCTCTATGCAGACCAGCTTGCCGCCCTTCACCTTCTCTTCGCATCGCATAAGATAGACGTCTCTGCCACAGATTAAAAGCCTTTAGCGATTTAGATGTTTTGTGGATTCAGTCGTCATAAACAACAGGACATATGCGATAAACCGCATCCTCAGCAGGAACAGGAATGCCTCGGCCAGGCTCAAGGACGGTGCCATAGTGGTAAGCGTACCTGCGAGATGGCCGACCAAGGAAAGGGAAGAGATAGGCGACGACCTGCTCAGACGCGCGATAAAATCCATAGAGAAAGGCAGATGGAGCCCTGAGAGCAGCAGGAAGAGCGAATTCTCGCACGGACAGAAGGTGAAGGCGCTGGGGAAACAGTTCGAGATAGTTTTTGTTGATGGAACGAAGTTCGGGGTGAGGAACGATGGCGGGCGGATAGTTGTGAAGGTGAACGATTCGCATCCAGACAAACAACAAAAGATATCCTCGCTCGTCCGGAAAAACATAACAAAAGCGGTCATGCCCGAACTCGTCGCTCGCGTCTCTAAGATCAACCAGGCTCATTTCCAGAGCGAGATACGCGACGTGAAGGTCCGGGATGCGATAACAAGATGGGGGAGCTGCTCGCGCGATGGAAGGATAAACCTGAACTTCAGGTTGCTTTTCGTTCCTGAGGACATACTTGATTATGTCATAGTGCATGAGCTGGCGCATACCAAGTATCGGAGCCATGGCAAAAGGTTCTGGGAGCTTGTGGGGAGGGTGATGCCTGACCATAAGGAGAAGAGGAGATGGTTGAGGAGGAACGGCTGGTCGGCATTGTCTGAGAAGCAGGATAGCGCTGACTTCATGCCTGAGGAGCCGTATTAGGTGATGCTATGGAATATCCTGACGAGGTCATAGCGGTGGGCGCGAAAGGGAAGAAAGAGGCAAGAGTATTGAAGAGCATAGGCAAGGATTTCGTCGTGTATGGGTATGTAGATGCCGAGACAGGCAAGCCAGAAAGCAAGTATTCCATACTATTGAAGCGCGAAAGCGGAGAGGTTGAGCATCTATTTATCGTTCCTGCAGGCGGCAAGGAGCTCGTCGTTAAGCATGAGGTTGAGAAAAACCCTGAAAAACGCGGCATTTTCGACAGCAAAACAGGCAAAGTAGTCTATTTTTAAACACTTATTAACACACTTTAACCCATGGGTGGAATGCAAATAGCGAGAGCGCCAGCCATTCAGGTAGTTCCAGCCCTTGCTCTAGCGAAAGGATTCAAGGGATACAAGCCTGAGGAAGAGAAAGTTGTGAGGAAGGTCCAGGTAGTTGAGGATGAGACGCTGAAAAAGCTGAAACGGGCGTTCAGAATACGGCTTGATCCAGATGAGGCGTGTATGGATTACTGGAAGAAAGCCTTGGACAGAGTGAGGCCGATGAGATATTCCGCCAAGGATGTCGAAGGATTCAGCATCGCGCTTGGTGATTCGGACATGGAATGGTTTGTCGACGAAGCAGGCCTTTTCCTGAGCGCTTTGGTAAACCACGGAAAGGACAGCGATTATGTCATCCATAGCGCCCATTTGGATGTGCTGCCCCGCTCGCTCGGCTACGAGAACACGAAAAACATCATCGTGAAAGGTGATGTTGACGAGGCTTTTGGCTGCACTATGAAAGCCGGCGCGGCGATAGTGGAAGGGAATGCCAGCGATAATCTTGGCGAGTTCATGGAAGGCGGCTCCATAACCGTGAAAGGGGATGCGGGCAGTGATGTTGGCCGTTGCATGAAAGGCGGCACGATAAGAGTGGAAGGGAATGCTGGCGATTGGATTGGCGAAAGCATGGAAGGCGGCTCCATAACCGTGAACGGGGATGCTGGTGGGGCAATCGGTTTGGAGATGAGAGGCGGCGAGATCTTTCTTGAAGGCGATTATCGAAGCATCGCGGATAGCATCGAACACGGTAAAATCTATCACAAGGGAGTTTTGATAGTCGACAAGTGATGATTATGGCTGGAGCGATAGCGATACGGAGCGAAGATGCGCGTATTCCAGCCCTTGCTATGGCGAACCGGTTCACGAAATTCAACCCGGAAACCGAGCACTCGGTGAGAAAAGGTGAAATCGTTGATGAAACGCTGAGACAGCTGAAAGAGATGTGGGACACATGCCCATTTCTCTATGTGAGCATGTATCACGCGGAGGTATCACGTTTCATAAGAGCGAGAGGCTTGCAATGTTCAGCCAAGGATGTCGAGAGGCTGAGCCTTGCGTTTGCCGAATTCCGGGATGAGGAACAGTTCTCTATGAAAGCTGGTGTGTTCCTCAGTGCCTTGATAAATAATGGAAACGATACTGATTACGTCGTCCATACCCTACCATCCCTTGGCCAGTTCCACGAGATTGGTTGGGAGAACACGAAAAATATCGTCGTGAAAGGTGATATCGAAAGTGGAGGCTGGCGCATGTCGGCAGGGCGGATAATAGTAGAAGGGGATGTCAGCAACACAGTCGGAACTGGAATGACCGGCGGGACGATAGTGGTAGAAGGAAATGTTAGTTTCATGGTCGGCTTGGGGATGGAAGGCGGGCGGATCATCGTGAAGGGGGATGTCGAGGGTAGTGTCGGTAATACTATGAGAGACGGGGAGATCTATCTTGAAGGCGATTACGCGAAGCTCTCTAACGACGTCTATGGCGGCAAAATCTATCACAAAGGCGAATTGATAGTTGATGAGGTATTTTCACCGCTGAAGCTACCTAGCTTCTGGCCAAACCGATAGTTGATAGGTTATGATTATGACTGGAGCGATAGCGAGACGGATTGAACGTGCGGATGTTCCAGCCTTGGCCATGGTGAAAGGATTCAAGGGATATAGACCTGAAACCGAGAAAACAGTAAGGAAAGTAGAGGTTGTTGAGAACGAAACGCTGAAAAAACTGAAAAATGCATACCGCAAGCTCGAGTATGGCGGGGAAAGACTTCATGAGGATAACAAGAACTGCTATGCAGCTGCGATGAGCTTCGTCAAGCAGCTCACATATTCTGCAGCAGAAGTCGAGAATTTCAGCGTCGCACTCGCGGAATTCCAGAATGACGAGGATTTCGATGGCAAGGCAGGATTGCTACTCAGCGCGCTCATAAACAACGGTGATGACGCGGATTACGTTATCCATACGACCCATTTGTCCATAGCGCCTGACTCGCTCGGCTACGAGAACACGAAAAACATCATTGTGAAAGGGAATGCCGGCTATCTTCTCGGCCAGGGTATGAAGGGCGGTAGCATCATAGTGGAAGGAGATACGGAGGCCAGGCTAGGCGAATTCATGCAAGACGGGGCAATTATTGTGGAAGGGGATGTTGACGGAGATGTCGGCCACGGCATGAAAGGCGGACAGATAACAGTGAAAGGGCATGTTAGCGGTAGCATTGGCTGGTGGATGGCTGGAGGCATTATCACGATAAAGGGGAATGCCGGGGATAATGTCGGTTATTCGATGAAAAGCGGCGCCATTATCGTAGGTGGGGATGCCAATGACAGTATTGGCGAACGGATGACAGGCGGCGCCATAACAGTCGGAGGACGTGCTGGCGATCAGATCGGCAAGCAGATGCTGGGCGGCGAAATCCACCTTGAAGGAGATTATGCAAGCATCCCGAAAGGCATCAAACTCGGAAAAATCTTCCATAAAGAGGAATTAATATATGACGGTACAACGGCCCTGAAACGGATTGCGGGATGGATTAGGAAGGTTCTCGAGTGGGATTGATATGGCTGGAACGTTAGCGAGAAAGATTGTCGTTGCGGATTCTCCAGCTCTCGCTATGGCGAACAGATTCACAAAATACGCCCCTGAGACCGAGAAAGCGGTCAGAACTCCGCAAACCGTAAAAGACCCATCCGAAGCCGTCCAGAAAATGATAAAGGTCTGGGAAAAGCAAAAGCGCTGGGGTTACTACGGACCGTTATATAGGAGGATGAGCGAACTCACCGCGAAATTCAGGTATAGCGCTGCGGACGTGGGTGATTTTTGCTTTGCGATGCTTGACCTGCCGGTGCAGATAAGGGAACATGATTACCCGCCCGAACGTTATAGCGACGAGTTTTCCACGAAAGGAGGCTTGATCCTGAGCGCCCTGGTCAACAACGGGATTGAGCTGGCGTACACCATACCGAAAACCCACCCGGAGTTCTTGCTTGACCGCCTTGGATACATGAACAACGGCAAGGAGCTCACGGTGCTCGGGAATGTGGAGAGGGAGCTGGGTTTCAAGATGAGTGCCGGAAGAATAGTGGTGGAAGGCGATGCCGGTTACCATGTCGGCAGGGAGATGTGCGGCGGCGAGATAGTGATAAAAGGGAACGCCAAAGGGATAGACGGCCAGGATGAGGAGGGAAGGCGTTATTCAAAAGGCGGCAGAATCACAGTCGAGGGCGATGTGGACACGATAGGCATCTCAAGGGAGAACTCGGTCATCACCGTGGCCGGCCATGTCAAGCGTATTGGCTGGGAGGTCATGGGGGGCGAGATCCATCTCAATGGAACTTATGACGAGATATCACTCAACGGCAGAAGCAAAGTGAAGATATACCACAAAGGGAAACTGATATTCGGGAAGTAGCTATTCGCCTATCACTTTCACAAGTATCCTCTTGCTCCTCTGGCCGTCGAATTCGAAATAGAATATCTGCTCCCATGGCCCGAGATCAAGTTTCCCGTTCGTTATCGCCATGGTGACCTGGTGGCCCATCAACTGCCTCCAGATGTGCGCGGCCGCATTGTCTTCCCCGCTGTCGTTATGGCGGTAATCGGCTTTGTACGGCACTAATCTCTCTAATACCTTCAGATAATCGCTGTGCAACCCTGATTCGTTATCGTTCACGACCACTGCGGCAGTGATATGCATCGGATTCACTAAAACAAGCCCTTCTTTCACTCCACTCTCCTTGATCACCTGCTCGACCTTGTCAGTAATCCTGACGATCTCAACCTTTTTGGATGTGTTCAGAGAGAGGTAAGCCGTTTTTGTTTTCATCCTTATCAGCCTGCGGATAGACAATCTTGCACATCTCGGATTCTACCACCCAAAACTGTCTTGTGGCTTCTTTAAAGTCCTTCGCCTCGAATGCCACGACACCGAACTTAAACGCACCCAGAGCGGTCTCCAGATAAGGATCAACATTCTGGGAAAGCGCGTCAAGCACAAACCCGGGCTTGTTGGAATCCAGGAAAAGGATCTGCCCGTCTATCTTGTCTGCCATGCTCTCGAAATCGCGCTGCAGAAGATAGCGGTTTATCCAGAAGTAGTGGCCGGTGAGACGCCTGGGCTTCTCGCCATCCTTTGAGAAGAGGTGCGCCTTCTCCCACATGTACTTGTGCGCATCATTGATAGCGGTTTTGAACTCGTTCTCCTTTTGCCTGATTTCAGTGCGGTGCTCGTCTGTCTGATGCTTTCTGGCCTTCATCCCGGCTATGGTTTTCTGAAGAGCGCATAAAGGCGGTATCTTCTCCTTGAGCTCGGCCAGGACGTTCTTCTTCTTTTCATCCTCCTCCATGAACTCCTGGAGGCGCCCCACGTTGGAGGCCCATTTCCTGCAGATTTCATGGAACCACCTGTCACGTTCCACCCTGAGGGAACATTCCCTCCCGAAAGTGCGCGCGGCCATTTCAGCATTGTGCTTGTTCTTCCATGTGGTCTGCCTCTCGTTGACAGAATTGAAGACAGCGCATGCTGCTGTTATAGCGAAAGACCGCTCGTCAGGCTGAGCATGCGCGGCGCTTCTGAATTTTCTTATGGCTTCTTCCAGACGGCCCAGACCGACGAAGCGGCCGAGGGCGGTCTTCTTATTCTCGAATATCGACCTGAATCCCTCCAAGGTCTTGATATGGATCCATATATCCTGGACAGAAGCAGTATTGCTTTTATTCGACATTCCTATGTTGAGCTGATAGAAAGCGAGCACCTGAGGGTCTTGGCTAGCTACATCGGCTTTGACATCCCCTGCATCGTCCTTACCCAGGGAACGCTCGTATTGCTGGCGGATATCTTTGAGCTGACGGGTGGCCGTTATGATATGGCCCTCGCTCTCAGACACTGGCTTCTGTGGCACCGCGCGCTGCTTTATCATCGCTTCTACGTCCCGCCAGTCTATGCCAGCAAGCGCGTCTAAATCGTCTTTCTTGAATATCGTCTGGACAAACCAACCCTTGACAATGATGTCCAAGGAGGCAGGAGTATAGGTATCAATTACCTTGCCCTTATCATCCCTGCCGAGCATGTAGGCGCGGCTTCGCCTGGCAGAGGCACCGAACGCTTCATGTGCATTTGCAAGGAGCTGCAGCCCCTGCGTTTGCTTGTGTTGGACGATCTCTTGCGTCCGTTCCAGTATAGAACCCGCCATGACGTGTATCTGTTGGATTATAGTTATAAATCTTGGGTTGCAGTAGCTGAGACCATGTATAGTAAATAGGGTCGTGCACAGTTTAGCTCAGTTTAATTGTGGCTATCCACCGTATCTATCAAATCAGTGCTGGCTTATGATATCCATAGGTGACACTAGAAGAAGATTGATATA